>JBOIEQ010000061.1:0-24033 GCA_050741255.1 Burkholderiales bacterium | reverse complement strand
ACCTTGGGGGTGGACGCCGTCGTCTCCGGCATGGGCTGTTGAGGCAGCTGCACGCCCGCCGTGTTGCGGGCGAGTGCGGCGGCGGAAGCGGCGGGCATCCCCTCGTCCACGCTCGTCTGCGAAAGCTTCATGGTGCTGGCGAAGGCCACGTCGGTGGGGCAAGGTTTCCCCAACATCCAGGTGGCGCCGGTTCCCGGCCACCCGGGACTGCAGTCCAAGGAAGTCCTGCAGAAGAACATCCTCGAAACCACGGCCGCGAAGGTCATCGACAACCTGCTCACGCTGCCCGCCCAGGCCGTCGTCGGCGGTGAACCGGGCGCGCGGGACATCGTCTGCAGCGGCAGCTTCGAGGAGGTCAACGAGTACTTCCTCGCCCACGAGCTGTCCGACGGGCTGCCGATCGTCCCGCCGACCGTCGAGAAAGTGCAGGAATTCCTGCGCCACACCGACCGCAGTGCGGATGAGGTGCTCGGCGTATTGCTCCCCGACAACCGCTCGGCAACCGTGTGGAGCGTCGCGGTCAATGGTGTGATGGCCGGCTGCCGGCCCGAATACATGCCGGTGCTGGTCGCCGCCGTCGAAGCGATGGCCGATCACGACTACGGCGTCGAACACAGCGGCAACACGCCCGGCGGCGAAAACCTGATCGTGCTGAACGGCCCCATCATCAAGGAGCTCGGGTTCAACTACACGCAGGGCGTCATGCGTGACGGCTTCCAGGCCAACACGACAGTCGGCCGCTTCTGGCGGCTGTATCTGCGCAACGTCGCAGGCTTTCTCCCCCACAAGAACGACAAGGCCACGTTCGGCAACACGTGGCGCGTGGTGGTGGCCGAAAACGAAGACGTCGTGAAAAAACTCGGCTGGCCGCCGCATTGCGCGGACTTCGGCTTTCCGCTGGGCACCAATGCCCTGTCCGTCGGCCGCTACACGGGCGGCAACCACATCTCCTCGGTTTCAGGCGCCACACCGGAAGCACTGCTGCCCTACATGGCTGACGCGGTGGTCAAGCAATACTCCTGGCAGATCATGTTCAGCGTCGGACAGGGCTACGATACGCTGCGGCCGCTCCTGCTGATCTCGCCGATCCTGGCGGAGACCATCGCGGCCGGCGGCTGGTCCAAGCAAAAACTGAAGGAAGCGTTGTTCGCGCAGGCGCGGATTCCCGCGCACCAGTTCGAACGCATCCTGCGCGACTGGACGCAGAAGCCGACGTGGAACCTCGCGGAAGAACACCTGGCGGGAAGGATTCCCGTGGTCTTTCACGAGTCCGATGACATGGACCGGATGGTGCCGCTGGTGTGGCGCGCGGACGACTTCATGATCGTGGTCACGGGCGACCTGGGGCGCAACAGCTGCTACGTGTTCGCGCACAACGGGGTGTTGGGATTCCCGGTGGGCAAGGAGATCAAGCTGCCCGGGGGTTGGGCGCCGCCGGCGAAACCGTCAGCCTGACGTGGAGCCCCGCGGCGTGCGCCGGCTTCACGGCGCGCGTCCGAGTGCGGCGCCAGGTTAAGCGGCAACGGTGCGGACTTTGCCCGGGAGCTTGCTGAGGATGAGCTCTTTGAGCTGGACCTTGGTGCTGGCATTGTCGATATCGATGCCCACGAGGTTTCCCTTGGCGTCGTAATCGAGCTGCACACCCTCGGAGATTTCGCGAGTCTCTACGCTCGACGCTTCCGAGAGGTCGATATACAAAGAGTCTGTTTCCGGGTGGTAGTTAAGCTTCATGGCTTGAACCGTCGGTCGGGAAAGGCGTTATGGATGGTCACTTTATCCGCAAGCGTGACAACCCTCAAGTAGCGGCCCTCCAACTTGGCAATCTCGCCCCAGAACCGGTGCCGATTGTTCTCTTGGGGTCCGGATCGAACCGGGTTGTCGAGAACGCGAACACACCACTCCTTCTTGATGTACGGCCGCTTGCGAAGGACCTCTTTCTCGAAATACTCGGTGTATCGATACTCGGCCATTTGGACAGATTACCGCAGTCGGACCGTGCGCTCGATGTTGCCGTTTAACGACCGAGGTCAGCGGAAGCTCGCTTGCGGGCGCTCCGGTGCAGCGACAAGTTAGGCAGTGCTTGGGATTTAAAGCCTGCCCGTGGAGTTTGCACTATGTGCGGGTGAGGAGCGCGGCTACTCAAGCTGACCCTTCCTTGGTACGGAACTCTCGCAGAAGCGCGAAGAATAAGTGGAAGGCGTCTTGGTCATCGGGTTTCGCTGCCAGAATGCACCGACTCCATAACGGACCGCCTAACATTCTCTCCTCATCCGTAGTGTGATGTTCAAGGCGTCGAGCTACAAAAGTGGAGAAAGTGTGAAACGGAGGGTCAGTATCGTCGAAGGTATGAAGCGAAATCTGCGCGCATTCAAACCCCCTTATGAAGGACGTGAGACTTGCGAAGCCAGGTGCTAAGAGATACATCCCTGGCCGTGCTTCAATCTTATCGAGCCATTCGTATAAGGATATGTCCATGAGGTAAAGGAAGCGATGTTTGCGCTGCCTAACGTAGAAGTGACCGGCGGACTATAAGCGTGCGAACAGCCGCTGCGAGGACGTCCGCGTCGACTGCCATGTTATGCCTCATATGCGTCGCGCCTCAAAACGATCCACCAGCTCATACAGCCGCCGAAGCTCGGCATCTGGACCTGCTTCTCCTTCCAAGATGTCGATATGGTGGCGAACCAGGTAGAACTCGCTCTCTCCCCGGATCGAACCACGCGCTTTGATCTTCTCAAGCCGCGCAGCATCCTTGGCCAAGAACTCGGGAAAATGCGTTTTGATCGCTGCCGCGAGCGCGTCGGCTGCGAGCTTCCTAACTTCGGGTCGCATCGATCCCAGCAGCATCGGAGCCTCACGAAGACCTTGCTCCATTCCAGTAGCCAGCGCCGAACGGGGAGCGCCGTCCGGAGTGACATATCGGTCCCGAAGGCTCGCCCAGTTCCCGGCTAATTGCTTCGCCAATGGATCATCGAGCGGCGCGATAGCGTTGTGGAACTGATCGAACACGGCGACCAATCTTGTCAGCTTATCGACTCGCGCCATGGTGCGTCCATGAGGCATAACGCTCGCAATGACACGCGCCGTGCGTCGCGCGTAGCGCGACGCGTACGGTGTCTCTGTCAATTGCGTTGTTAGTCATCACCACCCTCCAGAATGGCAAACCCGTCTCTCTCCCTCAACATGTATCTGGCCTCCTTGATAAAGCGGTCGACCATACCGGGAACAGTCTTGAGTTCTGTTTGAATTCTCGAAACCTCTTCCTCACGTCTATACGTATGAGGATCGTCCGCGAGATCAATCCGCACGCCGATCTTCCCAGATAGCGAGTAGGTATAAAAGCTAAGGGACAAGTTGACCTGTTCAATTTCGTCCGGCTTTTCTCTATTCCAAAACCCACCTCTGATGCATGGGTTCCCGGACAGAGTCTTGGAGAAAGTCTCAAGGTCAGATAGAAAGTTTGCTAGCTCCGATCGGCCGAACCAAGCTTCACCGACGCCCGCAAAGTGCCCAACGCGCACTTCTCCGGCAAGACCACAACTGTAGAGATCCCCATCATCTAGGTAGGAGAGCTTTAGGAAGTTTGGCTTCAGTGCCACTTTGGTGAAACCTAACGTTTAAGGTAAGGGGCGCTGCGCGGCGCTTTTTCGCGCAGCGTCCAGCGACCGAAGGGAGCGGCCTTGACCGCAAGGTTAGGAGGCATTTTTTCTTGCACTTTGCCAACGCTCCCAACGGCGATTGAGTTCAGCAACGGCACACCACTGGGCTGTGCCAATAGCCCCCGCAACAGCAACACAAAAAACGGTGCCGTTCGGAACGATGTGAAACGACAACAACCCGAACGGCAAACCAGTAAAGGCAAGAATAACGTGAGCGGAAATACCAAGCTCCCCATGGCCAGAAAAGGTATTGCCGAGATATGCCACGGCCAGCCACAACAATGACCAACCGCCATACAGAGCAAGAACCGTTTTCACGGGCTTAGGCATAGGGCTCCTAACGACCTAGTTGAGCGGCTTGGCACAGCGCCCATTCCGCGCCGCCGAGCACGCAATCCATTTCAAGGACAGCGCGACCGCGATACCCACAGGGCCGCTCCAACACGTTGTTAGCGTACAGTTCCACTCTCACGGCCAAATGTCTCCCCCCGGTTCGCCTCGGACCCAAGCCTTCAGTGTTTCGATTTTCTTCTGATATGCGAGCGGCGCCAAGTCCGTGCCGCGGTCCCAGCGGTCAGATGCAAGGAGGTCTTCTAGCTCCGCGATAAGCTCCATGCAACGCGGACCGTCTTTGAACTCGGCCCAAGTATCTCGGGCGTAACAGAGTCGCAGGAACGGAGCATTCGGCTGCAGTGAAATAGACTCGAGGTGTAGCCTCTCGAACGCTTCGCGGTTCCCGATGGTTCCTTCCATTCGGGCCCATTCAGATAGGTAGAACGACGGCGGAAGAAGATAGCCCGGCTCTTTCGCCGTTCCCACGCACTTGCGATAGAGATCGCGACCAAGATCGATTTCGCCGCGAGCCCATGCCTGCGCGGCGAGACGACTCTCGGGCGTCTCCTTCGTCACGTCTTCGTTCTTCTGCACGCTAACGTTTCCGTTGATCGGCGCCCAACGGGGCGCAGCGCCGTTGGGATCTCGACCGATCCAACGGATGGTTAGAGCGCAACTCATCGAGTTGGTCAACTCGATGAGCGAACATACTCTGCAACCCATGTTTCGAAATCGTCAAAATACTGCAACTGATCCGCGGAGTTTTGTCTGATTCGACGAATTCGAGGAAGCCAAGCCAAAGGCAACAGTACCGCCCTGATTGCGTGATGAGGAGATCGCGTGGGCCGCGTGGCCAGAATGCGATTAGCGAACTCGCGTGCCTTGTCATGATTGCCTTTTTCGGCATAACTACGCGCGACAATGCAGAGCGCGCGGAAGCTGCCAGGATCAAGCTCAAGAGCGCGGAGAGCGTAGGGAACGGCTCTGTCGTAGTCTCCGGCACGCCAAATGGCCTCGGCGATTAATAAGAGAGTGAGATAGTCGCGCGGATTCTTCTCGAGGATCGCAAGGCATTGACGTTCTACCTTTGCGAAGTCCTCGGTCTGAAAGTTCGATAAGAGAGTGAGCTTTCCTGCGTGCACGGCGACGATGGATTTGTTGCGCTCTAACGTCCGAGTTGAGCCGCGCTCGTAAAGCGTCGGCTCTCCAACGACGTGTTAGGCCGCTTTCCTACGCGCACACACATTAGCTTCACGCGAGCTTGCCGTCGAGGTACGCGACAGCGCGCTTTGATAAAACTAGCGGCTGCGGGCCGCCACCTTCAATGAAGTCCGTCATTCGACCTACCGGCGATGGTTGACTGGCGCCGTTGGTGAACTCGATGCCGTGCTCATCTCCGCGATGGTCATGCCAATAACGGGCGACCAATCGGCCGTTTCGATAAATGCGGTACTTGTACTCAGCGAACGACTCGCGTTTCGACTCATCGTGCCTAATTTCGTACGCCATGACCAACTCCGGTAGCGGCCTAACGCCTGCGCTCAGGGGCCGCCGCGCAGCGGCGGTCCCGCTGGAGCGCGTGGTTAGGCTTCGCCTTAATAAGCGAGTGGACTGCTACTTTTGGCATCTGAAGCGGAGATTCGCATTGCCCGCCGCAAAGACGCCGCCGCCAACACCACCACCTTGAGCATTCCAGGAGCCACCAGCGGAGCCTTGATATACATCTCGTTCTGCTGAATCAACCACAATTGCTCGACCACCTTTCGTAGCGCAGAATTGTTGTGCCTCTTCATATGCAACGGCATTTGCTCCTGCGGTGCCACCGCGCGCAGGCGCAGCCCTCGCAGAAATAATGTACGTGCCGTTTTCAGCTTCCATGACGCCGCTGGTTGTGGCACATGCGCTCAATGACAGTGCGGCAAACCCCAGTAACTTTAATTTCATATTTCCCCCTTCCAATGCATGCTTACGAAGCCTAACGTTCGAGTTAACCGGACCGCGGAGGCAAGCGTTGTAAGCCCGGACTGAGATGATGCACCATGTGCCTCAGGCCGGGCTTACAACGCTTGCCGTAGCGGGTCCGGTTGAACGAGTGGTTAGGCGTCATTGCGCCTACGACTCATTGTGAACCTCAAGGAAGTACAGACGGCTCAAACTGCCCCAGAACACCTGATAGGTTGGCCCACATCGGTAGGGCGAGCACGGACGCTGCTCATGTGCACGACCCTCGATTTCATATACGAACTCGGTACCGGCGGGTGACAACTTCGAGAGCGCCCATGCCAGGTTGTCGTTTGGCCACCTGTCCTCTTCCGCCATGTCCGATTGGGCGTGCTGCACAAGGTCTGCGACCGCCTTCCATGGGCGCGATTGGAAACTCGTGTTCTGTAACCACGCCTCAAGCGGCCACTCGCCCAGCGTCGAGCGACTAAAGACATACGCGAGCAATTGCGCCAGCGTTGCGCTGGAGTTTGGTACCAGTTCGACTAGCCGAACATGGCTGACTTGCCAAGTTGCACGATAGAAGTCGTTGGAAACGTCCAGGAAGAGTTGCGAGAGCGACTCCCGAGCGTGCAGGACATCGAGGGGCGAAGGTGGAGCTGTCATGACGCCTAACTTGATTTATACGGCACTTTTGCCGGTTAACAGGAAGTGGTGTCCGTTGAACAGGATGACCACGCGGTCTGGAAAAGTGTTCATGGTCATCATCCTAGCGCGAAACCTTAAAGAAAACAGCTTCGCGAAAAGCCGGTTAACAGGTGACCGAGTTTCTCCGGACGGAGAGGTTTGAGTGGCCAGCTTTTCAGGTGTCCGCTGAACAACTTTTCAAAAGGACACAAAAAAGCCATACCAGACAATGATCTGCCCAGACATTTGAAAGTAAACAGCTGCGCAGCAAGCCGGTTAACCCCTGGAAATCGGTACCAGCCTTGGGTGCCGCAGGGAGCATCTGACTACCTTGCGTTGCTCGACGCAGGAGTGATACTGTAAATACATTCAGTTACTGGAGGGTGACCATGAAGGCCTTCTCCGCCCCGCCACTCCAGTCGACCCGGCTGCTGGACCAGGTACGCGAGCGGGCTCGCTACGCGCATTACAGCCTCAGCACCGAAAAGACCTATCTCTACTGGATCCGCGGGTTCATTCGCTTTCACGGCCTGCGGCATCCGCGGGAAATGGGCGCGCCCGAGATTGAAGCGTTCCTTTCTTTTCTGGCCAATCAGCGTGAGGCCTCGGCGTCCACGCACAAGCAGGCGCTCGCCGCTCTGCTCTTCCTCTATAAGCGCGTGTTGGGCGTTGATCTGCCCTGGATGCAGGAAATCGGACGACCGCACACCGCCAAGCGCGTACCCGTGGTGCTGAGTCGGGATGAGGTCGCGCGTTTGCTGGCGGCGATGACGGAAGTCCACGGACTGATCGCACGTCTGCTGTATGGCACCGGCATGCGCAAAATGGAGTGCCTGCGCTTGCGGATGAAGGACCTGGATTTTGACCGTCGCCTGATCGTGGTTCGCGACGGCAAGGGCGGGAAAGACCGCATCACCATGCTCCCGTCGACTCTGGAGCAAGCGCTGCGCCGTCAGGTGGAATATGCACGCGCGCTGTGGAAGGCCGATCGCGACCAGACGCGACCGGGGGTTGAGCTACCCGCCGGGCTCGCGCGCAAGTATCCGCGGGCCGGCGAAAGCTGGGCTTGGTTCTGGGTGTTTCCTTCCGATCACGAGTCGCGCGATCCGCGCAGCGGCATCGAGCGGCGCCATCACGTCTACGAGGAAACGGTGCAACGGTCCCTTCGCCGCGCCGTGGTGCGCGCGGGCATCGCCAAGCCCGTCGGCAGCCACACGCTGCGTCATTCCTTCGCCACGCACCTGCTGGAACGCGGGCAGGACATCCGCACCATTCAGGAACTGCTGGGCCACAGCCATGTGGATACGACGATGATCTACACCCACGTGCTGAATCGGCCGGGAATGGGTGCGGTCAGTCCGCTGGACGACGCACGCCAGCCTGTATGGGACTGCACACCGCCGCTGGCCCAGGAACCGCATGCGATCTACCGCGCTGCCTAGAAATGCGTCCGCTCGATCGGCAGCGCCCGCGCAATCAGGCCACGCTCAATGCCGCTTCGCCGCGCGCCGGCGGATCTCCCGGATCACGGCGCTGTTGTCGAGTTCGCCCTCCCCCTGCGCGACGCAGCCTTCGACCAGCCCGATGTAGGTCTCCGCGAGCGGCAGCGTCTGCCCCAGCCGCGCGGCCTGGTCGCGCATGAGGTGGAAGTCCTTCAGCGACTGCGCGAGTTTGCCGGCCGGCGCGGTGTCGCCCGCGATCATTTTCGCGCCCTTCACATCCATGATCTGCGAATAGGCCGCCGAGTCCTGCGCGACGGCGAGGAAGCGTGCGGCATCGAGACCCAGACGCTGCGCGAACACCAGCCCTTCCGCGAGCGCGGCGCGGTTGACGCCGAGGATGAGGTTGATCGCGAGCTTGGCGCGGCCGCCGTTGCCGGCTGCGCCGAGGTGATGGCGGCGCGGCATGATGGCATCTAGCACGTCGGCGATGGCATCGGCCGCCGCCGGATCGCCGCCGATGAGCCCCAGGCCGTCGCCCGCCGCGACTTGGCCGCTGGTGCCCGATACAGGCGCTTCGACGAAACGCAGCCGGTTGGCAGGAATGCGGGCGGCCAGCGCGGCGATGCGGTCGGGATCGCAGGTACTGACACAGGCCACCGTCAGTACCGCCGTCGCGTTGGCCGCGAGCAGTGCATCCACCGTCTGCTCGACCTGCGCGGTGTCGAACACCGCCAGCACGATGCGGTCGCAGGCACGGGCGATGTCGGCGACGCCCGCCGCCCGTTGCCCGCCCAGCGCTTCCAGCGACGCAAGTTTGGCCGCGTCCACGTCGTAGCCGATGACCGGCAGGCCGGCGGCCAGCAGCCGCTGCGCGCAGGCCATCCCCATGAGACCCACGCCGATCAGGCCGACGGGCCGTGCTGTTGCCGTCATGTCCCCCTCCCGTGCATCGCCGGATTATAGGGGCGGCGCGCGTTGCCGCTGCCGGGCGCATCGGCTAATCTGCGCGCTCCCGCACGGAGCCGCCCCTCGAGTGGCCCGCGCGATACCCAGGAGGAGTTCCGCAATGCGTATCCGTACCCCGGGCCTGGCGCTGGCCGCCGCCCTCGTGCCTCTAACCGTCTCCGCGCAGGCGCCCTTCCCGTCCAGATCCCTGCAGATGATCGTGCCGGTACAGGCCGGCAGCGGCGCGGACTCCATTCTGCGCATCGTCGCCAACAAGATGTCGGACAACATGAAGCAGACCATCGTGATCGAAAACCTGCCCGGCGCGGCGGGCCTGATCGGCGGCGAACGCGCCTCCAAAGCCCCGGCCGACGGCTACACGCTGTTCGGCGCCAACGACGGCACGCTGACGATGACGCCGCATCTTTACCGCAAGGTGAACTTCGATCCGCTCGCCTTCGAGCCGGTGAGCCTGCTGGCGGCCATCAACTGGACGCTGATCGCGCATCCGTCCCTTCCGGCCCGGAACGTGAAGGAACTGATCGCGCTGGCCAAAGTCCGCGCGGGCCAGATCGACTACTCCTCCGGCGGCGTGGGCAGCCCGCAGCACGTCGCGATGGAAGTGTTCCTGTCGCGCACCGGCACGCGGATGAACCATGTGCCCTACCGCGGCGCGACACAGGCGGCGATCGACGTCGTGAGCGGCCAGGTACAGTGCATGTTCACCGCCACGTCCATCGTTCTCGGCAACATCAAGGAGGGCAAGGTTCGCGCGCTGGGCGTGGGCAGCGCCAAGCGCACCCCGCTGCTGCCGGACGTGCCCGCGATCAGCGAAAGCCTGCCGGGCTACGAGTACTACACCTGGGCGGGGCTGTTCATGCCCAAGGGCGCACCGCGCGCCGCGATCGACAGGCTGAACGCCGAGGCCGTGAAGGCGCTCGCGGACCCCACCGTCCGCACCACGCTGACCAACCTCGCGCTCGACCCGGTCGGCTCCACGCCGGAAGAACTGGGCCGCCTGACGCGCGAGGGTTTCGATCGCATGGGCAAGGTCATCCGCGCCGCCAACATCCAGCAGGAATAGCCTGCAGTCCGCCCGCCCCGCGGCGCGCACCCTTCCGTGCGAGCCGCGTTTTTGTTAGCGTAGCGGCCCCCGTAACGCCCTCCCCAGCCGCCGCCAGGAACATCATGCCGAACACGCCCGTCACCATTCGCCAGGCCGACGTCATCCAGAGCATCGCCGACGCCTTCCAGTTCATCTCCTACTTCCACCCGGTGGATTTCATCCAGGCAATGGGCGAAGCCTACAGCAGCGAACAGTCGCCGGCCGCGAAGAACGCCATCGCGCAGATCCTCGTCAACTCGCGGATGTCCGCTGAGGGCCGCCGCCCGCTGTGCCAGGACACGGGCATCGCGGTGGTCTTCCTCAAGATCGGCATGGACGTGCGGTGGGAAGCGACCATGAGCGTCGCCGACATGGTGAGCGAAGGTGTGCGCCGCGCCTACACCGACAAGGACAATCCGCTGCGTGCCTCGGTCGTCGGCGACCCCGACGGCAAACGCGGAAACACCAGGGACAACGCGCCGGCCGTGGTGCACATGGAAGTGGTGCCCGGCAACACGGTGGAAGTGAAGCTCGCCGCCAAGGGCGGCGGCTCGGAAAGCAAATCGCGCTTCGCAGTGCTGAACCCGAGCGACGATGTCGTGGAATGGATCCTCGGCCAGATCCCGACCATGGGCGGCGACTGGTGCCCGCCCGGCATGCTGGGCGTGGGCATCGGCGGCACGCCGGAGAAAGCGATGGTCATGGCGAAGGAATCGCTGATGGACCATATCGACATCCACGAGCTGAAGAAACGCGGCGCGAAGACCCGCGCGGAGGAACTACGGCTGGAATTGTTCGAAAAGGTCAACGCGCTCGGCATCGGCGCGCAGGGTCTGGGCGGCCTCACCTGCCTGCTCGACGTGAAAGTGATGGACTATCCGACCCATGCGGTCATGAAACCGGTGGCCATCGTCCCCAACTGCGCGGCGACGCGCCACCTCGAGTTCACGCTCGACGGCAGCGGCCCTGCCCGTTTCGAACCGCCCAGCCTCGATGCCTGGCCCAAGCTGTCGCTGGACTTGGCCGAAGGCGCGACGCGCGTCAACCTGGACACCCTGACCAAGGCGGACACCGCGAAATGGAAAGCCGGCGACCGGCTGCTGCTCAACGGCAAAATCCTCACCGGTCGCGATGCCGCGCACAAGCGCATCACCGACATGATTGCCAAGGGCGAGAAGCTGCCCGTGGACTTCGCGAACAAGCTGATCTACTACGTCGGCCCCGTGGACCCGGTGCGCGACGAAGTCGTCGGCCCTGCCGGCCCCACTACCTCGCGGCGCATGGACAAATTTATGGAGACCATGCTCGCCGATACCGGACTGCTCGGCTCCATCGGCAAGTCCGAGCGAGGCGAAGCGGGCCTGGCCGCGATCAAGAAGCACCAAGGTGTGCACCTGATCGCGGTGGGCGGCGCGGCTTACCTGGTGTCGAAGGCGATCCGCGGCTCCAAGGTCCTGGCCTTCCCGGACCTCGGCATGGAAGCGATCTACGAATTCGACTGCAAGGACATGCCCGTGACCGTGGCTGTGGATGCCCGCGGCGACGCGGTGCACACCAGCGGACCGAAGGAGTGGCGCGCGAAGATCGGCAGAATTCCGGTCGTCGCGGCCTGAAAAACAACCGCCCCTGCGTTGCGCGGGGGCGGCGCCTTACTTCTTGGCGGGCGCTGCTGCCGCTGGCGCCGCGGCAGCGGCAGGCGGCGGAATGGGCGTCGGCTTCACGGTCACGCCCTTGGCCTTCATTGCCTTGGTGTACATCGCCGCCGTGCGGTCCTGCGCCTTGGTCAGCAACTCGGCGTCTTTCTTCGCCACCTCCGCCGACTTGGCCTTGGCTTCCTCGGCCTTGGCCTTGGCTTCGTCGCTCGGCGGCGGCAGTTTGGCGCCCACGGCGCCCGCTACGGCCACGAGCACGGCCGCCAGCAACAGGCCCCGCATAGAACCCTTCGTTTGTTCTCGCATGTCCGTCTCCCCCGCTCTCTAGAATTCGCGCTGCGCCACGCCGGGCAGCGGTGCGGAACCGCCGCGGCCGCCATTGGCCTGCGCGGACTTCATCGCTTCGTACCAGTATTCGTGGTGTTCCTTCGCCCAGGTCTCGTCGACCACGCCGTAGCGCATGGCCTCGTACGCACCCTGCATGCCGAGGGTACCCATGTAGATGTGCCCGCAGGCGGCCGCCATCATGCACAGCGCCGCCACGGCGTGGATCATGTGGGCGATCTGCATGGTCTCGCGGCCCTGGTCAAAGTTCGGGAAATCCAGCACCAGCCCGGACACCGCGACGATGGAGCCCAGGGTCAGCGCACCGCCCCAGAACCACAGCTTCTCGCCGGCGTTGAACTTGCCCGACGGCGTTTCCTTGCCGGAGAACAGGCCGCCGAAGCTGAGCAGCCAGCGCAGGTCGCCCTTCTCGGGGAAGTTGTTGCGCACGAAGGTGCCGATCAGCAGCACCAGGAAGATGATGAAGGCAGGCCCGGTGAAGTTGTGCAGGTTCTTGCAGAGGATCGCGAGCCAGGAGAACAGCGTCAGCCCGAAGATCGGCAGCAGAATGTGCCGGCCGAACAGGATGATGAGTCCCGACAGCGCGAGGATGCTGAAGCTGATCGCCGTGCCCCAGTGCACAAGGCGCTCCCAGCTGGTGAAGCGCAGGATCAGGCGGCCGGTGGGTGTGCCGTGCAGCCTGATCTCGCCCTTGCGCAGGTAAAACAGAGAGATCGCGGCCAGCACGATCACGAGCAGCGTGGCGCCGTAAATCTTGATCGGCCCGTTGCGGATCTGGCGCCAGGTTTCGCCCATGGGCTGCACCAGCACATCGGTTTCGATCCCGCGGATCTGCGTGACCTGCGGCGCACCGGAGCGCACTTCTTTCCAGACGGGCTGGTTGTTCAGCGGCTGGTTCTGCTGCTGCTGGACCTGCTCCTTGGCGTAATCCTCGGCGGTCGCCACCCCCCCCGGCAGCGCAGCCCAGGCTGCCATCGACAGCAGCAACACCCGCAAGCATCGATCCATCATACGGTTCTCCTTCCGGCCGCTATTTGTTCTTCAGCCGAACGTATTCGTTCTGCCCCTGGTTGCGGGCCTTGATGGACTGCTCCCATGACTCGCGGTTGCCTTGCTGCCAGGGCGTGACCTGCGGGTTGCCCTGCGGCGCGGCGTTGTTCCAGGGCGCGGTATCGGGCTTGCCCTGATATTCGCCCTGCTTGTAGACGACCACGTCCTTGTCGCCGCAAGCGGCGAGCAACACCGCCGAGGCGGCGGCCGCAACAGCCAGGCGCGCGCGCATCACTTGGCTCCCTTCGCCGCGGCGGGCGCAGATTTGGCGGCCGGCTGGTCCGGCTTGCCGTAGGCGGTGGCCCAGCCCCACAGTTCCACGCCCTTGCCACGGGCCACCACGCGCTCGCGGAAGATGTCCGCGACCACATCCGCATCGCCGCCCAGCAGCGCCTTGGTCGAGCACATTTCAGCGCAGGCCGGCAGCTTGCCTTCGGCCAGGCGGTTCTGGCCATACTTGGCGAATTCTTCCGCCGAGCCGTCCTTCTCCGGACCGCCGGCGCAGAAGGTGCACTTGTCCATCTTGCCGCGCAGGCCGAACGCGCCGTCCTGCGGGAACTGCGGCGCGCCGAACGGGCAGGCGTAGAAGCAGTAGCCACAGCCGATGCACAGGTCCTTGTCGTGCAGGACCACGCCTTCCGGCGTCTTGTAGAAGCAGTCCACCGGGCACACCGCCATGCAGGGCGCGTCCGAGCAGTGCATGCAGGCGACGGAGATCGACTTCTCGCCGGGCACGCCGTCGTTCAGCGTCACCACGCGGCGGCGGTTGACGCCCCAGGGGACCTCGTTGGTGTTTTTGCAGGCGGTAACGCAGCCGTTGCACTCGATGCAGCGTTCCGCGTCGCACAGGAATTTCATTCTGGCCATGGTGTGTTCTCCTCGTCGCCGCGCGTCAGGCTTTGGCGATCTGACACAGGGTGGTCTTGCTCTCCTGCATCATCGTGACCGAGTCGTAGCCGTAGGTGGTGGCCGTGTTGACCGCCTCCCCCCGCACGATCGGCGCGGAACCTTCCGGGTATTGGTCCAGCAGGTCCTTGCCCTGCATCCAGCCGGCGAAGTGAAACGGCAGGAACACCGTTCCCGACGCCACCCGCTCCGTGACCTGCGCCTTGACCTTGATGCGCGCCGTGGTCGGCGACTGCACCCAGACGTATTCGTCGTTGCGCACGCCGCGGTCGTTGGCATCCCGGGGGTTGATCTCGACGAACATTTCCTGCTGCAGCTCGGCGAGCCAGGGGTTGGAGCGCGTCTCGTCGCCCCCGCCTTCATACTCCACCAGGCGGCCGCTGGTCATGATCAGCGGGAACTTCTGCGCCACGCCATCCTTGATGTTCTGCTGCTGGATCGACTTGTAGAGCGTGGGCATGCGCCAGAACGCGCGCTTGTCTTCGTAGGTCGGATACTTCTCGACGAGGTCCGGCCGCGGCGAATAGAGCGGCTCGCGGTGCTGCGGAATCGGGTCCGGGAAGTTCCACACCACGGCGCGCGCCTTGGCGTTGCCGAAGGGCATGCAACCGTGGTTCTTCACGATCACGCGGATCATCCCGCCCGAGAGGTCGGTCTTCCAGTTCTTGCCGTCGGCGAGCTTCTTCTCGTCATCCGTGAGTTCGTCCCACCAGCCCAGCTTCTTCATCAGCACGTGATCGAACTCGGGGTAGCCGAACTGCAGGTCGGCGCCCTTCGCGGAAGAACCGTCCTCGGCGAGCAGGTTCACGCCATCCCGCTCGACGCCGAAGTTCGCGCGGAAGTTGCCCCCGCCGTCCATCACCGGCAGGGACGTGTTGTAGAGATTGGGCGACCCCGGGTGTTTCAGTTCCGGCGTGCCCCAGCACGGCCACGGCAGCCCGAAGTAATCGCCGTCCAGCACGTAGCCGGTCTGCGCGTCCTTGCCGCCCTTGGCGCGCAGGGTCCTGGCGTCGAAAACATTCATGTTGCGCATGTGCGCCTTCAGGCGCTCCGGCGACTGGCCCGAGTAGCCGATCGTCCAGGTGCCGCGATTGATCTCCCGCAGCACGGACTCGGGTTCCGGTTCCTCGAACTTCTTGTCGCCGTCCGGTTTGACGAGCTTCAGGTTCTTGGTGAACTCCTTGTCGAACCCGAACTTCCTGGCGAACGCCAGCATGATGCCGTGGTCCGTCTGCGATTCGAACATCGGGCTGATGACCCGCTCGCGCCACTGAATCGAACGGTTGGAGGCGGTGGCGGAACCGGAGGTCTCCAGCTGCGTCGCCGCGGGCAGCAGATACACGCCATCCTTGCGCACGCTGGCCGCGTAGGCGGCGCTGGCGGACGGATAGGGATCGACGATCACCATGAGATCCAGTTTCTCGACCGCCTTCTGCATCTCGAGGTTGCGCGTCTGCGAGTTCGGCGCGTGGCCCCAGAACACCACGGCGCGCACGTTCGAGTCCTGGTCGATGAGTTCGTTCTTCTCCAGCACGGCATCGATCCAGCGCGACACCGTGATGCCGGGCTTTTCCATCATGGCCTGCGAGGCGAAGCGGCCCTTCAGCCATTCGTAGTCCACGCCCCACACCGTGCTCCAGTGTTTCCAGGAGCCGGTGACGATGCCGTAATAACCCGGCAGCGAATCGGGATTGGGGCCGACGTCGGTGGCGCCCTGCACGTTGTCATGGCCGCGGTAGATGTTGGTGCCGCCGCCGGCCACGCCGACGTTGCCGAGCGCGAGTTGCAGGATGCATGAGGCGCGGACCACGGCGCTGCCGGTGGTGTGCTGGGTCTGCCCCATCGCCCAGACGATGGTGCTGGGTTTGTTCTTGGCCATCATCTCGGCCACGTCGCGGACGTCCTGCTCCTTGAGCCCGGTCACTTCCTCGACCTTGTCCGGTGTCCATTTGGCGAGGACGTCCTTCTTGACGTCTTCCATGCCGTAGACGCGCGCCTTGATGTAGGCCTGGTCCTCCCAGCCGTTCTTGAAGATGTGGTACAGCATGCCCATCAGGAAGGCGACGTCGGTGCCGGAGCGGATGCGGTAGAACTTGTCCGCCTTGGCCGCGGTGCGCGTGAAACGCGGATCGACCACGATCACCTTGGCGCCGTTTTCCTTGGCATGCAGCGTGAACAGCATCGACACCGGGTGCGCTTCCGCGGCATTGCTGCCGCAAAACAGGATGCACTTGGAGTTCTGCTCGTCGTTGTACGAGTTGGTCATCGCCCCGTAGCCCCAGGTATTGGCGACGCCGGCGACGGTGGTGGAATGGCAGATGCGCGCCTGGTGGTCCATGTTGTTGGTGCCGAACATGGACACGAACTTGCGGAACAGGAAGGCTTGCTCGTTGCTGTGCTTGGAGGACCCGATCCAGAAGGTCGCGTCGGGACCGGATTCCTTGCGGATGGCCGTGAGTTTCTCGCCCACTTCGTTCAGCGCTTCGTCCCATGAAATGCGCTTCCATTTGCCGCCCACCAGCTTCATCGGGTACTTCAGGCGGCGGGAATGGGCGACGATGCCGTGTTCGCGGATCGACGCGCCCTTGGCGCAATGCGCGCCGAGGTTGATGGGGGAATCGAACACCGGTTCCTGGCGCACCCACACGCCGTTCTGCACCACGGCGTCGATGGCGCAGCCCACCGAGCAATGGGTACAGATGGTGCGTTTGGTCTCCGTTTTGGCCTGCGCAGCATCGTCCGCGGCTTCAGCCTCACCCATCATGGAGAGTGGCAGTTGCGACAGTGCTGCGGCGCCGCCCGCCGCCAGGCCCGAACGCCGCAGGAAGGTGCGGCGGTCCATCCCGTGCCCCGGCAATCCGGCCACGCTCTGCGCGAGACGGCCCCGTGCCCTTGTTTCACCCGACTGTTTTCTGGTCAGCATGATGCGGTTCTCCCGGCCTAGACCTTGGCGGTGCGGTAGTAGTTGCGGATGTGTTCGGTCACGCGGTAGCCCTTGCCCGCGGCCTTGGATGCTTTCGCGGGCGGCGGCGCTTCCGGCTTGCCGACGATGGCGGCCCCCACGGCCACCGCGCTCCCGGCGGCGGCAGCGGCGAAGAACTTCCTGCGGTTGGGATTTGCAGCGGACATGGCCATCCTCCGTTGATCAGTCGTCGATTTCAAAACTTTGGCGTTCGAGGTCGAAAAATTCACCCATCAGGGCGGCCACCGCGCCGTAAAAACGCAGGTCTTCCGCGGCCGCGATGGCCATACGCAGCGTGTCGTACCAGGGCGCGAGTTGCTGTTCGAAAAATTCCCGCTGGACCGCGAGGGCCTGCGGTGCCCGCACGGCATCGCCAGCGACCAGCAGGCGCATCACATCGCACAGGGCCGACAGGTGGTCTTCGGTTTCCGCCACGGGCGCGCGTTTCGCGATGCCCAGCCCGCCGAGCGCGTGCAGCAACTGCACCATCGGTTCCTGGTCGCCGCTTTTCGCGGTGTAGTAGGTCGCATGCAGCGGAATCCGCGCGAGGCCCGCGCTGACGAAGCCCTGCTCGAATTCGCGGGCGGCCGTTTCCGGGGCGGTACCGGCGGAGGCTTCCTGCAGGGCGCGCCAGGCGCTGCCCAGCGCGCTGTCGGACGACGGGCCGACGACATCGCTGCGCGCAATGGCGGCGAGCAGAGCGGCATTGGGAGGAGAGAAAAACAGGGCGCTGATCAGCGCGTAAAGGTCGGCGCGCGCCCCGTCTTCGGGCGCCACGAAGAGCTTGGCAGATGCAGGCGATATTGCCGCGGCTACGCTCATGGGATGCAATGTGAGACTTGCGCGAATGATTCTAGCGAGGCCCGTTCACGAAAGCCACGTTTGTGTGACGGATTGACGCAATGCGGAAATACATTGCAGCGCAGCAAAGCACATTCAGGATTTCGGGATGTCGGAGATCTTGGCTTGGCGTTCGTCGCTGAACATGTCCACGACTCGGCAGTCTCCGCACATGCTGAGCCGCGCCAGGGCCTTCGGATCGGCAAACATCGAATGGGCCTTGAGCCTGCCCGTCATGTTTTCGATCATGCGATGGGTGGCGTACGGCTTGCCGCAGCGGACGCAGTGGAAGGGCTGGTCCTCGTTCAGCGTGACCGGCCGCAGCGCCTCCGCCGCGAGGTTGAGGCGCGGCACCAGCCGGATGGCGTCTTCGGGGCAGGTGCTGGCGCACAGCCCGCACTGCACGCAGCTGCGTTCGGTAAAGCGCAACTGCGGCCGGTCACCGCCGTCCAGCAGCGCGCCCTCGGGACAGGCGCCGATGCAGGCCATGCACAGGGTGCACAGGGCCTTGTCCACCACGACCTGGCCGTAAGCCGCGCCGGCGGACAAAGCCAACACCTCCGCAGGCGCGGGGGCGTGGCGCAACAGATGCTCGAACACCACATCGAGCGTGCGCCGCTTTTCGTTGACCGGACGGAAGGTCGTGGGCGGCAGCCCCCGGGCGGGCACCATGCCCCACAGCGCCTGTTCCAGCGCCGGGCTCTCCCCTGCGTTCAGGAGCACCAGATGGCCGCCTGCATAGCCGAGGCCGGCGAGGATTTCGCCGCCGGTCGCCATTTCCCGTGCCAGCGCGACGCGATAAGCGGGGTCCAGTGCCGGCGTCGCGAGCACGGCGACCTGCACCGCGCCGAGCGCCAGCGCGCCCAGCATCGTGTCCAGGCCGACACTGGCCACGTGCACCACTTCCAGCGGGATGACACGGGCCGGCAGCCCTCTGCCGCCGCGGCCCAGTTGCGCGAGGAGCGCCTTGCCCTCCCCGCCATCGTGCACGAGGACGCAGGCGTCCTTGCCGCCAGCCGCGAGGTAGGCGGCAAGCAGCGCCTTCACGCGCGCGCCCAGATCAGCTACCGGTGGATAGACGTGGGTCATCGCGCCGGACGGGCAGACCGTGGCGCAGCCGCCGCAGCCCATGCAGAGATGCGGCTCGACCGCGACGCGGTTGCCGTCGCTGCGGATGGCGCCGGTCGAGCAGACGTCGATGCACCGCGTGCAACCGGTGATGCCCGAGCGGCCGTGCGCGCAGATCTTCTCGTTGTAGGCGAAGTACTTCGGCTTTTCGAATTCGCCGACCAGCACGGTGGCCTCGCGCGCGGCCAGCGCCTGTGCCAGCGAGTCGCGGCCCGGCGCGAAGTAGCCCTGCGGAGGCTGCGCGGCCCGGATCAGCGGCACCGTCGACAGATCAAGCACCAGATCGAAGGATTCAGTGCGCGGCGCGTCCTCACGCGCAAAGTCGATGGCGCCGATGTCGCCGCAAGCCTTGACGCAGGCACGGTGTCCTTTGCACTTGTCGAGGTCGATCTGATACGAAAAGTCGATGGCCTGCTCGGGACAGGCGCGCACGCAGGCGTTGCAGCGCGTGCACACCTCGAGATCGATCGGGTTGCCCTGCCGCCAGGTCGCGGTGAAAGCGCCGAGATAGCCCGTGAGGGCAACGTCCCGGCCCGCCCACACCGGGTAGCGCCGCGTCGACGGGAGATCGCCCTGGCGGTCCGTGGCCAGCACCGCAACGTCAAGTTGGTCCGCGAGCCGGGCGGCCCAGGCCACGCTGGTGTCGAGCGGTCCGACGATCAGCAGCGCCCCTTCCGAACGGTAGCTGACGGTCTGCGCCGGCGCGGGATCGGGCAGCAGCGCCGCCGCCACCAGTGCCGCCTGCTTGGGTCCGCTCGCCGCCCCCTCCGTCGACCAGCCGGCCTGTTCGCGGATGTTGAAGAACGCGAGCCGCCCACTGGCCGCGGACTGGGCGTGCAGCTCGGTGAACAGGGGCGCTTCCTGCGTGCAGCCGACCCACAGGTCGTCACCGGACTTGGCCGCGGCCTCGAACTGCGACACCTGGCGGCGGCACAACTCGCTCGCCACCGGCAGCGCACCTTCACTGCCGGCCACGCCGGCGATGTCGCTGGCCGCCACCGTCATGGTGCGATTGCAGTTGCAGACGAGGACGCGCCGGCTCATGAAGTCTGGTTTCCTTCTGCGGGGCGGGATACGGCGACAGGTTCCGTTACCGACACCGGCGGACTCGCGTTGCCGTCCGTCAGCGGTTGCACCATTTCTGGCGCAGACAAGGCAGCGGCCTCATCGGCGGTTTCCTCGGGCGGCGACTGGGTGGCAAGGATGTTCTGCCAGTGCGCGAGCTTTTCCAGCATGCCCTCGGGCAGGGGATCGGCCAGGGTGTAATCGCCGATGTAGGTGTCCAGCCCGTCCAGCGTATTGAAGCGCGGATCGCTGAACAGTTTGCCCAGCGCGGCACGACGCAGCGCGGGATCGACGTCCGGCCGCAGGAAGGCGCTGAAGTCCGATTCCGGCGTCAGGGATTCCAGCGGCGGCAGTTCGGTCGCTTCAGGGGGGCCAGCGTCCGACGGTGCCGGCGGGGGCGCGGCCCGCTCGGCTTCGCGCGCCTGCACCTTGCGCTGCGACCAGCGCGAGAGAATATTGTCCTTGGGCTCGCTCATTCACGGCCCGACCGGGTGCGGTCCTTGTTGCTGGCGTAGCGCCCCGCTTTCTTCGGCTCGGGCTTGTAATGGCGTTCCACAAAGTCCGCCATCCACGGCGTGAGCTCCAGCGGCAGCGGCACGCCATCCACCTGTTCACCGCCGTCGGCCCAGCGCGTGCCCTCGTTATAGCTGACGGTGACATGCTCGGGTGTCGCCCGCGCATCCCGCATGCGCCAGAGCACGAATAATTTCGGTGCGTCCGATGTCAGGTTGAGGTAGTAGCCCACGGCTTCCTCGCGCTCGAGTTTCACTGCCAGGCCCCGGAACAGATAGTCCTCGCCGTTGGCATGCGTGACCATCAACTGCCCGCCCGGCACGAGCGCATCGCCGGGCGCGGCCTCGTCCAGCACCGCGCCTTTCGCCTCCCACTGTTCGCTGGCCCAGCGATTGTTGAGGGTGCGGCGCGCCATGATCACGGCCATGCGACAGGGGTTCAGGATGACATCCATGCGGGCGGGATTGTGCGCCGGGCTTCCACGGCCCGCAACAAACCCGCTTTCAAATCATTGATTTGGCGAGGGGTTCGGTTGCCCCGCCGGGTGCCCTCCCCGATAATGGCGGGATGTCCGCCGCGTCCGCATCCATCACTGCCCTGCCCGTGCTCACCGACCGCCTCGGCCGGCCGCTGCGCGACCTGCGCATCTCGGTGACCGATCGCTGCAACTTCCGCTGCGTCTACTGCATGCCACGCGCGGTGTTCGGCAAGGACTACCAGTTCCTCGAACACGGCGCGCTGCTCACCTTCGAGGAAATCGCCCGCCTCGCGCGCCTGTTCCACGGCCTCGGCGTCGAGAAGATCCGTCTCACGGGCGGTGAACCGCTGGTGCGGCGCGACCTGGAAAGGCTGGTCGCCGTGCTCGCGGAAATCCCCGGGCTCGACCTCACGCTGACGACCAACGGCTCGCTGCTGGCGAAGAAGGCGGTGGCGCTCAAGGCCGCGGGCCTCAAACGCATTACCGTCAGCCTCGATGCGCTGGACGACCCGACCTTCAAGGCGATGAACGACGCCGACTACCCGGTCGCAAAGGTACTCGAGGGCATCGAGGCCGCCGCCGCCGCGGGTCTCGCGCCGGTCAAGATCAACATGGTCGTCAAGCGCGGCGTAAACGACCACGGCATCCTTGCGATGGCCCGCCACTTCAAGGGCAGCGGCCACATCCTGCGCTTCATCGAATACATGGACGTCGGCGCCACCAACGGCTGGCGCATGGACGATGTCGTCACCGCCCGCGAGATCGTCGACATGATCGGCGCCGAATTTCCGCTCGAACCGGCCGTGGCGCAGTACCGCGGTGAAGTGGCCGAGCGCTGGCGCTACCGCGACGGCAGCGGCGAGATCGGCGTCATCGCCTCCGTCACGCAGGCCTTCTGCCGCGACTGCACGCGGCTGCGCCTGTCCACCGAAGGCAGCCTCTACACCTGCCTGTTCGCGACCGAGGGCCACGACGTGAGGACGCTGCTGCGCAACGGCGCCACCGACGAGGACATCATCCGCCGCATCCAGACCGTCTGGCGCGCGCGCGAAGACCGCTATTCCGAACTGCGGACCGCCGAAACCGCGCAGTGGAAAAAAGTGGAAATGTCGTACATCGGAGGCTAGAAGCGGGATTTGAGATTCGGGATTGGGGATTAGAAACCAGCAGCAAGAACGGGCGCGCCGGTTTTGATTTCCAATCCCCAATCCCGAATCCCTAATCCCGCACTTATGCCCCTCCTTACCAACGCCGCCCGCCCCGCCACCTTCACCGTCGACGCGGTGAACGAGAAAGGCGAGCACGAGCCGACGGCCATCGCCGGCGAGCATCCGCTGACCCTGTACGTCGACAAGCGCGAGATCGTCACCCTGATGACGCTGGGCCAGGCGCCCGAGGCGCTGGCCATCGGTTACCTGCGCAACCAGCGCCTGGTCGGCAGCATCGACGACATCACCGCGGTGCAGGTGGACTGGGAAGTGAACGCCGTCGCCGTCACGACGCGCGAAGCGAACGCCGATTACTCCGCGCGCATGGAGAAACGCACCGTCACCAGCGGCTGCGGCCAGGGCACGGTGTTCGGCGACCTGATGGCCGATCTCGACAACGTGCGGCTGCCCGCCGGCGCGGCGATCACCGAAGCGACCCTGTACGCGCTGATCGACAACGTCCGACGCTTCGAGACCATCTACAAGCAGGCGGGCGCGGTGCACGGCTGCGCACTTGCCCGCGGCGCCGAGATCCTGATGTTCATCGAGGATGTCGGCCGTCACAATGCGGTGGACGCGATCGCCGGCCAGATGTGGCTCGACGGCCTCGACGGCGGCGACAAGACCTTCTACACCACCGGGCGTCTGACTTCGGAAATGGTCATCAAGTGCGCGCAGATGGGCATCCCCGTCCTGGTCTCGCGCTCCGGGCTGACGCAGATGGGGTACGAAGTGGCGCAGCAGACAGGCATCACCATGTTCGGCCGCGCGACGGGCAAGCACTACCTGCTGTTCACGGGCGCGCAGCGGTTCAAGAAAAACGAATGAGCCGCAGAGACGCTGAGAGCGCAGAGAACTCCTGTTGGTTATCGAGGAAGCGGCAATCCATGCTTTTCCATTTTCATTTCTCTGCGTCCTCTGCGTCTCTGCGGCTAATCGAATGTGTGCAGTGACAGGAATCATCCTCGCCGGCGGCCAGGGCCGCCGCATGGGCGGCGTGGACAAGGGGCTGCAACTGCTGCGCGGCCGGCCGATGGTGGCGTGGGTGCTGGAACGCTTCGCACCGCAGGTGGCCGAGGTGCTGGTCAACGCCAACCAGAACCTCGATGCCTACGCGGCGTTCGGCCACCGGGTCATCCCGGACGCCATCGGCGGATTCGCGGGACCGCTGGCCGGCCTGCACCGCGGCCTGACGGAAGCCACGCACGGGCTCGTGGTCACCGCGCCCTGCGATTCGCCTTTCCTGCCGACCGATCTGGTAGTGCGGCTGCAGGCGGCGCTGGAAGAAAATCGCGCCGATCTCGCTGTCGCGAAAACGGGCGACCAGCCGCATCCCGTGTTCTGCCTGTGCCGGAAATCGGTATTGCCCGGGCTGACCGCGTTTCTGGAGGGCGGCGGGCGCAAGATCGACGCGTGGTACACGACGCTGCCGGTCGTGGAGGTGCTGTTCGACGATCAGCCGGACGCGTTCTCGAATATCAATACCGCCGGGGAGCTGGCCGCCGCGGGCGGCAGCGCGCGTGCCTAAGCCGGCAGCCGGCGCGCGGTTTCCAGCGCGCCGAGGAGCCCCGCCCGCTGTTCGCGCACGATGTGCACGGGAATTTTGGCGAGCAGTTCC
This sequence comes from Burkholderiales bacterium, assembly GCA_050741255.1. Classification (GTDB taxonomy): domain Bacteria; phylum Pseudomonadota; class Gammaproteobacteria; order Burkholderiales; family SG8-41; genus CAZXNF01. The sequence continues at coordinate 156 of JBOIEQ010000061.1, read as the reverse complement.
GTGAAGCGCCCCTTGCTGGTGAACGCGCGGATGAAACCGCCGTCCGCGAACCGGGACGCGAGACGCGGCGCGATGCCGCCGGCGAGATACACGCCGCCGCGCGCCAGCAACGCCAGCGCCACGTTCCCGGCGAACGAGCCGTACGCACCGATGAAC
>JBOIEQ010000060.1:0-24169 GCA_050741255.1 Burkholderiales bacterium | reverse complement strand
CCGCGCATGCCGCGCGGCGATCCGAAACAGTTTTTCGCGCTGCGCATCGCCGGCGCCCGGCGCGACGGGAACCGCGATCAGGCCGCCCAGCACGCAGGCCCAGAAGGCGTCGATGAAGGCGAGATTATTGCCGGCGACGATGATCATCTCGTCGCCCGGCTGCGCGCCGCGGTCCTGAAAGTGGCGCAGCAGTCCCAGCGCGCGACTCCGGATCTGGCTGGCGGTAAACGCGCGCCGGCGGTCGCCCGACTCGATGTCAAGGAGTTCGCCCCGCTCGTCGGGCAGACGCTCGAGCGCCGCGGTGAGGGTGTCCGCTGTCAGCATGGCGCAGGAAGCTAACGCAAGACCGGTTGAAACGAAAGGGGCTGGCGCGTGCGCAGGTTGATCTGCGGTTCGAGTTCAACCGGCGGACCGGCGATCGCGTCGAGACGCAGCGTGCGGGCGACGGTCCGCGCGTGGATCTCCATCTCGAGCAGCGCGAAACCGTCGCCGATGCAGGCCCGCGGTCCCGCGGAGAACGGCAGGTAGGCATGGCGGTTGAGCGGTTCGCGGCCGCTGGCGAAGCGGTCCGGATCGAAGTGCCCGGGGGCGGACCAGAACCCCGGATGGCGGTGCAGGAGGTAGACCGGCACGAAAATCTCCGCACCCGCGGGAATGGCGTAGGGACCGATGCGGTCGTCTCCCTTGGCCCGTTTCGTGATCAGCCAGCCGGGCGGATAGAGGCGCAGGGTCTCCCGCAACGCACGGAGGGTGTAGCTGTCGGCGGGCGGGATCGCCACGGCCTCCCTTGCACACCGCACGCTGTCCTGGTGCAGACGTTCGCCGGCTTCCGGGTGCTGCGCGAGCAGGTACCAGAGCCAGTTGAGCGCGCTGGCGGTTGTTTCGTGCCCGGCCACGATCAAAGTCAGGATTTCATCCATCAATTCCCGGCGCGACATGGGCTCGCCGGTCTTGCGGTCGCGTGCATGCAGCAGCAGCGTGAGCAGGTCTTCCGGCAGGCGGTCTTCCCGCAGGCGTCGTTCGATGAGCGCGCCGATCTGCACGCCGAGCGCGCGGAATTTGCGCGCGAACTGCAGGTTGCGGCCGGTTTCCCCGGTCAGGATGCTGAACGGATGGTCGTCGCCCACGAGGTCCGCGACATCCTCGCTGAACAGCGCGTGCAGCACGATGTCGAGCGACAACTCGCTGACATCCGCCGTGACATTGACCGGCTGCCGCTCGCGGGCGCGTTGCGTCCAGCGCGCCACCAGCGCCTCGTTCGCCGCCGTGATGTGCGCGGTCAGCCCCGCCAGCGTCGCGCGGTGGAAGCCGGGCTGGATCATGCGCCGCTGCCGATGCCAGAAATCGCCTTCGCTTGCCATCAGGCCGTTGCCGAGCAGAATGCGCACGCGGTCGATGCCGATGCCCTTGGTGTAGTTGGCGTGGTTGGTGACCAGTACCTGCCTCGCCAGGTCGGGATGGCAGAGGACGTAGATGGGATCACGGGCGGCCGCAGAGCGGACGACGAAGCAATCGCCGTATTCCCCCCAGTAAGCGATCAGTTTGTCGAGCAGGTTGTCCTCGAAGCTGAGGTCGATCAGATCGACGGGGCCGGGGCAGACTGGCGATGGCCGGAAGCGGGTGGCGGTCATCGTATCGGTTCGGCAAACGGGCGCGGGAACGCGTGAAAAGCGGGGGCCGAGAGGCGAAATTGCGTCGAAAGAGGCATGAACCCGGCGAAGTTTAGCAGCGGCCGCTATGGCGGCGCGGCGGCTGGAGGTCGTTCATCGAAGCGGGGTTAACTGCAGCTAATCCTTTCAATCTTCTCGCTAATCCGTTAAAATTCAAATCCTTTTTTGTGTGGGGACCGATGGGCATTAAGCCCATTTTTTGTTTGTATTCAAGGGTTTAAATGGATTTGGGGATCGTGCTGACGCAAACAGTGTCCGGCCTGGGCTACGAACTCGTGGATTGGGAGAAGCCCGGCCGTGGCGGACTGCTGCGTTTGTACATCGATAAACCGGGCGGTATCAACGTCGACGATTGTGCGGCGGTGAGCCGGCAGGTGAGCCGGGTGCTGGAAGTGGAACGCGTCGGTTACGACCGGCTCGAGGTGTCTTCGCCGGGCCTCGACCGCGCGCTGAAGCAGGCGGGCGATTTCACGCGCTTCACCGGTGAACGAGCGAAGGTCAGGCTGCGCCTGCCGCTGGACGGGCAGCGCAATTTTGTCGGCACGATCAGCGGTGTCGAGGACGGCGCAGTGGTGCTGGCGGTTGAAGGGCGGACGGTCCGCCTCGAACTGGCGAATGTGGAAAGTGCCCGGCTCGCGCCGGACGCACCGATCAAAGGCCCCCGGCCGGTGCCGGGGCGAAATGAGTAACACCCGGCGCGGGCCGGGTGTGGAGATTGTTCAGCACCGGCTTGCGCCGGCGCACAGCAGGAGACGGATGTCATGAGTCGGGAAATTCTGATGCTGGTCGACGCGCTCGCGCGTGAGAAGAACGTCGACAAGGCGATCGTCATCGGGGCGCTTGAGCAGGCGCTCGCCTCGGCGACCAAGAAGCGCTTCACGGAAGACGTGGAAGTGCGGGTCGAGATCGACCCGGCGACGGGCGATTACAAATCGTTCCGCCGCTGGCAGATCGTGCCCGACGACCTGTTTGAAGTGCCGGCGCGCCAGTACCTGTTGCGCGAGGCGCACGAACTCAATCCCGAGTTCAAGCTCGAGGAGTTCGTCGAGGAACCGCTGGAGCCGATCGAATTCGGCCGCATCGGCGCGCAGACCGCTAAGCAGGTGATCCTGCAGCGCATCCGCGACGCGGAACGCGAGCAGATCCTGAACGATTTCCTGCAGCGCAAGGAAAACCTGGTGACAGGCGTCATCAAGCGCATGGAGCGCGGCAACGCGATCGTGGAATCCGGACGCGTCGAGGCGGTGCTGCCGCGCGACCAGATGATCCTGAAGGAGAACCTTCGCGTCGGCGACCGCGTGCGCGCCTACCTGTGGAAGATCGACCGCCAGGCCCGGGGCCCGCAGGTCATTCTGTCGCGCATCGTGCCGGAATTTCTGGTCAAGTTGTTCGAGCTGGAAGTGCCCGAACTGGAAGACGGCCTGCTGGAAATCAAGGCGGCCGCGCGCGACCCCGGCCTGCGCGCCAAGATCGCGGTCAAGTCAAACGACCCGCGCGTCGATCCGATCGGCACCTGCGTCGGCATGCGCGGCTCGCGCGTGCAGGCCGTGACTTCGGAACTCGGCGGCGAACGTGTCGATATCGTGCTCTGGAACCAGGATCCCGCGCAGTTCGTGATCAACGCGCTCGCCCCGGCGGAAGTCAGCAAGATCACGGTGGACGAGGACAAGCACAGCATGGACGTCGTGGTGGACGAGGAAAACCTCGCCCAGGCGATCGGCCGGACCGGCCAGAACGTGCGGCTCGCCGCCGAACTGACCGGCTGGGAAATCAATCTCATGACGCTCGCCGAGTCCGATCAGAAAACGCAGGCGGAGACCAGCAGCACGCGGTCCTTGTTCATGGAGAAGCTCGACGTGGACGAGGAAGTGGCCGAAATCCTGGTCCAGGAAGGCTTCACCACGCTCGACGACGTGGCTTACGTGCCGCTCGCGGAAATGCTGGAGATCGAGTCTTTCGACGAGGACACGGTCAACGAACTGCGCAGCCGCGCGAAGAACGCGCTGCTCACGCAGGCCATCGTGACCGAGGAAAAGCTGGAGCATGAGGTCGAAGACCTGATGACGCTTGAAGGCATGGATACGGAAACCGCACGCGCGCTCGCGACCAACGGCATCACCACGACCGAAGGGCTGGCCGACCTGGCCACCGACGACGTCGTGGAGATGACGGGTATCGACGCGGAGCGGGCAAAAGAACTGATCATGACGGCACGCCGTCCGTGGTTTGAGGAACCGCGGGACGCCGCGTAACGCATTTCTGTCGCGGAGCATTTATGGCGCAAATCAACGTCACCCAGTTTGCCAAGGACCTGAATCTGCCGATCACGTTGCTGATCGAGCAGTTGCAGGCGGCCGGCGTCAAGAAAAAGCTGGCGGAAGACACGGTCCTCACGGAGAACGACAAGACCCAATTGCTCGACTATCTCCGCCAGGCGCACGGCGCCAAGGCGCTGAAGAGCAAGATTACGGTGACGCGCAAGCAGACCACCGAAATCAAGAAGGCTGACGCCACCGGCCGCGCCCGCACCATCCAGGTCGAGGTAAAGAAAAAGCGCGTGCTGGTCAAACGCGACGCACCCGCGGCGGAAGAAGAAGCGCCGGTTGTCGAGGCGCCGCCGGTCGTCGAAGCGCCCGTGGTGGTCGAGGCCCCTGTCGCAGTGGCGCCGATCGTTCCCGCGGCTCCTCCCGTCGGGCCGGTGTCGGTCGTCGACGCCAGCCAGATGGCCCTGCGCGAGGCGGAGGCCAAGCGCCACGCGGCGCTGAGTGCGTTGCAGACCCAGGAAATCGCGGACAAGCAGCAGAAGCGCAAGAAAGCGCAGGACGACGCCGCGGAGGCGCGGGCGGTGGTAGCCGCGCCGCCCGCTGCACCCGCCGTTGCCGCGGGGGCGAAAGCCGCGCCGGCCGCGCCTGCGCTCGAGGGAACCCTGCACAAACCCGCGCCCAGGCCGGGCGAGGACAAGACGCCGAAGAAGGCCAAGAAACCGGTCAAGGAAGTGGTGTGGAAGGACGACGCCGCACGGCGTCGCCAGATCAAGACCCGCGGCGATGCGAGCGGCGGCATGGGTTGGCGCCAGAGGCGCGACCATCACAAGACGCGTGATGAAGACGGCCAGACGCCGACCGCAGCACCCGAGGCGGTCGTGCGGGATATTTCCATCGCGGAAACCATTACGGTGGCCGAACTCGCCCACAAGATGTCGGTCAAGGCGGCCGAAGTCATCAAGGCGCTCATGAAGCTGGGCACGATGGTGACCATCAACCAGGTACTCGACCAGGACACTGCGATCATCGTCGTCGAGGAATTGGGCCACAAGGCGGTGCGCGCCCGGCTCGATGATCCGGACGCGTACCTCGCCGAGGAGACGCACCACGAGGAAGCGAAGCTCGAGTCGCGCGCGCCGGTGGTCACGGTCATGGGGCACGTCGACCACGGCAAAACCTCGCTGCTCGATCATATCCGCCGCACCAAGGTGGCGAGCGGGGAAGCCGGCGGCATCACCCAACACATCGGCGCGTACCACGTCGAGACGCCCAAGGGCATGATCACCTTCCTCGACACGCCGGGCCACGAGGCCTTCACCGCGATGCGGGCGCGCGGGGCGAAACTGACCGACCTCGTGATCCTGGTGGTGGCCGCCGACGACGGCGTCATGCCGCAGACCATCGAAGCCATCCACCACGCGAAAGCCGGCAAGGTGCCCATGGTGGTGGCGCTGAACAAGATCGACAAGCCGGAAGCCAATGCGGATCGCGTCAAACAGGACCTGGCGGCGCAGGAGGTGGTGCCGGAGGACTGGGGCGGCGACACCATGTTCGTGCCGGTGTCCGCGCGCACCGGAGAGGGCATCGACCAGTTGCTCGAATCGATACTGCTGCAAGCGGAAGTGCTGGAACTGAAGGCGGCAAAGGACGCGCCGGCGAAGGGCATCGTGATCGAAGCCCGGCTCGACCGCGGCCGCGGTCCAGTGGCCACCATCCTCGTCCAGTCGGGTACCCTGAAGCGGGGGGACATCATTCTTGCCGGCTCGGTGTTCGGCCGCGTGCGCGCCATGCTCGACGAGGCGGGGCATGCTGTCGACAGCGCGGGGCCGTCGATCCCGGTGGAGATCCAGGGCTTGTCGGATGTGCCGCAGGCCGGCGCCGAAGTGCTGGTGCTGGGCGATGAGCGCAAGGCGCGCGAGATCGCGTTGTTCCGGCAGGGCAAGTTCCGCGACGTGAAACTGGCGAAGCAACAGGCCTCGAACCTCGAAAATATGTTCAGCCAGGTCGGCGAGGCGGGTGCCAAGACCTTGTCGCTGATCGTCAAGGCCGACGTGCAGGGCTCCTATGAGGCGCTGGCGCATGCGCTGGCCAAGCTGTCCACCGAAGAGGTGAAGATCAACATCGTGCACTGCGCGGTGGGCGGCATCACCGAATCCGACGTGAATCTGGCGCTCGCTTCGAAGGCCGTGATCGTGGGCTTCAACACGCGGGCCGACGGCATGGCGCGCAAGCTCGCGGAGTCTTCGGGCGTGGACATCCGCTACTACAACATCATTTACGAGGCGGTCGACGAGATCAAGGCTGCGCTCGGCGGCATGCTGTCGCCCGAGAAGAAGGAGAGCATCCTCGGGCTGGTGGAGATCCGGCAGGTGTTCAAGATCTCCAAGGTCGGCACGGTGGCGGGTTGTTACGTGCTCGACGGTCTGGTGCGCCGCTCGGCCAAGATCCGCGTGTTGCGCGAAAACGTGGTGATCTACGACGGTGAACTCGATTCGCTCAAGCGTTTCAAGGAAGACGTGCGCGAGGTCAAATCGGGCTTCGAATGCGGCCTGTCGGTGCGCGGCTATGACGACATCAAGGTCGGCGACCAGTTGGAAGCCTACGAAGTCGTCGAAGTCGCCAGGACGCTTTAACTTCTGGATTCAGGAGTCGGGATTCAGGACTCGGCATGCCGTTCCGGCCTCTGAATCCCGCATACCGCATCCTGAATCCCGAATCCTGCCTTATGCCTCGCGACCACCCGCGCGCCCGTCGCGTTTCCGAGCAGATCCTGCGTGAGCTGGCGGATCTGCTCCGGCTGGAGGTCAAGGATCCGCGGGTCGGCATGGTCACACTCACCGAAGTCGAAGTATCCCGCGACCTCTCCCACGCCAAGGTGTATTTCACGCTGCTGGGCGATGCCGAACGCGTCGCGGAATCCACGGCTGGACTGGCACATGCGGCGGGTTTCCTGCGCAGCGAACTGAGCCATCGGCTGCAGTTGCGGACCGTCCCTGAATTGCACTTCGCGCACGACGCTTCCGTCGAGCGCGGCATCCGCCTGTCGCAACTGATCGACCGCGCGGTCGCGGCGGATTCCACTCTGGCCGCGCAGGCGGCCACGCCGCCGCCGCGCCGCCGGCGCGGCAAGTCCTGAGCGGATCATGCGCCGCCGCGGCGCCCCGGTGGACGGGGTGCTCCTGCTCGACAAGCCCGTGGGCATCACCTCGAACGCGGCGCTGCAGCGCGCGAAGCGGGCGATCGGTGCCGCCCGTGCCGGCCATGTGGGCACGCTCGACCCGCTGGCCTCCGGCTTGCTGCCGGTGTGTTTCGGGGAAGCCACCAAGTTCTCGCAGGGGCTGACCGACGCGGACAAGACTTATCGGGCGACGATCCGCCTCGGCCAGCGGACGACCACCGGCGACGCGGAGGGCGAGATCGTCGCGGAACTGCCGGTGACCGCCGATGCCGCGACGGTAGGCGCGGCGGTCGCCTCCCTGCAGGGTCCGCTGGACCAGGTGCCGCCGATGTACAGCGCACTCAAGCATCACGGCAAGCCGCTCTATGCCTACGCGCGCGCCGGCGAGACGGTGGAACGGGCGGCACGCTCGATCACCATCCATGCCATTGACCTGGAACAGTGGGCGCCGCCCGCGGTGATCGTCCGCGTCCACTGCAGCAAAGGCACCTACGTGCGCACGCTTGCGGAGACGCTCGGCGAGCGCTTGGGCTGCGGGGCCCACCTTGCCGGCTTGCGCCGTCTGGCGGTTGGGGGGCTGGGACTGGATACGGCGATCACCTTGGCCGACTGGGAGGTCATGGCGACCCCGCTGCGGGTGGAGCGGCTGCTCCCGCCCGACCGGTTGGTGGATCAACTGCCCAAAACAGTGCTTGATACCCCCCGGGCGGCCTGTTTCCGGCAGGGACAGACCGTGGCACTGGATGAGGTGGGGGGTGGGGCGGCCAGCACGCGGGTCTATGCCGCGGACGGCGGCGCTTTCATCGGCTTGGGCGCGCGGCAGGCGGACGGCCTGCTCAAGCCACTGCGGCTGGTGGCCATCCCGCCGGGCACTCTGGCGACCAAAAACGGCGATTCTGCTTGAAAAACCGATACTTCCGCAGGTAGAATACGCGCCTTTTTGCGGAGACACGAATGTCGATCACGACCGGCCAAAAGGCCCAGATCGTCAAGGACTTCCAGCGGGCCCAGGCTGATACCGGGTCGCCCGAAGTCCAGATCGCGCTGTTGACGGCGCGCATCACCGACCTGACCGAGCACTTCAAGACCCACGTCAAGGACCATCACTCGCGCCGCGGGCTGCTGCGTTTGGTGAGCCAGCGCCGCAAGCTGCTGGATTACCTCAAGCGCAATGACGCGGACAAGTACCGTGCGGTCATCGACCGCCTGGGCCTGCGCAAGTAGGACCAGCCACGCGACGCTGCCATGGCATGCGTAGTCGCAGTCGCGGGATGAGGGGGCTCGAGAACCAGAGCGCAGGATGAATACCGCATGGCCGCCCGGACCTGACGTCCGCGCGGCCATCGGCGTTTTCAGGGGCGGTGCGGCCCGTGCACCCGGCAGCTGCCGGTTCGCCGGTACGTCGACCGCGCATACCGCCGACAGATTCCGTAGCAGCAACTCCGAACACGAACCCGCCGACCGGTTGCGAACCCGAGGCGAACCCGAAACGAACCTGAGCGAACCGAGGAACTACCGTGAATCCGATCAAGAAAAGCATGCAATGGGGCCGTCACCGGCTGACGCTGGAAACGGGCGAGATCGCGCGCCAAGCCGGCGGCGCCGTGATCGTCAACATGGAAGACACCGTGGTGTTGTGCACGGTGGTCGGCAAGAAGCGCGCGGATGCGACCAAGGACTTCCTGCCGCTGACGGTGGATTACCAGGAACGCACTTACGCCGCTGGGAAGATTCCCGGCGGTTTCTTCAAGCGGGAAGGGCGTCCGTCGGAGAAGGAAATTCTGACCTCGCGCCTGATCGATCGCCCGATCCGGCCCTTGTTCCCGGATGGTTTCTACAATGAGGTGCAGGTGGTGGCGACGGTCATGTCGTGCAATCCCGAGGTGGATTCCGACATCCTGGCGATGATCGGCACCTCGGCGGCGCTGACGCTGTCGGGCATCCCCTTCGCCGGCCCGATCGGGGCGGCGCGCGTCGGCTACGCCGATGGCCAGTACATCCTCAATCCGACCGCGACCGAACTCAAGCAAAGCGACCTGGACCTGGTGGTCGCCGGCACCGAGCAGGCCGTGCTGATGGTGGAGAGCGAAGCGAACGAACTGCCGGAAGACGTGATGCTCGGCGCCGTGGTCTTCGGCCATGAACAGATGCAGGCGGTCATTGAATTGATCCACCAGATCGCCGACGAAGCGAACAACCCCGCCTGGGTGTGGGAAGCGGCCACCAAGGACGAAGCACTGGCGACGCGCATCGCAGGCCTGGCCGAAAACGACCTGAATGCCGCGTTCCAGATCAAGGAAAAGCAGGCGCGCTCGCACGCCATCGACGATATCTGGAAGCGCGTGTTCACCGAGGTGGGTGTCGGCACGGAAGGCGGCCCGTCGGGCAATGCGGTCAAGGAAATCTGTTTCGCGCTGGAATCCAGGATCGTGCGCGGACAAATTCTCAACGGCGAGCCGCGCATCGACGGGCGCGACACCCGCACAGTGCGGCCGATCACCATCCGCACGGGCCTCCTGCCGCGCACCCACGGCTCGGCGCTGTTCACGCGCGGTGAGACGCAGGCCATGGTGGTGGCGACGCTGGGCACGACCCGTGACGAACAGCGCATCGACGCGCTCATGGGCGAGTACACCGACCGCTTCATGCTCCACTACAACATGCCGCCCTACGCGACCGGTGAGACCGGCCGTGTCGGTTCGCCCAAGCGCCGGGAGATCGGCCACGGACGGCTTGCCAAGCGCGCGCTGCTCGCCGTGCTGCCGACGCCGGAGGAATTCAGCTATTCGTTGCGCCTGGTGTCCGAGATCACGGAATCCAACGGTTCGAGCTCGATGGCCTCGGTGTGCGGCGGCTGCCTCGCGCTGATGGACGCTGGCGTGCCCCTGAAGGCGCACGTGGCGGGCATCGCGATGGGTCTGATCAAGGAAGGTGGCCGCTTCGCGGTGCTGTCCGACATCCTCGGCGACGAGGACCATCTGGGCGACATGGATTTCAAGGTGGCCGGCACGGACGCCGGGATCACGGCCCTGCAGATGGACATCAAGATCGAGGGCATCACCAAGGAAATCATGCATGCCGCGCTGATCCAGGCGCGCGAAGGTCGTTTGCATATCCTGGAAAAGATGCGCGGCTCCCTGGAAGGCGCGCGCACGGACATCTCGGCCTACGCGCCGCGCATGATCGTGATGAAGATCAATCCGCAGAAAATCCGCGACGTCATCGGCAAGGGCGGCGCGGTCATCCGCGCGCTGACCGAGGAAACCGGGACGTCGATTGACATCCAGGACGACGGCACCGTCACCATTGCGTGCGTGTCGCCCGAGGGTGGCGAGCTGGCGAAAAAGCGCATCGAGGAAATCACCGCCGACGTGGAAGTGGGCCGTGTCTACGACGGTACCGTGCTTAAACTGCTGGATTTCGGCGCCATCGTCAGCGTGCTGCCCGGCCGCGACGGCCTGCTGCACATTTCCCAGATCGCCAACGAACGTGTGGCCGCGGTGGCCGATCACCTCAAGGAAGGCCAGGCGGTACGCGTGAAAGTGCTGGAAGCCGACGAGAAGGGCCGTCTGCGCCTGTCCATGAAGGCGGTTGGAGCCGAAGCACCGGCGCCCGCACCGGTGGCGGCATCCGCGGAAGTGACCCAGTAACGGAGAACGGCTTGGCGATCAGCGCCAATGAAAAAGGGCAGCCGAGGCTGCCCTTTTTTGTTGCCTGTCGCGCGGCTTACTTCGCGACCTGGCGTTCCCTCAGTTCATCCAGCGTCTTGCAGTCGATGCAGAGGGTGGCGGTCGGGCGCGCTTCCAGGCGTTTAAAGCCGATTTCGACGCCGCAGCTCTCGCAGTAGCCGTAGTCGCCGGCATCGATCTTGGAGATGGTCTCGTCGATCTTCTTGATCAGCTTGCGCTCGCGGTCGCGGTTGCGCAGCTCCAGCGACATGTCGGATTCCTGGCTGGCGCGGTCGTTGGGGTCTGCAAACACCGTGGCCTCGTCCTGCATCGTGTGGACGGTGCGGTCGATATCCTGACCCAGTTCGCGCTTCATTTCCTCCAGCATGCCGCGGAAGTACGCGAGCTGGCGCGCGTTCATGTACTCCTCTTTGCCCTTGGGCTTGTAGGGCGGGTAGGACTTGTGCAATTCGGTCGCCATGTGGGGTGGCCTGACTTTCAAAAAGGCGCTTTTATATCAGCTATATGCCCCCCTCGCAAGGCGCATGGGCGGGGGCGGGGAGGCACGCCCAATCCATTGATTTTTCAGGGGGCGCGCGCTATAGTTCAAGCGGTTGCACGGCGGTCTGCGGGGGAATCTTCAGCACATTGCCAAGGGCCTGCGGCCGTGGCCCTGTCTCACCTGCGGGTGCAACGGCGCGGCAGTGCAGCGAAGTGCCCGTAGCTCAACTGGATAGAGCACCGGCCTTCTAAGCCGGCGGTTGCAGGTTCGATTCCTGTCGGGCACGCCAAGCAACGTCCGCGGTCGCTTTTCCGCTCTTCGTATTCAATGGTGGCTGTAGCTCAGCTGGTAGAGTCCCGGATTGTGATTCCGGTTGTCGCGGGTTCGAGTCCCGTCAGCCACCCCAGTTTTCCTTCCCCATGACCCGCTTTCGTCGCGCCCCGCAAGCTCTGCTGACGGGCTGCCTCGGGTTGCGGTCGGCTTGCCTGTGCGCGGGTCACCGATAAGGCTTGCCAGCACCCCATGGATTTCGAACTGACCACCGAACAAGTCGCCATGCGCGACATGGCCAAACGCCTGGCGGAACGCGAGTTCGCGCCGCTCCTGGCCCGGCACGATCCTGATACCGCGCTGCCCAAAGCGATTTTTCTCAAGGTTCTGCAGACCCTGGCGCCCCTGGGACTCACGGCGCCGCGGCTGCCGGCGGAAGCCGGCGGCGCCGGCATCAGCATGCTGGATTACGGTCTTGTTTTCGAGCAGTTAACGCCGCAGATCGGCATGAACCTGCTGTCGCATGAAGGCTGCATCAGCCGCCTGTTCACCGAATGCACCACGCAGCAGCAGTCGCGTTTGCTGCCGGCGCTCATCGCGGGGCAGAAGATCGGCTGCACGGGATCTACCGAGCCGGATACCGGCTCGGACCCGCGCGGCATCAAGACTCGGCTCCACCGTGACGGCGGCAAACTGAAGCTGCGCGGCAGCAAGATGTGGATCACGAACGCGTCGGTCTGCGACCTGATGATCGTCACCTGCATCGATGCACGCGAGCGCAAGGACAGCCGGAGCGTCGTCAAGGTGGTGGTGGAACGCGAAGCTTCGCCGTTCGAAACCAGGGAAATCGAGACGATCGGCCTGCGTCAGGGGTACCTGGGCGAAGCGGTCTTCGACGATTGCGAGATACCGGAGGAAAATCTCATCGAGTCGGCGGACGGCGGCACGGCCGTGCTCAAGAAAAGCTGGAGCATCAACCGGCCGCTGGTGGGTCTGCAGGCGGTCCATCTCGGGCAAAAAGCACTGGACGCCGCGATCGAGTATGCGAAGGTGAGGGTGGCTTTCGGCAAGGCCATCGCCGGCCATCAACTGATCCAGAAGAATCTTTCCGACATGGCCACGTCGGTGACGGCCAGCCGGCTGCTGTGCTACAGCGCGCTCGCTCGCGCCGACCAGGGCCTGCCGGTCGAGGGCTCGTCGGCCATGGCCAAGCGTTTCGCGCAGACGACCTGCGAGCAGGTCATCTGGCAGGCGATGAACGTGCTGGGCGCGCTGGGACTGTCGCGCGAGGCGGGGCTCGAGCGCCTGTATCGCGATGCCCGCATGCTGTCCATCCCGGACGGAACGAACGAACTGCTGGCGCTGATCCACGGGCGCGAACTGACGGGCGTGGAAGCTTTTCGCGGCGCGCTTCCCAAGGCATAACCGGCGACTGCGCTGATGGCGGCCTCGTTTATCGATCGTCTGCTCGTTGTCGAACTGGGCGACCGCCCGTCCACCGGATTGTGCGGCGCCTTGCTCCAGCGGCTGGGCGCGGACGTCGTCATGGCCGAGCCGGGCCGGATGGACCTGGGGCCCGATTCGAAATGGCACCACCGCGCGCTGCTGGCCGCGGGCAAGCAGAGCCTGGTCATCGATTACGGGTGCCAGGACGACACCGACCGGCTGGCGTCCGTGCTGGAACGCGCCGACGTGGCGCTGGTGTCCTCCGACTGGATGCCGGCGCTTCCGCAGAAGCTGCGGACGGCACTCGACAACACACCCATTCTTTGCGACCTGACGGCCTTCGGCAGCAGCGGACCGATGGCGGGAAGCCGCCATACCGATGCGATGCTGCAGGCCTTTTCCGGGCTGATGGATACGACGGGCTCCAGCGACGGTCCGCCGACCCTGTCGCAGGTTCCGCTGACGGAAGGCTGCGCGGCGGCGTTTGCGGCGGCGGGAATCCTGGCCGCGGTCAGAAGCCGATCCCGCTATGCCACCCAACGCGTCGAGGTCGCGCTGTTCGACACCGCCGTGAGCATGCTGAGCACCTTCCTGCCCGCGCATTTCGTGGGTGACCAGCCAACGCGCATCGGCAATCGCCATACCGCGATGTCTCCGTGGAACGCCTACCGGGCGCGGGACGGCTGGGTGCTCGTGTGCTCGGCGTCCACCGACATGTGGCGGCGCGTGTGCGATGTCATCGAGCGTGCGGACCTGAAAGCCGATCCGCGCTTTGCGGCCATGAGCGGCCGCGTGGCACTGGCGGCGGAAGTTGATGCCGCGGTGCAGGCGTGTGTTGGCGAGCAGGTCGTCAGTGATTGCGTGCAGCGATTCAGCGCAGCGGGGATCGCCTGCGGCCCGGTATATGAAGTCGGGGGATTGTTTGCCGATCCCAACCTGCTGTCGCGCAAGGCGTTTGCCCGGCTGCGGGATCCGCAATCCGGGAGCACACTGACAGTGCCCGCCGCGCCGATTCAGGGCTCTCGCGCCGGCGTCAACGTGCCCCGCTCCATTCCCGCGCCGCATCGCGGTGAATTTGCATTGCCTCCACGGCGGGAGGCAGGGCGCCAGCCGGCAGCGGGAGATAACGGCGAGGGTGCACTGGCGGGCGTGCGGGTACTCGAAATGGGCAGTTATACGACCTCTCCGCTGGCCGCCCGCAACCTGGCGGCACTGGGAGCGTATGTCGTGAAGGCGGAGCCGCAGGCCGGCGAGCTTTCGCGCGCGTCGCCGCCGCACGCGGACGGGCAGAGTTATTTCTGCACGCTGAGCAACAGCGACAAGCGCTGCGTGATCGTCGACCTGCAGTCGGATTCCGGCAAGACCCTGTTCCGGGAGCTGCTCCGCAAGTCGGATGTCTTCATCGAAAACATGAAGCCCGGCGTACTGGCCCGTCACGGCTTCGGTCCCGGGACGATCGGCGCCCTCAATCCCCGCCTGGTGTACTGCTCGGTCTCCGGTTTCGGCGACGGTGCGCCACTGGGCGGGCGTCCGGCCATGGACACGACCATCCAGGGCATGGCGGGCCTGATGGACCTCACCCGCCAGGCAGACGTCCCCCACAAGACGGGGATATCGACCGGGGATCTGCTGGGCGGACAGTTCGCGCTGGTCGCGATTTTGGCGGGTCTGGAATACCGCGAGCGCACGGGCGAGGGCCAGTACATCGATCTGTCGATGCAGGAGATCTCCGCCTGGCTGACGCAATTTGACTGGAACGGCGAGCGTGGCGGACGGCCGGAAGGGGCCACGATCCGGTGCTCGGATGGCTACGTGTATGCCGAGGGTCCGGTGGTTGTCCCGGGCGGGGGCAAGCGCAGAAGCGAGATGGTGGAAGCCCTGGCCGCGCAGGGCGTGCGCGCCGTTCCGGTGCAGACCGTTTCCGAGGTCGCGCTGCACCCCCAGACCGTCGCGCGCGCGCTGATCGTGCAGGGGCGCTCCGTCAACGGGAAGGCCTGGCCGCTGCTCGCAAGTCCCATCCGGCTGTCGCCTGCCGCCACGCGGGTGCACAGGGCGATCGGCGCCGTCGGCGCGGACCTGGATGAAGTGCTGCGGGATTGGGATATACGGCTGGACGCGGCGGTTCCCGCGGCCTGACTTGCGGATGCGAACATGAAAACATTGATCACGGGCGGCACGGGTTTCGTCGGACTGAACATCACCGAGGAACTCCTGCGCCGCGGCGACACCGTCATTGCCGTCGGCGACCGGCCCATGCCGGAGTACGCGCGGCAGGTACTCAAGGGCGTCGGCGGGGAACTGGTGGAAGCCAACTGCGACGTGGCCGACCGTGATGCCGTGCAGGCGCTGTTTGAACGGACCCGTCCCGATCGCGTGATACACGGCGCCGTCATTACCGCGGGCGAAGACCGCGAGTTCCGCGAGTTCGGCCGGGTCGTCGACGTGAACCTCAAGGGCACGGCGAACGTGCTGCAAAGCGCCCTGAGCATCGGCGTCGGCAAGGTCGTGTACGTCAGCTCCGGATCGGCGTACGGGGACACCCTGTTCGCCGGCGCCGAACTGACGGAAGACAGTCCGCCCGTGCCGGATTCGCTGTACTCGATCACGAAGCACGCGAGCGAGCGCGTGTGCGCGCGTTTCCGTCGCACGCGGGGCCTGAATGTCGCCTGCGTGCGCCTGGGCAGCGTGTTCGGGCCGTGGGAGCGCGACACCGGCGTCAGGGACACCCTGTCGCTCCCCATGCAGATCGTGCAGCGCGCCATGCGGGGTGAAGACATCGTGTTTCCGTCACGGGAGCCCCGGCGGGATTGGGTCTACAGCCGCGACGTCGCGGGCGGGCTCGCGGCGGCGCTCGAGATGCCGTCGTTTCGCCACGAGATCTACTGCCTCAGTTCGGGGTCGGCATGGACGGGCGTCGCCGCCGACTGGTGCGCGCATCTGCGCGGGATCATGCCGGTGCTACAGGCGCGTGCTGCACGAGCGGAGGAAGTTCCCAACGTGGTGTTTTTCGGCGAGCGCGACCGGAGTGTGATGTCGATACGGCGGCTGGTGACGGAAGCTGGGTTTCAGCCGCGCTTTCCCCAACGCGCGGCCTGCGCGGACTACGCGGCATGGATCAAGGATCATCTGGCGTATGTCCGGACCACACCGGCGGGAGCGGCGTGATGGCCGATGCCGACCGAAAGCTGCTGTTCTCGCTTGCTATCCCCGTGCGGTGGGGCGACCTCGACGCGAACAACCACGTGAACAATGCTACCTACTTCACCTATTGCGAGCAGGCGCGTGTGGTATGGCTGGAAAGCCTGGGCGCACAGAATACGGCCGGCGGCCAGGGGCCGGTGGTGGTGCAGACCGCCTGTGAATATCTCAAGCCGATCCCCTACCCGGAAACGATCGAGGTCAGGGTCTACGGCGGCGCGCCGGGCCGCAGCAGCTTCCCCACGTTCTACGAGATCAGCGCCGCCGGGAATACCGCGACCCTGTATGCAAAAGGGCAGGCGATCATGGTCTGGACCGACCGCGCGACCGGCAAGTCCTGTCCTCTGCCGGACGACCTGCGCAAGCGCCTGGGTTGATCGGGGCAGGCCGCGCCGTGCGGCACTAGTCGGGGACTTTCACCAGGTCCAGCACGGCGCCGATGTCGGTCGCCCGGTCGAGGTCCCACACGGCGTCCATGATCTTCTGGCCCTGCGCGGCGTCGATGAAGCCGCGGCACAACTGCCGGAACTTCTCTTCGACCTCCGCGTCCGTCATCGGATCGTGCTCGTGGCCCTTGGGGTAGCAGGCGTGCTCGACATGGCGCTCGCCGCTCCTGGTGACGATCTCGATGCGGGAATTCATCTTGAGCGGAAACTCGCGCGTGAACTCGGGATTGGAGCGCGTCCTGATCTGGTTCATGAGCACCCGCAGACTGCGGTCCTGGATGCGCTCTTCTGTGAACATGTCGATGGAAACGACGCCGTCGCGCAGGACGGCGGCAAGCATGTAGGGCAGGCTGTGGTCGGCCGTTTCGCGGGTCTTGGGATCCCATTTCTCCGGTTCGCTGCCGATCTCGCTGTAGGCGAGGTCGTACATGTCGACCATCACATGGTCGAGGTCCTCCATCCTGAATTTTTTCCGCAGCTTCAGGGCGAGCGACAGCGGCACCTGCGAGTGGTACTCCGTCGGGAAGAACTTGATGCCGCAGCGCTCGACGCCGAAACCCTTGCCGTGGTCGCCCAGCGGCGGCAGCGTGAAGGGACGGGTGACCTGGTCCCACACCCCGTGCCGGCCCTCGAAGGCCGCGGTCGGCCCCGTCATGCCTGCCTTGGCGAGCAGCGCCGCGAACACGCCGCCGCGCGCCGACGCGGCGCAGGCACAGCCTTTCCACATGGAGAGTTCGCCGCTGCGGGTCTGGCGCGTGGGCACATTGGGCCCGCTCGCCAGCGCGATCGCGTTCCCCATTTGTTCCTTGTTGAGCCCGAGGATCTTGCCGGCGCCGACGGCGGCGGCAAAGACGACGAAGTAGCCGTGGTCCCAGCCCTTGTCCCGCAGCGAGACCACGTCGCACAGGGCCATGTAGACCTCGTACGCGGCGGCCATTGCCAGGATGACGTCCTTGCCGCTCGCCTGATATGCGTCTGCCACGGCCAGCACGGCCGGGATGGCGTCGCTGGGATGGCCCTCGCCGATCGACGTGTAGGTATCGTTGAAGTCGAGGTAGCGGATCATGACGGAATTGGCGAAGGTCGCCAGGTCCATCGACGAACGGATGTCCGATCCCAACACGCGCGCCGGTGGCGTGCCGGCGGCCTGCGCCGCGATCTTTCTCGCGATCACGGAAGGCTGACCGCGGTAGCCGCCGATCGCGCAGCCGAACGCGTCGATGATCAGCTTCTTGGTGATGCGGATGGCGACCGGCGAAAGGTCACTATAGGCTAGCGAGGTGACGTAGCTCGCCAGCGTGTCGGTGGTTTTGTCCATCAATGATCCCGATTGCGGTGCGTTGAAATGCGCGGCGACCCGCGGGCGGGTCGCCGGCCAGAAGAGAAGGGGGCGGGGAAGCGCTACAGCTGCGGCATCTTGATGGCCTTCGCCAGCTTGGTCCATTTCTCCGTCTCGCGGCGGGCGTAGGCGGTGGCCTGTTCGGCCGTCATGTCCGGACGCGTCACGCCGATCGCGGCCAGGCGCTCATTGAAGTCCGGTTTGGCGAACACCACGACCAGCGCGGCGTTGATCCGCTTGAGCACCGCCGGCGGCGTTTTGGCCGGCGCCGCCAGACCGAACCAGGTTCCCGCTTCGATGTCTTTGTAACCCACTTCGGTGAACGTCGGCATGTCGGGAGCGAGCGGCGAACGCTGCGGATGGGCCAGCGCCAGACCCTTGAGGCGGCCGGATTTCAGGTGCGGCAGAAACACCGACAGTTCGTTCGACATCATGTCGACTTCGTTCGACAGCATCGCCACGGTCGCGGGGGCGCCGCCCTTGAATGGAATCTCGCGCGCGTCGACGCCGGTGTGATACTTGAACAGTTCGCCGCCCATCTGGATGATGGTGCCGGGGCCCGTCGAGGCGTACGTGAGCTTGCCCGGCTGCTTCTTCGCCATTGCGACGAGTTCGGGGATGCTGTTGACCGGAAGGTTGCCGCGCACGGCGAGCAGGTGCGGTCCGTAGCCCACCATGCCCAGGAACGTGAAATCGCGGAAGACGTCGTACGGCAGCTTCGCGAACACCGCGGGATTCACCGCGAAGATGCTGTTGGAGCCCAGCATGATGGTGTAGCCGTCCGGATTCGCATTCAGCAGGGCTTCGGCGCCGATGATGCCGCTGGCGCCCGGACGGTTGTCGACGACGACAGTTTTGCCCCAGATCTCGGACAGGTTCTGGGCCAGGATGCGGCCGACGATGTCGCTCGGCCCGCCCGCGGGGAAGGGCACGATCAGCCGGATCGGACGGTTGGGGTATTCGTTGTCCGCGGCCATACCGGTGCCGCACAGCGCCGCCATCGCCAGGGCCGCGACATAACGGATGAACAATGCAGTATCACGCTTGGGCTCGTGGGTCATACAGGCTCCTTGAAGCGGGGTTGATCCTGGGGTTTGTGCACTGGGGGCCGTGCCGCCGGCCCTTATTCGGCCTTGATGCCGGCGCGCTGGATGACGTCGCGGTACTTGTTGATTTCGCCCACCATGTAGTCATGCAGTTGCGCGGGCGTGGACGGCGTGATCTCGACGCCCTGTGCCTTCATGCGGTCCACGATCTCGGGCAGTTTAAGTACCCTGGACGCCTCGGCTTGCAGGCGCTGCACGGCAGGCGCTGGCGTGCGGGCGGGCATGATCAGGCCCCACGATTCCTCCATGATGAATCCCGGGAATCCGGATTCCACCATGGTCGGTGTGTTGGGGATGTCCGTGGATCGCTGCTTGCTGGCGATGGCCAGCACGCGCACCCGGTTGCCTTTTGCGGCGGGCAGCGCGGTGGATAGCGGCACGAACAGCGTTTCGACCTGCCCCCCCATGACATCGGCCAGCGCGGGCCCGCCGCCCTTGTAGGGAACATGGACCATGTCCGCTTTCGACTGCAGTCTCAGCAGTTCGCCGGCGATGTGACTGCCCAGACCGATGCCTCCCGTGGCGTAATTGACGGGGCGCGACGCCGCTTTCGCGCGCGCGAGCAGGTCCTGGAGCGTCTGCGCGGGATTCGACGGATGGACTGCGATGATCTGCGGCGACCGGCCGATGAACGTCAGAGGCTGAAAATCCTTGACCGAATCGTAAGGCAGCTTGGGGGCCAATGTCGCGTTGCCTGCATGCGCGCTGAGCGACACCAGACCGAAGGTGTAGCCGTCAGGCTGCGCGCGTGCGATGACTTCCGTGCCCACGACGCCGCCGGCACCGCCCCGGTTGTCGGCGACGATCTGCTGCCCGAGGGCGGTGGCCATGGGCGGCGCAATCATGCGCCCCAGCAAGTCGGTGCCGCCGCCGGGCGGGAAGGTCAGGATGAAGCGAAGGGGTTTCACCGGTTCCCATTCGGCGGCGTTCACAAGGGGGGCGCAGCAAAGCAGCAATAAGGTTATCCATGAGGCTCTGCGGGGGAGATGTCGAGCGTGACACGGTGTGAGCCTGTATTGGTTGGGCATTCTGATCATCGCTGTTCCCTCGTCGTGAATCTTAAGGATGTAGTCTAGGATTCCAGATCTTCCGGCCCCGCCTTCCATTGCCGTATCTTCGGTATCAGCAGCGGCAGCGACAGGACGAGAACGGTCAACGCGAGGAGCGTGATGCTGATACCGCTGCTCAGGAAGATCTTCGGATTGGCTCCGGAGATGGTCATCGCCTGGCGGAAGGACTGTTCCATCGTGCCGCCGAGCACCAGCGCCAGGACCAGCGGCGCGGTGGGAATATCCACCTTTCTGAACACATAGCCGAGTACGCCGAAGCCCAACGCCAGATACAGCTCGAACACGTTGCCGTTGATGGCGTAGATGCCGATGGTGGAGATGGCGATGATCAGCGGCAGCAGGATGCCGGTCGGAACGTAAAGCAGCCGCACGAATACTCCGACCAGCGGCAGGTTGAGCAACAGCAACATTATGTTGCCTATATACATGCTGTCCACGAGGCCCCACACGAGATCGGGCCGGTTCTGCAGCAACAGCGGGCCGGGTTGAACACCGTACATGATGAATGCCCCCATCAGCACAGCCGTCGAGCCCGAGCCAGGCACACCGAGCGTCAGCAGCGGAACCATTGCGCCGCCGGTGGAGGCGTTGTTGGCGGCCTCGGGACCCGCGACACCTTCGATCATCCCGGTGCCGAATTTGTCCTTGTCCTTGTGCAGGAGTCGTTCGACGCTGTAGGACAGGATGGTGGCAATCGTTGCCCCCGCGCCGGGTATGACGCCTTTAAAAAAGCCGATGAAACTGCCGCGCAGGATGGGTTTCCATGAGCGTTTCCATTCCTCGCCGGTGAGCCACAGACGCCCCTTGATCCGCATGATCTCGGCTTGTCCCTTGTAGTGCGCCTCCAGTCCGCTGAAGACTTCCGCAATCGCAAAGAGACCGACGACCACGATCAGAAAACCGACACCGTCTTGCAGTTCAGGAACGCCTCCCGTAAAGCGTGGCTGGCCACTTTGCAGATCGATACCCACGGTCGCAATCATGAGTCCCAAGAGCATGGACAACAGGCCCTTGGCGATGGATTTCCCGGTCAACGCAGCGACTGCGGTCATTGAAAACAGCATCAAGCTGAAATATTCTGCCGGGCCGAACTTCAGTGCGACCGCGGCGAGCGGTACGGCCAGTAGGCTGAGCAGGATGACGCTGATGGTACCGGCGATGAACGAGGCGATCGCTGCCACCGCAAGTGCTGCGCCGGCCCGGCCGTTCTTGGCCATCTGATAACCGTCGAGCGCGGTCATGATCGACGACGCTTCACCCGGCGTATTGATTAGAATCGACGTGGTCGAGCCGCCATACATCGCGCCGTAATAGATGCCGGCCATCATGATCAGCGCGGAGGTTGGATCCATGCCGAACGTGATCGGGATGAGCAGGGCTATACCGGCGGCGGGTCCGATCCCCGGCAGTACGCCAATGATTGTTCCCAGCAGGCACCCGATGAAGGTGTACAGCAGATTGGCCGGGAGCGTGGCCACGGCGAATCCATTGAAGATGTGCTGGAAGGTATCCATCGGTCTAAAAAGGAAGCAATCCCTTCGCCAGTGTCACGCCCAGAACTTTAGTGAACAGCCAGTAGCTGATCACGGAGAACAGTACGACGGTTACCGCGTTGGTTACCCACTTGCCGCGATGAAAGCAGGAGCAGAGCACAAACAGGAAGATCGTGGTGCTGATGAGATAGCCGAGCTTCTCAAAGCTGAGGTAATAAAGTGCAATCCAGGCAACGACACCCGTAATGACCAGAAGGTGGCTCCTGTTTTTTTCGGCCGACGGGGCAAGCGCGACATTCTCCACGCTGGTTCTGGTGTCACGGCGGATTTCGATCAACAGCAGGATTGCTACTGCCAGCATTGCGACGCCGAGCAGGATAGGGAATGCCTTTGGACCCAGCGGATCGCCAATCTGTGGCACGGGCATCTGTGACGCCGCGTACAGATAGATGCTTGCGAGGACGATCACACAAACGAAGATGATGCGATCGGTCATGATCGTCCTACCGAATGCGCCCGATATTATGAGAGGGTGGCAGCATGGCGTTCAATGTTACTGAGCAAGATCCATGCCTCAGTGATGCGGCGGAGGTGAGGTACGACGAGCCTCGGAAAAGAACGGGGCGCACAGTGGAACGCCATCCGGGCGCCGTTTCCAGCCGCGCTCAAGGAGTGGTCACGCCGCTCCGACAAGAACCGCCTGTGCATCGGTATGACCATCGAACATCCTCCCGTCGGTGTGAGGGAACTGCTTTCAGGCGCATTCAGTGACTGGGCAGCGAATAATCCTGCGGGATGCGGCAACTGGCGACCCGCACGGTCCGGTTGGGCGCGGGCGTGTTGCGGCTGCGTCCGACGAAACGGGGAACGCCGTCCGTAACGACTGCCGCGACCGCCGCGATGTCGCCGTTGCGCAGCGCATCCAGTGCGGTGGTCTTGGTGCCGCCCACGCAGGCGTCCAGGATCACCACGTCGGCATCGCAGCCCGCGCGCAGAAACCCCGAGTTGATGCCGTACACGCGCGCATTGTTGCCGGTGGCGGCTGCGATCGCCCATTCGATCGGCATGTCGGTGAGACTCGCCAGGTAGGTGATCATGTACATCATGCCGAGCGGCATGATGCCGCTGCCGGTCGGCGTATCGGTCGCGATCAGGAAACGGTCGAACTGATCGGCCTTGCGCACGAGGTCGGCGATGAGCAATGTGGTGCGCAGGTTGCCGGCGATGCACACCTGTAGTGCCATCTTGCTTTCATCCACGACACGCGGGAAATCCGTGTCGGGCATCGCCACCGGCCCGCCGTTCACGTGAAAGGAGACGTCCGGCTGCATCGCCAGCAAATGGTCGGCCCAGATGCCCGAGGAGCCGGGGATGGAGGAGCCGCCGGTATGCACGGTGGTGACCATGCCGTACTTTTTCGCCCAGCCCACCATCGGCACATAGTCGAACGGCGTCTCGACCGCGCCGAAGCCCGCCTTCGCGAGCCAAAGACCCTGGTCGGCCACTTCCTTGAAGTCCGCTTCGGTCAGCCCCGGTTCCATGATGATGGACCCGGCGTAGACGCGCATGCCGCCGGGCCGGAAGTGCTCGAAGCATTTCATGGCGGCGACCGCCAGCGCCTTCACGCCGGCGGGGTCCTTGGGACGCCCGGGCACGTGGACTTCAGAGGCTCCGATGGCGGTGGTGACGCCCCCATGCACGTAACTTTCCAGGAAACCGACTGTCTTCTGGCGCGGCGTGTAATCGCCGAAGGTGTTGTGCACCTGGGAATCGATCAGGCCGGGGATGGCGGTGGCGCCGTCGGCATCGATCACGACGTCGCAGGCTTCCACCTTGCCAGACGCCAGGGTGCCGACCTCGACGATCTTGCCGTCCTCCATGAGGATGGAGTCACCCTTGGCATAAGGCTCGCGCCACTCCCCGGTGAGGATGGCGCCGAGATTGACGATCGCGGTTTTCATGACGGGTTTCCGATCATTCGTTATGACAGTCCATCTTGCCCCTTGATCTCGCCGAGCACCAGACCACCCACACGCGCGTTGAGCCGGCCGCGGTTGGCGAGACAGAGGATGACGGCGATTTCATCGGGAAGCGGGGCGTCGGGCAGCGTGATCGACATGCCGTCGTAGTGCGAGCGTACGTACAGGGCGTCTTTCGACGCGAGCGGAACGTCGATCGTGGAACCGGGCGCGGCGCGTTTGGTAAAGGATGAAATCCAGGCTTTGCCGCCGCCCACCAGCTCCCGCATCGGATTGGCGAACGTGGTGGTGAGGACGGCGTTGGCGTGCTCCTGCTCGCCGGCCAGGCCAACGATGGCTGCTTTCCCGTAGCTCTGTGCGGAGTAGGGCGCCAGGGCCTCGACTGCAAGTTTCGCGAGTTCCCGCCCGAGCTTCGCGCTGGCGTCGATCAATGGTTGCAGGTTCTCGACGTAGGGACCGGTGTAGGGGTTTTTGATAATCGCCGCCACGGCTACTTTACGCAGGGGCGGCCCGGCGTCCGGAGCGGCTCCACTCAGGAGG
>JBOIEQ010000059.1:0-24347 GCA_050741255.1 Burkholderiales bacterium | reverse complement strand
CTGCAGGCCGAAGCCGAAGGGCTCGACCGCATCTTTCGCGATGCCGGTTTCGACTGGCGCGCCTCCGGCTGCTCGAGCTGCGCCGCCATGAATGGCGACACGGTACCTGCGGGCGAGCGCTGCGCCTCCACTTCCAACCGCAACTTCGAAGGCCGCCAGGGCAAGGGGGCGCGTACCCACCTTGTAAGCCCGGCGATGGCCGCCGCCGCCGCAGTCACCGGCAAACTCACCGACGTGCGCACGCTTATTTGAATAACAAATTGAACCACAGAGGCACAGAGACACGGAGAACGGCAAAACAATGATTCGTATGTCTCTGTGCCCTCCGTGCCTCTGTGGTTCATCCCGCCCTTAAGGTAAAGCCCATGCAACCCTTCACCACACTCAAAGCCATCGCCGCCCCGATCGACCTCGCGAACATCGACACCGACCGGATTTTCCCCGCGCGCTTCCTGCGGAGATTGCGCGGGCCGGACTATTCGAAACTCGCTTTCCACGACATGCGCTTCGACGCGGAAGGCAAGGAACGCCCGGAGTTCGTGCTGAACCAGGCGCCGTACCGCGCCGCCAAGATCATCGTTGCGGGTGGCAACTTCGGCTGCGGCTCGTCGCGCGAGGCGGCGGTCTATGTGATGTACGACTACGGCGTCCGCGCCGTGATCGCGCCGTCCTTCGGCGACATTCACTACGGCAACGAGCTGCAGAACGGCATGCTGCCCGTCATCCTGCCGGATGCCGTCGTGGAGGGGCTACGCAAGCAACTGCACGCCAAACCGGGCGCGGAGATCGCCATCGACCTCGAAGCGCAGACGGTGACGGCGCCCGACGGCGCCGTGCACAAGTTCGAGATCGACCCGAACGCACGCGAACGACTGCTGCAGGGGCTGGACGACATCGGCCTCGTGCTGCAGAACCTGCCGGAGATCGAACGCTTCGAGCGCGAGCACGCGAAGCAGATGCCCTGGCTCGCGTGACAAAGACCGATTTTTAATTTCGTCATTCCCGCGCAGGCGGGAATCCATTTTCTAACGCCTCAATGGACACCCGCCTGCGCGGGTGTGACGGTAATAGAGTTCATGCTCTTCCTTAAACTCGCCCTCGTCCCCGCGCTCATCCTGCTCGTCAGTCTCGCGGCGCGGCGCTGGGGCCACCGTGTCTCGGGCTGGCTGTCGGCCGTGCCGATCATCGCCGGCCCCATCCTGTTCTTCATGACGTTCGACCTCGGCGTGGATTTCACCGTCGACACGGCGCGCGGCACGCTGATCGCCATGCCCGCGCTGGCCGCCTACCTGCTGGTCTTCGGGTTGATCGCTCGCCGCGCGGGCTGGGCAGCGTGCCTGTTCGGCGGCTGGGCGGTGTTCGCGCTCGTCGCCGTGCCGCTCACGACCGTGTCCATGCACGCCTGGCAGGGGCTGCTGGTGGCGTGCGCCGCCTTCATCGTCACGCTGTTCCTGGTGCCGCGTCCGCGCACGGCGCCGACGACGGCCGCCATTCCGAACAGCGAGATCGTGCTGCGCATGGCCGCCGCCTTCGCGCTCACGCTCATCATCGCGTTCGGCGCCCAGACTTTCGGCCCGCGGATCTCCGGTGCGCTGCTGAGTTTTCCGATCGGCGGATCCGTGCTGCCCGCGTTCACCCGCGCGCTGCACGGCACGGACGCGACACTCTCGCTGCTGCGCGGCTTCCTGCTCGGATTGCTGCCGTTCGCGGTGTTCTTCTACGCGCTGGCGATGCTGCTGCCTTTGCTCGGCATCGCCGGCGGCTTCATCGGCGCGATGGCCGCGGTGCTGGCGGCGCATTTCGTGCTCATCGCCGCGCTGCACGTGCGCCAGTACTTCACGAACTAGGACCGGGTTTACTTCGCGAGCCGCGCCTTCTGCGCGAGTGTGGATTCGTCGCGCCGGGCTTCGTAAGCGATGTGCTTCTTGGCGGCCCAGTGCACAACCGGCCAATAGAGCGGCACGACCGCCACGTCGTTGAACACGATGCGGGTCGCCTCCTGCAGCAGGGCGTTGCGCTTGGCGTCGTTGAATTCGGTCATCGCCTTTTTCAGCGCCGCGTCGAACTTGGGGTTCGAATAGCGCGAGCGGTTGAACGCGCCCATGCCGGCATCCTTGTCGAAGGTCGCCAGCACGTTCATGAGTCCGATCGTGGAATCCGGCGTCGTGGTACCGAAACCGAAGATGAAGGCCGTGTATTCCCGCTTGGTGGCCGCGCTGGCGTAGACGTTGTACGGCAGCGCAAAGACGTTGTTCACCTTGATACCGCCGCGCGAAAACATCTGCCCGAGCGTCTGCCCGAGGTCGCTGTCGCGCGCGAAGCGGTCGGACGAGGTGTGCAGCGTGATACCGAAGCCATTGGGGTAGCCCGCCTCGGCCAGCAGCTTCTTCGCCGCGGCCAGATCCTGCCTGGTCGGCGCCAGCGTGGGGTCGTAGCCGCCCATGCCCTGCGGCACCATCTGCCCGGCAGGCTCGCCCGAGCCATCGAGCAATCGTTCCGTGATCAGCTTGCGGTCCACCATCAGCGACAGCGCGCGGCGCACCCGCAGGTCCTTGAGCGGGTTCTTGTCCATCGGCTTGCCCGCCGCGTCGGTGATGAAGGGGCTCACGTCGCGGTCGGAATCGAGCGAGAGATAAAGGATGCGCGTCGAGCCGATCGAGAACACCCGCATCCGGCTGTCCGCCTTCAGTTGCTTCGCGCCGTCGGGCGACACCTCGTCGATCAGGTCCACGTCACCCGCCAACAACGCGGCGGTGCGCGAGGCATCCTTGGGGATGAACTTCATGGTCACGTTCTCAAAGTCCGGCTTCGGACCCCAGTAGTTCGCAAAGCGCTTCAGCACCAGGCGCTGGCCGGGCAGCCATTCGACGAACTGGTAGGGCCCGGTGCCGACCATGCCCTTGCCTGCGTTGAAGTCGGCGGTCGCCAGCCCCGTCGCGGCCTTTTTGGACAGGATGAAGGCACGGCCCACCTGCTCGATCAGCGACGGCACCGGCTGCGAGGTCTTGAACTGCACCGTCAGCCGATCGAGCGCCCGCATGTTGACGATGCTCGCCACCGCGCCGGCGAAGGACGCCGGACTGTTCGGCACGTTGCGCGCGCGTTCGAAGGAAAACACCACGTCCTCGGCGCTGAAGTCGCTGCCGTCGTGAAACTTCACCTTGTCGCGGAGCTTGATCTCCCAGGTTGTCGGATCGATCGCGCGCCACGACACCGCCAGCGCGGGATGAAGCTGGTTGTTGGGATCGTTTGACACCAGCCGCTCGAACATCTGGCCGGAGGTGCTGTAGTTCGTGCCGGAGCGGGAGAACAGCGGGTCGATGGACGACTGCTCGGTGGCGCGGCCGATGATGAGATCGGCGGCGCCGCCGAGCGCGGGCAGAAAAGCAAGAAGGACCAGCAGGAGTCGCATAGCGAAGCCCCGGAAATGAGTCAGCGGTCGGATTAGACGCCACCCGGACGATAGGCGCAAAGGCCGCATCTCGTCGAGCCCTCAGTGGTGGGCCGCGCGCCCCGTCGTGCCGGAGATGATGGCCAGCAGCCGCCCGGGGAAGTGGAGCTATAGGAGTCGCAAGCGCGTGCCGCTGACCATCTACGACCTTGCGATCGATACGATTGGC
Organism: Burkholderiales bacterium; assembly: GCA_050741255.1. Classification (GTDB taxonomy): domain Bacteria; phylum Pseudomonadota; class Gammaproteobacteria; order Burkholderiales; family SG8-41; genus CAZXNF01. The sequence goes on along the minus strand of JBOIEQ010000059.1, from coordinate 20,727 downwards.
AAAACTACACACGACGCCCGCTTCGCATCCAGATACACCGTATTGAGTGCTACCTGCTTGCGGATCGCACGGCCCTCGGGTTCGCCGGTATTCGGATTGACGTCGTAGCGCGGGAAATTCGATGACGAGATGTCCAGCCGGATGCGGTGCCCGGCCTTGAACAGGTTGCAGGAAGCGAAGGGCTCGATGGTGATTTCGTAGACCTCACCCGCTTTCATCGGCTCGGGCTTCTCCCAGGATTTGCGGTAGCGGCAACGCAGGATGCCGTCGCACAGGTTCATGGCGTAGCCCTGCGGATAGTCCGCGTTGGGCGGGTGCACGTCGATCAGCTTGGCGGTGAAATCGGTGTCGGGGCAGTTCGACGAGACGTACAGCTTGACCGTGATGGGGCCGATGACTGCGACGTCCTGCTCCAGCGGTGGCGTTTCGAACACCAGCACGTCCGGCCGCGCGGCGAGCGGCATGCCCGGCGTGCGGCAGCCGAAGAAGCGTTCGTGCTCGCGCTGGTCGAAGGCGCCGCCGTCGAACACCGGCGCGCCCGAGGTGAGCGGCCCGCCCATCGTGGGCACCGGATTCGCCGGATCGTAGTCGTATGCGATCGCCGCGCTTTGTGCCTTGGGTTTGTCCGGGCCGAGCGAGCCGTCCGCGTGCAGGTAATAGGGCGTGAACTTTGTTCCGGGCAGCGGCCAGTCGGTGGCTTCGATCCAGCGGCCGCCGTGATCCATGCGACCCGCGCTGTTCTTCCGTTCCGAGCCACCGCCCATAAGAAAGAGCCGGACCGCCGGTTCCTGGTCCACGCCGTTGGCGACACCCTTCACCCAGTGGTCGAACCAGCGCAGCCGGTATTCGCGCCAGTGCGCGGCGAGGTTGTTGTCGATGGTGGACGCGGGGCCGAAGTCCACGTCGCCCGACCAGCTCTTGCTGCGGTCGCCGTGCGTCCACGGGCCCATGATGAGGCGCACGGGGCCGCGCTTCAGCTTCGAGAGCGCAACGTAGTTGTCGGTGGCGGTGCGCACGTAGGCGTCATACCAGCTCGACATGTGTATCTGCGGCACGTCGGCGAATTGCTCGTAGAAACCTTCGGCGTAGATGCCGAGCTGCTTCCAATAGTCGTCGAAGGCGCCGTGGGTCCACTGCTCGAACAGGTAGTCCTCGTATTCCGGCACCCAGCGCACGGGCGAATGGCCGGGTTTCCACGGCATGCGGGTGAACCAGTCGAGCAGATTTTCCTTTTCGAGCGCGGCGCGCACCAGCGGATCCTTCTTCGCCAGCGGGCTTTCCTTGGCCTGGTTGAAGGCCCAGGTCACCTGCTTCATCTCCAGCGCGCCGCCACTGCGGATGCCGGACTGGTAGGCGTTGGAAAAGGCGCCGGAGTCGATCACCATCGCCGCGAGCGCGGGCGGATTGAGACAGGCAAGCGAACCCTGCGTGTGGCCCGCGTACGAGAGGCCCATGGTCGCCACCTTGCTGTTGCACCACGGCTGCGCAGCGATCCAGGCGACGGTGTCGAAGCCGTCCTCGCCATCGGACAGGTACTTCACGAACTCGCCCTCGGAGCCGTAGCGGCCGCGGCAGTCCTGATAGACCACGATATAGCCGTGCTGCACGAACCACGTGGCCACTTCCGGGCGCGGGCGCGGGCTCGTGCTGCCCACGTCCACCTCCGAGCGCGACACCTGCGTCTTGCCGTAAGGCGTGCGTTCGAGCAGCACGGGGAATTTCTCCGCGAGCACCTTGCCGTTGCGCGCGGGGCGGTAGATGTCGGTGGCGAGCTTGACGCCGTCGCGCAGCGCCACCATGACGTCGCGCTCGGCGATGACTTCGTATTCGGCGTGCGGAGTATCAGGCATTGGTTTTCAGCCATTCAATGACGTCGCCCGCGTTGCGGTCCGACGGAAAGACGGGATAGAACACCTTGACGATCACACCGTCACGGGCGATCAGGGTGAGCCGTTTGATGAGCGTCATCCCGTCCACGCTGAAGGTCGGCAGCTTGAGCGCGCGTGCGAAAGCAAGTGTGGCGTCGGAAAGCAAGGCAAAGGGCAGATGCAGACGGTCGGCCGCTTCACGCTGGTAGGCCGTGTCCTGCGTGGAGAGGCCGAAGAGCTGCGGAGCACCCAGCCGCCGCAGTTCGGCGTAGTGGTCGCGGAAAGCGCAGGACTGCGGCGTGCAACCGCGCGCGCCGGGAATGGCATTCCAGCCGGTGGGCAGTTCCTGGTCCGGCCGCCCGGTGCGCGGATAAATGTAGATGACTGTCAGGCCCGGCAACGCGGTGAGGTCCATGCTGCGGCCATCCGTCGCGGCCAGCGCCAGGGACGGCAGGCGCATGCCGGCCAGAAGCGCGCAGGCGCCGTCGTCCAACGGCACCGGAAGATCGGGAGGCAGTTCGTATACGTTGTCGTTGTCTGCTCGCGCCATGCCCACCTGCCGGATAAGAATCGAAACCGAATGCTGTCACAACCCCTGCGCCCCGGCCATGCCGGGGTGAAGTGTCAGGCGAGCAGTGCTTCGAGCGTGCGGCAGTAGATGCCGGGCAAGCGCTCCAACTCATCCACGCGAATGCACTCGTTCAGCTTATGGATGGTGGCGTTGGTCGGCCCGAACTCCACCACCTGCGGGCAGATGTCGATGAGGAAGCGGCCGTCGGAGGTGCCGCCGGTGGTCGACAGTTCGGTGGTCACGCCCGTCTCGGCCTTGATGGCCTTTTCCAATGCCCCGACCAGCGCGCCTTTCGGCGTGATGAAGGGCTTGCCGCTGTGCGACCAGGCGAGTTCGTATTTCAGCTGGTGCCGATCGAGGACTTCATGCACGCGCGCCTTGAGCCCCTCGGCCGTGCAGACCGGCGAGTAGCGGAAGTTGAACATCAGCTCGAGCTGGCCGGGAATGATGTTGTTGGCGCCGGTGCCGGCATGGATATTCGACACCTGCCAGGACGTCGGCTGGAAGTACTCGTTGCCGTCATCCCATTTGACTGCCGCGAGTTCCGCCAGCGCCGGGGCCAGCTTGTGCACCGGGTTGTCGCCGAGATGCGGGTAGGCGATGTGCGCCTGCACGCCCTTTACGCGCAGCGTGCCGGACAGCGAGCCGCGGCGGCCGTTCTTGATCATGTCGCCCAGCGCGTTGACTGAGGTCGGCTCGCCGACGATGCAGTAGTCCAGCTTCTCGCCGCGTTTCGCGAGCGCTTCCACGACGCAGACCGTGCCGTCGGTGGCGGCGGCTTCCTCGTCGGAGGTGAACAGCACGGCGATGGAGCCGGGATGGTCGGGATGCGCGGCGATGAAGCGCTCGATCGCCACCAGGAAGGCGGCCAGCGAGGTCTTCATGTCGGAGGCGCCGCGCCCGTATAGCACGCCGTCGCGGATCGTCGGCGTGAACGGATCGCTCTTCCACTGGTCGAGCGGCCCGGTGGGCACCACGTCGGTGTGGCCGGCGAAACAGACCACCGGCGCCGCCGTGCCGCGCCGCGCCCACAGGTTGGAGGTCGCGCCGCGGTCGATGCGTTCGCAGCGGAAACCGAGCGCCGAGAGCTTATCCGCCAGCAGTTCCAGGCAGCCGGCATCCTCGGGCGACACGGAGCGCCGCGCGATCAACTGCCGGGTCAGATCGAGGGTATCGAGGGACATAAAGAGTGCGTCGAAACGAGGGCCGGATGTTAACAAATCCCCCTCTAGAGCCTGTTATGGGCCTAAACGTATGCGGCGAACGCGGGAGTAGGGGTTCAGTGCTAGGAGCCGCTCGCGCGGCAGTGCCGGACACTGTGAGCGGGCGGCGACGACGCAATGGACCCCTAATCCCGCGTTCCCTTCGGGTTGAGCCAAAAGAACCCGTCTGCGTCGTTGCTCGTCGTTGCGTAGAGGGGCTACGCGGCCTCCTCGCGCCTAGCAGCCGGGCCCTTTTGGCTCAACGCCGCGCACGTTTAGGTCCATAACAGGCTCTAGGCCCGAATATCCGCCACCGGGCACGGTAAAATGCCCGGCTCGCAGCATCGCGTATCCCGGAGGAGCCGGCCGTGCCCGCAGCATTGGTGTCCCATCGCTTCAACGCCAGGTGGGGCGTGCCACTCAAACAACTGGCCGCCGAGCGCGGCCTCGCGCTCGACTTCGTGGCGCTGCCGGAAGCGGCGGACGGCCGCATCGCCGAGGCAGACGCCGCGCGCGCGGACGTCGCCTTCTTCACCGGCGACGTATTCCCCTCGCACTCCGCCCAGTTCTTTTCCGCGACCCGGAAAACCGTGAACCTGAAATGGATGCAGCTCTTCAACGCCGGCATCGACCATCCGGTGTTCGCCAGCATGCTGGAGCGCGGCATCAAGCTCACCACGGCGTCGGGCACGGCGGCAGTGCCGATCGCGCAGACGGCGATCACGGGCCTGCTGCTGCTCGCGCGCAATTTCGGGCACTGGATGCAGGCGCAGCGCGAACGCCGCTGGGATCCCCTGCACGCGCCCCAGTTGCCGCGCGACCTGCAGGGCCAGACCGTGCTGGTCTATGGCCTCGGCCACATCGGCAAGGCCTTCGCGACGCTGGCGCAGGCGCTCGGCCTGCACGTCATCGGCGCCCGCCGCTCGGCGCGGCTGGCGGACGATCCGGTGGACGAGTTCATTTCCGCCGGCGATTTTCGCAAAGTGCTCGCGCGCTGTGACTGGCTGGTGCTCACCTGCCCGCTGACGCCGGAGACACGCGCGCTGGTGGATGCCGGCGTGCTGGCGGCGCTGAAACCCGCCGCGTGCGTGATCAATGTCGGCCGCGGCGAAGTGGTCGTGGAAACGGCGCTGATCGAGGCACTGCAGCGTGGACACCTTGGCGGTGCCTACCTCGATGTCTTCGAGAAAGAACCCCTCCCGGCCGAATCGCCGCTGTGGGGCCTGCCGAACGTGTACGTCACGCCGCACAACGCCGCCGCCAACGACGGCAACGAGGGCCGCATCAACCTGCTGTTCCTGGACAATCTCGCACGCCATGTGCGCGGCGAAGCTTTGCTGAACGAAGTCAGCACCCGATAAAAGAACGAGGAGCCCCGTCATGAAAACTTCAGCCTTACTGATGATCCCCGGCGCCGCCGCCCTGGCGCTCGCCTTCCCGGCCGCCGCGCAGCTATACCCGGCCAAGTCCATCCGTGTCGTGGTGCCCTACGTGGCCGGCGGCAACACCGACTTCACCGCGCGCGTGATCGGACAGAAGCTGTCCGAAGCCTGGGGCCAGCAGATCATCATCGAGAACCGTCCCGGGGGCGCGACCAACATCGGCTCCGAACTCGTCGCGAAGGCGGTCCCCGACGGCTACACCATCCTGATGGGCGGCGCGGCGAACGCGATCAACATGAGCCTGTACCAGAAGATGCCTTACGACACGCAGCGCGACCTCGCGCCCATCATCCTGTGCGTGCAGGGCGCCAACCTGCTGGCGGTGCATCCCTCGCTGCCGGCGAAGAACATCAAGGAACTGATCGTGCTGGCCAAGGCCCGGCCCGGCAAGATGAGCTACGGTTCGTCGGGCCTCGGCAGCTCCAACCAGATGGCCGGCGAACTGTTGAAGCTCATGGCCGGCGTGGACATCCTGCATGTGCCGTACAAGGGCAATCCGCCGGCGATCACCGACACCATCGGCGGCCAGATCGAGATGGTGTTCAGCGGCGTGCCGGCGCTGGTGCCGCACATGCAGGCCGGACGCCTGCGGGCGATCGGCATCGGCAGCGTGAAGCGCTTCCCCGCGGTGCCCGACGTGCCGACCATCGCGGAATCCGGGCTCAAGGGTTACGAAGCGACGACGTGGTTCGGCCTGATGGCGCCGGTCAAGGTACCGAAGGACATCATCGCGAAGTGGAACGCCGACGTCGGCAAAATCCTCGCCAGCCAGGAAGTCAGCACGCGCTTCATCGGCGAGGGCATCGAGCCGATGGGCAACTCGCCGGAATGGTTCGCCAAGTTCATCGCGGACGAAATCGCCAAGTACGCCAAGGTCGTGAAAGCGGCCAACCTCAAGGGCGACTGATCCAGATCCTTCAGCCGCAGATACACGCAGATACACGCTGATGCTACAAACCGTCATGCTTGAACAGTTTTTGTTTTTTCCGCGATTATCTGCGTGTATCTGCGGTCGGCCAGTCTGTCAGGAGACTCTGCCTTGTTCGACGCTGTAGATTTCTCCGCCCTTGCACTGCCGCCGCAGGCCGAAAGCCTGCGGGCGGAGGTACGCGCCTTTCTGCGCGAGGAGGTGAAGGCCGGCCGCATCGTCGCCCACCTGGGCCACACCGAATACGACCGGGAGTTCACACGCAAGGTCGCCGCGCGCGGTTGGATCGGCATGACCTGGCCCAAGCGCTACGGCGGACACGAGCGCTCGTACCTCGAGCGCTTCGTCGTTACCGAGGAAATGCTGGCCGTGGCCGCGCCCTGCGCCGCGCACTGGTTCGGCGACCGCCAGACCGGGCCCAGCCTGCTGCGCTACGGCACCGAGGCGCAGCGCGCGCAGTTCCTCCCGGCGATTGCGCGCGGCGAAATGGTCTTCGCGCTGGGCATGAGCGAGCCCGATGCCGGCTCGGACCTGGCCGCGGTGCGCACCAAGGCGACGCGCGTGGACGGCGGGTGGCGTGTCACCGGGCAGAAGGTATGGACGAGCTGGGCGCACAAGGCCGACGCTTTCTTCGTGTTGTGCCGCACCGGCGCGGAAGACGGCGACCGGCACAATGGATTGTCGCAGTTGATCGTGGAGTTCAATTCGCCTGGCGTCACCGTGCGCCCGATCCGCTTCATGAACGGCCATCACCAGTTCAACCAGATCTACCTCGACAACGTCCTCGTGTCCGACGCCATGGTGGTCGGCGAAGTCGGCCAGGGGTGGAAGCAGGTAACGTCCGAACTGGCACTGGAACGCAGCGGGCCCGAGCGCTACATGACCACCTTCCCGCTGTTCGTGGAACTGGTGCGGCGCCTGCGCGGCGTGGAAGACCCGCGCGCGCAGGAAGCGATTGGCCGGTTGACGGCGCGGATGTGGACGCTGCGGCGCATGTCGCTCGCCATCGCGGTGACGCTGGATCCCGGCCCGGACCAGGGCGGCGGCAGCGCGCCCGCGCATGTGGACCTCGCCACCGAGGCGGCGCTGGTCAAGGACATGGGCACGTTTTTCGAGCGGGAAATCGTCGATGCGGCGCGCCTGCTCATGGATATCGAGCCCACGCTCGACGCTACCGACACCTTCGAGCGCTACCTCGCGGAGACGATCATCTGTGCGCCGGTGTCCACCATCCGCGGCGGCACCACGCAGGTGCTGCGCAACCTCATCGCGCGCCGGCTGCTGGGGAAACTATGAGCGACGCCACCGACATCCGCGCAATGCTGGCCGAATCGGCCGGCAACCTGTTTCGCGACCTGGTCGATCCCAAGCTGCTCGCCGACGCCAAGACGGCCGGCTGGTCCGGCAAGCTGTGGCGCGCGGTGCAGGACGCGGAGTTCCACCGCATTCTGCTGCCCGAGGCCGCCGGCGGCGCGGGCGGTTCGTGGTCGGACGCGGCGGCCGTGCTGCGCGTCGCCGCCCGGCACTCGGCGCCCATTCCTCTGGCGGAAACCTGGCTGGCGGGCTGGTTGCTGACGGAAGCCAAGCTGCCGGTGCCCGGCGAAACGCTGACCGTGGCGCCGGTGCGCGACGAGATCCTGCTGGTGCGCCGTGCCGGCGGCACCTGGCGGCTGGACGGCACGGCTACCCGCGTGCCGTACGCGCGCATCGCCCACCGCATCGTGCTGCTCGCGCAAGGCGAGGCCGGCGACGTGGTGGTCTGCCTCGATCGGGCGCAGGGCGAGATCGTCGCCGGCCGCAATCTGGCGGGTGAACCGCGCGACACGCTCAGCTTCAAGCGCGTGGGCCTGGCGAGCGAACAGATCGCACCCGCACCCCGCGCGCTGACCCACGACGCCCTGATGCTGCGGGGCGCGCTGCTGCGGGCCGTGCAGATCGGCGGCGCGCTGGAAGCGGCGCTGGACCTCGCCGTGCGCTACGCGCAGGAACGCGTGCAGTTCGGCCGCAAGATCGGCCAGTTCCAGGCCCTGCAGCAGGAGCTGGCGCGCGCGGCGGGCGAAGTCGCGGCGGCGGTGGCCGCGGGACTGTCGGCCGCCGGCGTGCTGGACCGCCAGGGCGATGCGGAAACCGCCATCGCCAGCGCCAAGCTGCGGGCCAACCAGGCCGCCTACGAAGGCGCGATGGTCGCGCACCAGGTCCACGGCGCGATCGGCGTCACCGACGAATACGCCCTGCACCATGCGACGCTGCGCCTGCTGGCGTGGCGCGAGGAATTCGGCCACGAGGGCTACTGGGCCGCGCGGCTCGGCCGCGAAGCGATGGCGCGTGGCGCCGACGGCCTGTGGCCGCTGCTCACCGCCAACTGATTTTTCTCCAAGGAACCCTCATGTCCGACTCCGTCGTCCTCCTCGAACGCCCCGCCGAGCACGTCGCCCTGCTGCGCATCAACCGCCCCGATGCGCGCAACGCGCTCAACATGGAAGTGCGCAAGGTCATGGTCGCGCATCTCGCCGCGCTGACCGACGACGACGCGGTCCGCGCGATCGTGCTGACCGGCAGCGACAAGGCCTTCGCCGCCGGTGCCGACATCCGCGAGATGGCGGGCATCGACTCCGTCGAGATGCTCCGCCGCAACACGCTCAAGCTGTGGCGCGCGATCGCCGCGTGTCCGAAACCGATGATCGCCGCGGTCAACGGCTTCGCCCTGGGCGGCGGCTGCGAACTCGCCATGCATTGCGACATCATCGTCGCCGGCACCGGCGCGAAGTTCGGCCAGCCGGAGGTGAAGATCGGCATCATCCCGGGCGGTGGCGGCACGCAGCGGCTGATCCGTGCGCTCGGCAAATTCAAGGCCATGCGCTACATCCTGACCGGCGACATTCTCGACGCGCAGGAAGCCTTCGCCGCGGGTCTCGTCTCCGAACTGGTGGCGGACGCCGAGGTGGAGAAACGCGCGGTCGCCATGGCCAGCCAGATTGCGGAGCTGCCGCCGCTGGCGATCCAGCAGGCGAAGGAAGCCGTGCTCGCCAGCATGGAGATGCCGCTGAACGTGGGCCTCGCCTACGAGGCGAAGGCGGCGCAACTGCTGTTCTCGACGCGCGACCAGAAGGAAGGCATGGCGGCCTTCATCGAAAAACGCAAGGCGAAGTTCGAAGGCAAATAGCACGCCCGTGGCCGCGGCTCCCCGCACCGCGGCCATCGCCGCCCTGCTCGCGGGCGCCACCGCGATCGCCACCTCGGCCCTGTGGGTCAAGGTCAGCGAGGCCGGGCCCGTCTCCACCGCGTTCTGGCGCGTTGCAATCGCCCTGCCCTTCCTCGCGCTGTGGATGGCGCTCGAACGCAACCGCCCGGCCGTCGCGAATCCCGCGCGCGAGCGCCGGTTGCTCCTCATCACCGGCTTCTTCTTCGCGGGCGACCTCGCGGTCTGGCACTGGTCCATCGTGCTGACCTCGGTCGCGAACTCGACGCTGCTCGCCAACCTGGCGCCCATCTTCGTCACTCTGACCGCCTGGCTGTTCTTCCGGCGCATGCCCAGCGGACGCTTTCTCGCCGGCCTGGCGCTCGCGATCGCGGGCAGCGCGCTGCTCATCGGCGGCAGCGTGAACCTGCAGGAATCGGCCCTGCTGGGAGACGCCCTCGGCGTCGTCACGGCGATGTTCTATGCGGGCTACCAGCTTGCCGTGAAACGGGCGCGCGAGACCACCTCCACCGCGAAACTGATGTTCGCCAGCGGCGTGGTCACCGCCGTCCTCCTGCTGCCCATCGCCTGGCTGTCCGGCGAGCAGTTGCTGCCGCTGACCATGCACGGCTGGTGGATCCTGATCGGACTTGCGCTCGTCTCGCAGGTCGGCGGCCAGAGCCTCATCGCCTACGCGCTGGCGCACCTCCCGGCGACATTCTCCTCGGTGGCGCTGCTGTTCCAGCCGGTGATGGCGACGCTCTTCGCGTGGGTGCTGTTCGGTGAGGCCCTGACGTCGACGGCGATCGCCGGCGGGATCATGGTGCTGATCGGCATCCGCATCGCGCACCAGGCGGAAATCGCGCGCTGAAAATTGACGCGCCGTAACGAATCCCACAAAATCAATCGGTGTCCGGGTAACCGGTTTCCCCCACCGTAGTTTCCGCGAGCCATTCTCCGGCCCGCGATTCTGTCGAGGTTGGCTTCATGACGATGAAATGGCCGAATGGCGCCCGCATGGGCGTCATGTGGACGTTCGATTTCGATGCGGAATCGAGCTGGCTCGCCCGCAATCCCGAGAACGCCGGCAAGCTGGGTGTGCTGTCGCAAGGCCTTTACGGAGCGAAACGCGCGGTGCCCAAGCTGATGGAACTGCTCGCGGAAACGAAAATGCCCGCGAGCTTCTACATCCCGGGCTGGGTCGTCGACCACCATACGGACCGCTGCAAGGAGATCCGTGACGCGGGTTTCGAGATCGGCCATCACGGCTACTCGCACGAATGGGCGGATCCCAAGCAGCCGGAGCGCGAATGCGCGGACTTCGACCGCGCCGCCGAAGTCCTTGACCGCAAGCTGGGCGTCAAGCCGCGGGGCTACCGCCCGCCGGCCGCGGAGATCACCGCCAACACCATCAAGATGCTGGCGGACCGCGGTTATCTCTACAACACCAACATGCTGGACGACGTCTATCCCTACCGCCACCTGCTGCCGGATGGCCGCAAGGGCCCGGTCGAGCTGCCGACGCACTGGTCCATCGCCGACGCCGGCTACATGCTGAGTTCGATCCAGCGTCCCCGCGTGATCCAGACCAACCAGCACATCTTCACCATCTGGAAGGACGAGTTCGACGAGCTCTACAAATGGGGCGGCCTGTTCAACCTGGTCATGCATCCGCAGGCGATCGGGCGGCCCTCGCGCGTGGCCCTGCTGCGCAGTTTCATGGAATACACGCGCCGGTTCGAGGGTGTCTGGTACGCCACCGGCGAGCAGATCGCGGACGCCTTCGTGGCGCAGGAGTCAGCGTGAACCTCCGAACCCTGTTCGCCGCCGCGATCTTTCTCGGCGCGCCGGGCGCGAACGCGGCGGACTTCCCGGAAAAGCCCATGCGGCTGATCGTGCCCTTTCCGCCGGGCGGCGCCGCCGACGTCATGGCCCGCATCGTGACGCAGAAGCTGGCGGAAAACCTGCAGCAGCCCGTGGTCGTGGAGAACCGCGCCGGCGCCGGCACCGTCATCGGTACGGAAGTGTTCGTGCGCAGCAACCCGGACGGCTACACGCTGTTCCTGCACACGCCGCCGACGGCGATCAACGTGACGCTGCTGAAGAAGCTGCCGTACGACACGCGAAAGGAGATCGTTCCCGTCGTCACGCTGGGCAAGGTGCCGCTCATCCTTCTGGTCAATCCCTCGGTTGGCGCCACGACCGTGCAGGAACTCATTGCCGCGTCCAAACGCAAGGCCGGCGGACTGACCTACGCCAGCTCCGGCAACGGCGGCTCGCCGCACCTGGCGACGGAACTGCTGCGCAAGTTCACCGGCATCGCGCTGGTGCACGTCCCCTATCAGGGCGCCGCGCCCACCACGACTGCGATCCTCGGCGGGCATGTCGATTTCACCATCACCTCGGTGTTTCCCAAGGCGCAGATCGAGAGTGGCAAGGTGCGGGCGCTCGCGGTCACCGGGGCGAAGCGCTGGTTCCTGCTGCCGGACACGCCGACCATCGCGGAACAGGGTTATCCAAAGTACGAGGCCAGCACCTGGCAGGGACTGTCGGTGCCCCGCGGCACGCCTCGCAACGTGAGCGATCTGATCAACCGGGAAGCGGTGAAAGCGCTGCGTTCATCCGACGTCGCCGGCCGCATTGCCGCGCAAGGCTTCGAAGTGATCGGTGACACGCCGGCGCAGGCCGCGCAGTTCCTGGACGCGGAAATCGCGAAATGGGGCGAAGCGGTGAAGTTCTCGGGCGCGCAGCCCGACTAGCGGGCCGGCGGCACCACGGGATCCAGCAGCGGGCCGTACTGGTCCGGTCGACGGTCCCGATAGTAGCCCCAGAGCTTGCGCAACTCGGGGATCACCGACAGATCGACGTCGGCGATGGCGATGTCGTCACGGTTGTCGCTCGCCTCGACCATGATCTCGCCGCGCGGGTTGATGATCATGCTGTTGCCGAAGTGGTTGCGCGACGAGCCGCCCGCGTCCACGCCCACCTTGTTCACGCCGCAGACGTAATAGATGTTTGCCAGGGCGTGCGCGCGCAGTTCGAGGTCCCAGAGATAGCGCGTCATGAACGTTGTCGCCGTGGGCACGAAGACGATCTCGGCACCGCCGAGGCCCAGCACGCGCGCCGCCTCGGGGAAATGACGGTCGTAGCAGATCAGGATGCCGATGCGGCCGAAGGGCGTGTCGAAGGTCGGGAAGCCGAGGTCGCCCGGCTCGAAATAGAACTTCTCGTTGCCGCGCGGCTCCGCACTGCGGCCGACATCCATGAAGGGGATGCTCGACTTGCGGTACTTGCCGATGAGGGCGCCATCGGGGCCGATCACGGCTGCCGCGTTGAAGAACCGGCCCTCCGGCGTGCGTTCGAAGATGGGCGCGATGAGGACGATGCCGGCTTCACGCGCGACGGCAGCCATGCGCTCGATCGTCGGCCCCGGGATGGGTTCCGCCCAGTCGAAATACTCTTCCCGCGTCTCCACGCAGAAGTACATGGTGCTGAAGAGTTCCGTCAGGCACACCATCTTCGCGCCCTGCGCGGCCGCCTGCCGCACCAGGCGGATCGCGGTCCGGATGTTGGCTTCCTTGTCGGCCTGGCCGATGAACTGCACGCCTGCGATCTTCAGCATTGCCATACTCCAAATCGACCGCGACCGGCGCAACACCGATCGCCAAAAATTCTAGCATGGCCGTCGCGCGCGAAGCCGCGTGCAAGCCTGGATAAACCTTCACGCCGCTCTGACTCCGTGGCATTCTGCGACCCATGGAGACAGGCCTGACGCAAACCTTGGCGCGCTTCGCCGCCACGACAACCTGGGACGCGATTCCGGAGACGATCCGCCACGAAGGCCGGCGCGCGCTGCTCAACTGGACTGGCGCCGCGGTCGGCGGTTCGCGAGAGGCCGCCGTCGAACACGCGCTGGCCGCGCTGTTGCCGCTCGCCGGGCCTCCCCTCGCCAGCGTACTCGGCCGCACCGAACGCTGCGACGCGCTCAATGCCGCCGTGTTCAACGGCCTCGCGTCCAGCGTGCTCGATTTCGACGACACGCACATGCCCACGGTGATGCATCCGACCGTCGCCATCGCGCCCGCAGCGCTCGCTTGCGCCGAAAGCCGCCGCCTGTCCGGCCGGGAGCTGTTGCAGGCGCTCGTGCTCGGCATCGAAGTCGGCTGCCGGGCCGGCCGCGCGCTCGGCCGCGCGCACTACGAAGCCGGCTGGCACATCACGGCGTCCGCGGGCGTGTTCGGCGCCGCCGCCGCCTGCGGCCGACTGCTCGGCCTCGACGAAACGCGCATGACCTGGGCACTCGGCATCGCGGCAACCCAGGCGTCCGGCCTGATCGAATCGCTCGGCACCATGGCGCGCGGCGGCCATACCGGATTCGCGGCCCGCAACGGTCTTGCCGCGGCGCTGCTGGCGCAGGCGGGTTTCACCGGACCGGTGGCGGGCATCGAGGGCAAGTTCGGTTTTGCGCGCATCGCGAGCGCGCAGCCGGAAATCGACGAGGCCCTGCGCGATCTCGGCCAGGCCTGGGAATTGCCGCAGGTAGGTTACAAGCCTTATCCCTCCGGCATCGTCACGCACCCGGTCATCGATGCCTGCTTCGACCTGCGGGAGGGCGGGCTCAATGCAGCCTCCGTCACCCGCATCGAAGTCTTCGCCAGCACGCTGGCGCTCGTGCGTTGCGATCGCGCGGAACCCGTACGCGGCCTCGAGTCCAAGCTCTCGTTCCAGCATTGCGCGGCGGTCGCGCTGGTGCGCGGACGCGCGGGCGTTGCGGAATTCAGCGACGAGTGCTTGCGCGATCCGGCCGTCGCCGCCTTGCGCGCCCGGGTCGTTGCCCGGGTCGACGGCACCATCGCGCTCGACGCGGCGCGCGTGAAAGTGACGCTGATCGACGGCCGCGTGCTGGAGGCCAATGTGCTCCACAGCCGTGGTTCGCCGGACCGGCCATTGGCCGATGCCGACATCGAACGCAAAGTCGAGGGCCTGTGCGCGTCGGCCGGCGTACCGCAAGCCGCTGCGCACCTCGTCAAATCCATCTGGGCGCTGGACGAGCTCGCGGACGCGGGCCAACTGGCGCGCCTGCCAGAGTAACCACCGGTCGCATCACCTCACGGAGAACGCCGCATGCCTTACGCCAACGCCAACGGGGTCCACCTGTACTACGAGGAGGCCGGCAAGGGGTATCCGGTCGTGTTCGTGCATGAGTACGCCGATGACCTGTACAGCTGGGAAGCGCAGCTGCGCTATTTTAGCCGTCGCTATCGCTGCATCGCTTTCAACGCCCGCGGCTATCCCCCGTCGGACGTGCCGAAAGCCGTGTCGAAGTACTCCCAGGCACATGCGACCGACGATATCGCCGCGGTGATGAAGCATTTGAAGATCCGCAAGGCCCATATCGTCGGCTGCTCGATGGGCGGCTACGCGGTGCTGCACTTCGGATTGCGGTACCCGCGCATGGCGCGCTCGCTCACCGCCATCGGCGTCGGCTACGGCTCGGATCCCGACAAGCGCAAGCAGTTCCTGGCCGACACGGAAGTCATGGCGCGCCGCTTCGAGACGCTGGGAACGCGGGAAGCGGTCAAGCCGTACCAGATCGGTCCGTCGCGCATCCAGTTCCAGAACAAGGATCCGCGCGGCTTCTCGCACTTCTGCGCCGAGTTCGCCAATCATTCGGCCCTCGGCAGCGCGAACACCCTGCGCGGGGTGCAAGCGAAGCGCCCCACGGTCTACATGCTGGAGCGGGGACTGAAGAAACTGAAAGTCCCGCTGCACATGGTCACGGGCGACGAAGACAACAATTGCCTGGAACCGTCGCTCTTCATCAAGCGCGTGTGCCCGTCGGCCGCGCTGACGACGGTTGCCAACACCGGTCACGCGGTCAATCTCGAAGAGCCGGGGCTCTTCAACCGCATGACGGACGACTTCTTCGCGCTGGTCGAATCCGGCCGCTGGCGCCCGCGCGATCCGCGGTTTTATAACCCGTCGACGATGGCCAAGAAGAGGTAATTGCCATGCCTTACGCCGATGCAGGTGGCATCAAGCTCTACTACGAAGAAGTCGGGCGCGGGACGCCCATCATCTTCGTGCATGAATTTTCCGGTTCGCTGGAAAGCTGGGAAGCGCAACTGCGCTATTTCAGCCGGCGCTACCGCTGCATCGCCTTCAACGCCCGCGGCTACCCGCCGTCGGACGTGCCGAAAGCGCTTTCACACTATTCGTATCAGAAGGCCACCGACGACATTGCGGTGGTCATGCGCCACCTGGGGCTGCGCAAGGCGCACATTGTCGGCTGCTCGATGGGTGCCTATTCCACGCTGCAATTCGGCCTGCGCCACCCGCGCCTGGCGCGCTCGCTGACCGTGGTCGGCGCCGGGGCGGGTTCCAATCTGGCCAAGCGCGCCGAGTTCCTTCGCAATACCGAGGCGCAAGCGCGGCGCTTCCTGGCCCAGGGGATGCCGGCGTCCGTCACGGTTTACCGAACCAATCCCTCGCGCGTGCCGCTGCTGAAGAAGGACCCGCGGGGCTTTGCGGAGTTCTATCGGCGCGTCGAACAGCATTCGGCGCTGGGCAGCGCCAACACCCAGCGCGGCATCCAGGCGAAACGTCCGCCGATCTACGCCTTGGAGCGCGCACTGCGCCGGCTGACCGTGCCGACGCACGTCATCTGCGGCGACGAAGACGACGCGAATCTGGACCCCGCATTGTTCATCAAGCGAGTCTGCTCCGCGGCATGGCTGACGGTGGTCGGCGGCACCGGGCACGTGGTGAACCTGGAAGAACCCGCGCTCTTCAACACAGTGGTGGGAGACTTCCTTGCACTGGTGGATTCGGGCCGCTGGCGGCCGCGCGATCCGCGGTCGTTGAATCCGTCGACGATGGCGAAGAAACGCTGACCGTAAGGTTTACGCCGGCGCGCCCAGCTTCGCCTTGAGCTTGGCCATGTACTTGTCGAGATCCACGACGAAGCGGTCGTGCGTCGCGGCACCGATCTGCTCCACATCGTCGAACACCTCGATCTTGAACGTGAGCATCCGGCGGTCGATGCCGGTCAGCTCGACTTCCGCGCGGACTTCCTTGCCAATGGGTGTCGGTGCCATGTGGCGGATGTTGACCACCACGCCGACCTGGCCCTGTTCGGGTTTCAGGTGCGGCAGCACGAGGTAGTGGGAGGCCATTTCCACGAAGCGGGTCATGGCCGGCGTGGAGAACACCTTGTAGTCGCCGCGGGCTGTCGTGAGATCCTCGGTGACGGTCCACTTGAGGGTGTGCTTCATGCCAACTTGCAGGGTGTCCATGCGGGGCCTCGGGAATCCGGAAGGCTGCGATTCTAGCCGACGTACCGGGGTAAAAAAAATGGCCACGGCTTGCGCCGTGGCCGATCAACCCATCCGAGGACTTGCGGAGAACTTATTTAGCCTGCTGCCGGTCATGCTTCTGGCGATGGATGCGCTGCGATTCGTTGTTCTGCGCGTGATGCAGGCGACGGCGTTCGTCCTTGGTCACCACGCCGTCGGACTTGGCCTTGTCTTCCATCTTGTCGACGCGGGCCTGGCCCTTGTCCATGCGCGCGGCTTCCTTCTGGTTCAACTGGCCGGACTGCACGCCCTGGTCGATGCGCTTCTGCTGGTTGTCCTGACGCTTGTCGATGCCGGGGGTGGCCGCGGGATCCTTCGGCGCGGGGGTCTGTGCTGCAGCGAGTCCGGGGACGATAAAAGCGGCGAGGACCGCCGCGGCAATGGTGTGCTTGATCATGATCGGTTCCTTGTCGTGAGTGGTGGTTGGCTAGTGGGATAAGACCCACGCACACACTAACGGCCGGACTCGGAGAAAACTACCGGCGGACGGTAACGCTTTGTAAGCAGTTGTTAACGGAGCGCCTAACAGCATAAAACGCGCGATGCGCTGTCACGAGTTTGGCTCAGGGCGAGGCATCTGCCGCCGGCCGTATTCGAATACGGTCAAGGCAGATAACGACGCCATGGGCCAAACTCGTGCCAGCCCTAAGGGTTGCGACCAGAATCGTCGCTGACTTTGTCGGCCTCCGGAGCCAAGGTTGACACCTTGGCCCCATCGGCCTTCGCGTCATCAACAATTCTGGTCGCAACACACGCGTGTTTTATGCTGTTAGGCGCTCCAAGCGGCGGCGAGCGCTGCTTCCAGCGCCGGCCGCTCGCGCACGAACTCGCGTTTGGGATCGGCGTTGAAGTTCTTCAGGGAATGCTCGAGCACCGTCGCCAGCGCCGTGCGCGGAACGCCGAGCTGCGACAGTCGCACGGGCATGCCCAGTGCGGTGAACGTTCCTTCCAGGTGCGCGGCCACCCCTTCGGGCGAAGAATCGTTCGACCCTAGCGCAGCGGCCAATCGGGCATGTGCCTCGGGATCGCGTCCGCCGAGTGCGCGCATCACGCCGGGCGTCAGCGCCGCATTGGCTTCGCCCTGCCCGACCTCGGGGTGGAGGTTGAACAACGCGGTCGCGAAGGCATAGACCGCCCGCGCGACCCAGGTCTTCTTGACGGCCATGCCGCCGACATCGGCCTCGCGGTTGTGCAGCCAGGCGGCGGCGCACAGATCGACGCGGGCCTGCCAGTCCGTCGGGTCGTCCACGCGGGGCAGCGCACGCGCCGCCAGCCGGAAAGCCTGCAACCGGTCACCTTCGACCAACGGGGGCAGGTCCACGGCCGCGAGATTCATCGCCCCGCGCCAGTACACCGAGCACGCCGTCGTGCGCATCAGCGACGCCGGCGCGGTCAGCAGCGCCTCGGCGTCCCAGAACACCGCCAGGGGCCGCGTCTTGGGATCGAAGAACTCCATGCGGTGATCGAGCGCCGGATTCTTCACCGCCGAGCCGGCGCGATTCTGCGCGGTGGTCGGCGCCGTCAGCACATTGACGATCGGCAGCTTGGGCGCGCGCAGCTTCGGGCTGATGGCAGCGCCATGCTCCGGATACTGCGTAATGAGCTTTTCGACCGGGTCGGTTTCGGCCAACAGGATGGCCACCACCCGCGTGCCCTGGATCACGCTGCCGGCGCCGACGGCGATCAGCAGATCGGCGCCGGCTTCGCGCGCGGCAGCCGTTGCTGCCTGCACGGCGGCGAATGAGGTGTCCTTGTCCATCCCGTCGTAGCGGCCGGCATAGCGTTCGCCGAGCAGCCCGGCGATGCGGTCCACCAGCGGCGTTTTGCGCGAGACGGTGCGGCCGCACATGACGAATGCTCGTTTTGCGCGAGCCCGTTCGACTTCGGCGGGGAGTTGCTCCAAGGCGTCCTGCCCGCTGTAGAGGCGGGCGGGAAACGCGACCGCGCGAAAATCGTGTGCGCTCACGCCAGCTGGCGCGCCCGTCGGAAGCGCTCGACCTGTGCCAGCGCGGACAACGCGCGGCCAGCATTGCTCATTTCGTCGAACACCGGGATGCCCAGCGCGACGGCGCGTTCGCGAAAGGCGCGCTTGCGCTTTTCGATCTCCGGATCGCCATCCGAACGCAGGACCAGCACGAAGTGCGACTGGTTCGGATACTGCGACTGCACGCGCACCACCGCCTGCATAAGATTGTCCAGCACCTCGGGCTTGGTGCGGCCCGCGAAGGCCACCATGTTGAGGTGCACGACCAGCGCATCGGGTGCGCCGTGGGAATAGATGGCATCGAGGATCTTCTGCGCGACGCGGCCTTCGTCCTGCTGCAGCGTGCCCACCGGACAGTCCACCGGATTGGTGATGCTGGAACCGGGCGGTAGCTTGAGCGCGGCGAGCGCGCCGAGCGTGGGCGCTTCAAAGGGAATCACATCGAGGCCGACGCGCGCAAAGAAATCGGTCGCCAGCACGCTGGTGCCGCCGCCGTTGCCGAACAGGACGACGCGCCGGATCGGATGGTCGGGACGTGGCGTCAGGCGCTGGAAGGCGCCCAGCATGTCGAGAAAGTCTTCCAGCGTTTCCGCGAGCACGCAGCCGGTCTGCGCGGACAGTGCGAGCCATGCACGCTCATCGCCCGCGAGCGAACCCGTATGCGAGGCGGCCGCGGCCAGTCCCTGTGCCGTACGCCCGCCCTTGAGGATCACCACCGGCTTCCGCGACTGGGCTGACCGCAGGATGTCGAACAGCCGACGCCCATCCTTCGCCGTTTCGAGATACATCCCGATGACTTTGGTCTGCGGGTCCGCGAGATAGTACTCGAGCAAATCGTTGGGATTGACGTCGGCGGCGTTGCCGACGGAGACCAATCCGGAGAAACCCAGGCCGCGATTGATGCCGCGCCGGATGATGTCGGTGCCGAGGCCGCCGCTCTGCGAAATGATGCCGATCGCACCCGGTTCCGGCGGGCAGTTGTCGGTGAAGGTGATCTTGCCGCGCGGCGTGTAGATGCCGAGGCAGTTCGGGCCCAGCACGCGCGTACCGCTGGCTTTCGCCGCCACGATCAGCGCCGCCTGCAACGCCTTGCCCTCTTCGACCTCGCCGAAACCGCTGGAGACGACTTGCGCGAAGCGCACGCGCCCCTTGGCCGCTTCGATCAGCGGCGCGACCTGCGCGGCGGCGATCGCGATGAACGCATAGTCCACCGGCTCCGGCGTGTCGCCCAGCGTCTTGTAGGCCGGCAGACCGTCGATCTCGGTCGCCGTCGGGTGAATCGGATAAATCGGTCCTTTGAAGCCGAGCGTCTGGATGCGCTTGATGAAGACGTTGGGCAATGCGCCGCCCTTGGTGGAGGCGCCGACGACGGCGACGGTTTTCGGCTCGAACAGCGGCGTGAACTCCTTGAAGGCGTCGTTCATATTCAGCCCAGAATAAAACGTGCATCGGCGGCCACGGCGCCGCGCTCGGAAACAATGAGCGGATTGATGTCTGCTTCCCTGATGCTGGAAGCGTGCGTGAGCAGCAGGCCGCCTTCGCCGCCGACCTTGAGCAACGCATCCACGATGGCCTCGCGCGAAGCCTTGATGCCGCCGCGGGCGCCATCCAGCACCTTCGCGCCTTTCAGCTCGTCCAGCATCTCGGCCGCGTCGACGCGAGTGATCGGACAGATGCGAAACGCGACGTCCTTCAGCACCTCGACGAAAATGCCGCCGAGTCCCACCATCACCATCGGCCCGAAATCGGCGTCGCGCACGCCGCCGATCACGACTTCCACGCCGCGCGGGGCCATTTCTTCCACGAGGAAACCTTCGATCTTTGCCTTGGCGATCGCGGGCACCGCCTGCATCGTGCGGATGGCATCCGCCACCGCGGCCACCTCCACAAGACCGACTTTCACGCCGCCGACATCGCTTTTATGCAGGATGTCGGGCGACATGACCTTGACCACAAACGGGGGTTTGAGCCCCGCCAGCGCTCCGGCCACGGCATCGGGTGACTTCACGATCACCGACTGCGGCACGGCGACGCCGTAGGCCGTCAGCAGCGCCTTGCCGGCGCGCTCGTCCAGCGACCCGCGGGCCCTGGCCTGCTCGATCAGTTCGTCCGCTTTCATTTTTTCTTCATGACCTGTTCGATGATGCCGGTGTGCACGTTGCCCGAACGGAACGCATCCGACTGCAGGATCATGAGTAC
>JBOIEQ010000058.1:0-24495 GCA_050741255.1 Burkholderiales bacterium | reverse complement strand
TCCCTCGGGAACCGGCCGTTTGCTTTTGGACGCCGCTTTTGGACGCCGAGGCGCTCAGCGTTTGCCGCGGGCGAACAGCAGCAGCACGCCGCCCACCGCCAGCACGCCGAGGCCGACCAGCGCGTGCTTGCCGTGATACACGATGCTCGAATAGAACAGATAGCCGCACATCAGGACGAAGATTGCCGGCACCACCGGATAGCCGGGGACTTTGAACGGCCGCGGCGCCGCGGGCTCCCGATGACGCAGCACGAACAGTGCAATGCCGACCAGCATGAAGAAGCCCCAGAATACCGGCAGCGAGTATTCGACGAGGCCCTTGAATCCGGAGTTTTGCGTTGCGCCGAACCCGACCAGCACCAGCGCGATCACGCCCTGCACCAACAGGGCGTTGCGCGGCGAACCGCTGGCGCCGTCCCAGTGCCCAAGGTAGCCGAGCAGGGGCCAGTCGCGGCCAAGCGCGTAGTTGGAACGCGCGCCGACGATCATCGAGCCGTTGACCGATGTCAGTGCCGCGATCGCGATCATGATGGAGATCAGTTTTTCCCCGCCGCTGCCCCAGGTGTTCTTGAGCAGGTCCGCCGCCACCGCATTGGACCGCGCCATCGCGTCGTAACCAAGGCCTTTGACGTAGGCAAGATTGACCAATACGTACAGCAGCGCGACCAGGGTGATGGAAAAGAGCAGCGCGCGCGACATGTTGCGGTGCGGATTGCGCACTTCGGCCGAAATATACGCGGCGTCGTTCCAGCCGCCATAGGTGAACAGGACGAACAGCATCGCCGTGGCGAGGCCGGCGCCCATGTACCAGGGCCCCGACCCGGCAGCCGCCGCCTCAGCCACCGGCACCGCTGCCGGTGTGGGCGCGAAAAACAGGCCGGCCACGACGATCAGCACCAGCCCGCTGACTTCCAGCACGGTGAAGACGTTCTGCGTGGCCTTGCCCTCGCGGATGCCGATATAGTTGACCAGCGTCAATGCCACGACAACCAACGCTGCCCAGATCGCCGGGGAATGCGCGCCAAGATTGATGACGCGCGACAGGTAGTCGCCGAACAGATAGGCGAAGACCGCAATCGAGCCCGCGACGATCACCGTCATGCGCGCCCAGCCGTAGAGGAACGCAAGCGAGCGGCCGTAGGCCTTCTGGATGAAGTGATATTCGCCGCCGGCGGACGGAAAGGCGGTCGCCAGTTCGGCGTAGCACAGCGCGCCGATGATCGAGAAGATGCCGCCGGCGATCCACACGGCGATCAACGTCGATTCGCTTTGCACCGCACCGGCCACGATCGCCGGCGTACCGAAGATGCCGGCGCCGACGATCAGGCCGACGATCATCGTGATCGCATCGAACAGCGACAACGTCTGGCGCGGTGCTCCCGCGCCGTCGTTCGCTGGCGCGCTCATCGCGCGACAGCGCTGCGGACGGCCGGGGCCGGAGTGTCGGCCGCGCCCTGCTTCATTTCCCCGCGCTGCGTGAGCTTCGCGTTCCACGGCACGGTGCGCGAGCTGCCGCCGCCTTCAATGCGGACGGTGCCCGTGATCGTGTCGCCGTTCACCTTGCCGCGAAAGTCCCGACGCACGGTGTTCTTGTCGTCGATACGGCCACTCAGGGCGGTAAAGGAAATCTGATCCCCCCTGAGTTCGGCACCGAGCATTTTCATATCCTGTGAGCCGACACGCACCGACCCGTCAATCTTCTGGAAGATCTGCGTGAGGTTGAAATCGTAGGGCACCGCGGTCGCGCCAGCGGCGGGCGACAGCGGCACCTCCGAGCGCCAGCGGCCCGCCACCCGCGCCGGGACGTACCACAGGTAGATGTAGCTCACGCCCGGGTTGCCGACGACCTTCTCCGGCACGGACAGGCGTTCGTGCTCGTCTGGCTGCCATTCGCCCATGTGGTAATCGTGGGCGACGACCCGCGTGCCGGGCTTGAGGTCGAGGATCGCCGGCCGCAAGCGCTCGTTCATCGACGGCAACAGGTAGGTCGTGATCACCGTCGCCTGCTTGAGGTCGGTTTCGAAGATGTTGCGGTCGAAGAACTGCGCGCGGTCGGTCACGCCGGCCTGCTTCGCGTTCTCGTTGGAGAGCTTCAGCAGCACCTGGTCGAGGTCGACGCCGAAGCCGCGCGCGCCGAATTTCTTCGCCGCGGTGATCACCATGCGCCCATCGCCGGAGCCGAGGTCGATCACGTAATCGGACGGCCCCACCTTGGCCATGGTGAGCATGGTGTCGACCACCACCTGAGGGGTGGGCACGTACACCACGTCGCCCGCGCCTTCTTGCGCCATCGCCACGTTGAAGGTGGTGATCGTAATCACGGTTGCTGACGTCACGAGCGCCACCGCAATGAGGCCCTTTGCCAATGCTTTCATCGCCCTTCTCCTGTAAATCATGCGGCGGGCGCAGGTGCGCCCGCCTCGCTGAAACGAATGTCGCCCTTCTCCACGCGCTTCGCCTGCCAGTCGCCGACCTTGCTGCCGACGCCGTCGCCCAGCAGGCGGTAGCGGCCCTTGATCACGTCGCCCTGCACGCGGCCGGTGAACTCGTGGTTCACCGAATGGCCGTAGTCGCGCACCAGCGTGAAACTGATCTGGTCGTTGCGCAGTTTGGGGAACAGCACCTTGGCCGGGCCGCCCGCCACCAGCGGTTTCAGTTCGATCCGCTGGTATTCCTGCTCGATGGCGACCTCGAAGGCGCGGCTCGCGCCCGCCACGTCCATCTTCCACTGCCAGCGGCCCGCGGCGTTGTGCGGCATGACCCAGAGCAGCACCGCCGAGGTCGGCGGCCCATACGGCTTGTCGGGCACCGCCACCGTCACGCGGCCGTCGGGCGACCATTCGCCCATGTCGAAGTCGTGCGACAGCACGCGCGTCCCGGGCTTCAACTGCCGGAACAGCAGGGGCCGCACTGCCGCGTTGACCTCCGGCAGCAGGTACAGCGTGACGACCGTCGCCTTCGAGAGGTCGGTATTGAACAGGTCGCCGGCGGCGAAGGTGGCGCGGGCGGTCAGCCCCAGGCGCTCGGCCTCGCGCCGCGCGTTGCCGATGTTCACGGGGTCGAGGTCGATGCCGAAGCCGCGAGTGCCGAACTTCCGCGCGGCGGCGAGCACGATGCGGCCATCGCCGCAGCCGAGGTCGATCAGGTAATCGTCGCGCTTCACGTCCGCGATCTGCAGCATCGCGTCGATGACGTTGGGTGGCGTGGGCACGAAGGGCACATCGACCGTGGCCTGCGCCCCGGCCGGCCGCACCGGCAGCACCCCTCCCGCCAGCGCGCAGGCGGCGCCGGCCAGCAGGCTGCGGCGATGCTTGCGGTAAAGATCCGTCATTGCAGCCGCACGGCGCGCCAGGGCGTCGTGGTCTCCTCGCGTCCGACGTTGCGGCGGAACTGGCCCTGCATCACGTTGCCGTCCACCCGTCCCTCGAAATAGAGCGCGCTTTCCGCCCGCGGCGGCTCCTCTCCGGGCTTGCCGCCTTCCATGTGCACGATGGTGAACGAGATGCGGTCGCCCTCGATGCGCGGCTGCCAGAGCCCCGCCGAGGGGCCGGCGTTGCGAACGAAACCGTCGAGCTGCTGGAACTTCTGGTACACGTCCACGACGTAGTTGCGCTGCACGCCGCCCACCTCGGCGCTGATCGTCCAGGTCCCGGCCACCGGCGCCGGCACGACCCACAGAAAGATGTTCTTGCGCAATGTGGTCTTGCGGTCGGGCTGCCAGTCGTCGAGGTCGAAGTCGTGCGACACGATGCGGGTGCCGGGTTTCAGCTTCAGCAGTTCCGGTCGCAGGCGCCGGTTGACCCCCGGCAGCAGATACATGGTGATCACGGTCGCCGGCGACAGGTCGGTCTTGAACAGGTCCTGGCGCTCGAAGCGCGCGCGGTCCGTCACGCCGGCGGCCTGCGCGTTGACGCGCGCCTCGGCGATCAGCGCCTCGTCGAGGTCGAGGCCGATGCCGCGCGCACCGAACTTGCGGGCGGCCTCGATCACGATGCGGCCGTCGCCGCAGCCGAGGTCCATCACGTAGTCGGCGGCGGTCACGCTGGCGAAGCGCAGCATTTCGTCCACCACCACGATGGGCGTGGGCACATACGGCACATCGTACGGATAGGCCGCCCCCGCCGCGGGCAGGCGGCCCGGTGCCGCCAGCAGCAGCGCGGCCAGCAATGCGGACAGCGTCGAAACGGTGGTCGCGCGCATCAGCCTTCGTCTCCCGCGCCGATCACGCGCGTGGCGCGCCAGGGGCGCGCGACTTCCGCGTTGCCGATGCCGGTGCGCACGCTGCCCTCCAGCAGGCTGCCGTTCACGCGGCCCTCGAAGTGCAGGGCGCGCTGCTCGTCCACCAGCACGAAGCGCAGGCGGTCGCCCGCGAGCTGCGCGTCGAACAGTGGCAGGAAGCCACCCTGCACGCGCGCGCCGCCGCTGACTTTCTGGCGATCCTGCTTGATGTCCAACTCGAAAACGCGTTCGCCTTCGGGCAGTTGCGCGGCCAGCCGCCAGCGCCCGCCCGCCTGCGCCGGCACCACGTAGAGATAATAGGTCTTGGAAATGTTGATCGTGCGGTCGGCGGTCCAGCCTTCGAAGGGGTAGTCGTGCGCGATGATGCGCGCGCCGGGCTTCAGCTCCTTCAGCAGTTTGGGCTGCAGGCGGTTGACCAGCCCGGACAGCAGGTAGAGCGTCACCACCGACGCGTTGCTGATATCGGTCTGGAACACGTCCTTCTGTTCGAAGCGCACGCGGTCGGCCACGCCGGCCTTGCGCGCGTTGTCGTTGGCTTCCTCGACCAGCTTGCCGTCGATGTCCACGCCGTAGCCGCGGGCGCCGAAGTAGCGCGCCGCCGCGATCGGGATGCGGCCGTCGCCGGAGCCGAGGTCCACGACCAGGTCACCGGGCTTCACGTCGGCCAACCGCAGCATCTCGTCCACCGCGACATTCGTGGACGGCAGGTAGGGCGTCGGCACGTCCAGCGGCAGCGCCGCCTGCCCCGCGGGCTGCGCGGCGAGGGCCGGGACTGCCAGGGCGAGCAGGAACAGGGTGAGCAGCCTCATTGCGGAATCTGCGGCGGCAGGATGACCGGCGCGTTGATGTGCGCCGGCTCGCCGAGTTCGGTGCGCGTCGCCTGCCACGGGCGCTTGTCGCCGCCGGGCGTGGTCATCGTGCCCTCGATGGCGTTGCCGTACAACGTGCCGTCGAAGGTCCAGCGCCCGCCGGCGTCGTCCGCCGCGACCCAGCGTACCTGTTCGCCGGTCAGCGCGGCGTCCTGCAGCTTGAGCGGAACGCCGCCACGCACCACCGAACCGGTCAGTTTCTGGAAGTTCTGCCTGAACTCCGCCCGCCAGTCCGTGGCGTCGACGCCGCTGCCCACGCGCCACCGCCAGGCACCGGCCGCGTTGCCCGGTACGATGTAGAGGAAGACCTTGCTCTTCTTGTCGCGGCCGACCGGCTTGTCCGGCGCGTCCATCACCAGCGCCAGGTCGGGCGGCCAGTCGCCCATGTCGTAGTCGTGGGTCACCACGCGGGTACCGGGCTTGAGTTCCTTGAACAGCTTGGGCCGCACCATCATGTTCACTTCCGGCAGCAGGTAGATGGTCAGGACCGACGCCGGCCGCAGGTCGGTCTCGTAGAGGTTACGCTCAAAGAACTGCGCGCGATCGGCGACGCCCGCGGTTTTGGCATTGCGGTTGGCGAGCGCGACCAGCTTGCGGTCGAGGTCCACGCCGTAACCGCGCGCGCCGCGATCCTTCGCGGCCATGATCACCATGCGGCCGTCGCCGGAACCCAGATCGATCACGTAGTCGGTCGGGCCGACCTTCGCCACCTCCAGCATTTTTTCGACGACGTTGCGCGGGGTCTGCACGTACGGCGTGTCGCCATAGTCCTGCGCCGCGACAGGCAGCGCCACTGACGCGGCAAGCGGCAACGCCGCCAGCGCGGAGGCGAAGGCCGCGCGGGCGACTTTCGGGAAACCGCGCATCATGACCCCGCCCTGGTCGCGCGCCAGTCGTTCTCACCGCTCACGCGGTCGCCGGAGAAACGCGCCGTGCCGGTGATCGTGCCGCCCTCGACGCGGCCGGAGAATTCATGCCTGACCGGGCCGCTGCCCAGATCGACGGTGAAGGCCATGGTCAGGCGGTCGCCGCGCAGTTGCGCGCGCTCCACCCGGTTCGGCTTGCCGTTCACGTGCACGATGCCCGTGATCTCCTGAAAGCGCTGGGTGAAGCCCAGCTCATAGGTCTGCTGCGCGCGGCCGACCGGCATCGTCCACTTCCAGGTGCCCGCCACCTCGGCCGGCACGACCCAGAAATAGATGCTGCTCGTGCCCGAGGACCCGCTGCCCCACTTGTCCTTGACCTCGAACTGCTCGAACTGGTCCGGCTTCCACTCGTCCATCGAAAAGTCGTGCGACACCAGGCGCGTGCCGGGCGCGAGCTTCAGCAGCTTCGGCCGCAGGGAAAGGTTCACGTTCGGCAGCAGGTACATGGTGATCACACTGGCCGAGGAGAGGTCGGTCTCGAACAGGTCGCGCTCGTAGAAGGCGACCTTGTCGGTGACACCCGCCTTGACCGCGTTGGCCTCGGCCTCGCGGATGCGCACCGGGTTGAGGTCCACGCCGAAGCCGCGCGTGCCGTACTTCTGGGCGGCCGTAATGACGATGCGGCCGTCGCCGGAACCGAGGTCGATCAGGTAATCGCCGGCCTTGACGCCCGCGATCGCGAGCATGCGGTCGACCACCACCTGCGGCGTGGGCACGTACGGCACGCTGGGTTGCGCGGCCTGCAGCGGACCGGCGACGACGGCGCCGCAAAGGGCCAGTCCGGACAGCAGGACGGGAAGCAGAGTCCGCTGTGAGCGCGTGAAGGTGGCCAGCATGGAGGATTTCCTTGTGCGAGGGAAAGAACACGGTGCGCAGCAACAGCCGCTGCGCACTCGCGTCGGGCGATGATCTTTGCTAGATTGCGGTTCGCGCTTGCGTCGGTTCGGAACGGGCCTGCAACCACCGGGACTGGCTTGGAACTTGAACTTTGAACTTGAACTTTGAACTTGAACTTGAACTAACAGCAAGCAACCAGACCAAAAACGCGCACCCCCTGATTCCCGGGTGCGACCGAGGCGCTTTTATGATGCTCGCCCCGGGTAAAACAACGAACGCATTATACCCAACCGCCCCCATGCTTTACGCCATCGTCTTCGCCACCGGCGCCGCGATCCTCGCGCTGGAACTGCTGGCCTCCCGCATCATGACGCCCTACTTCGGGGTCAGCCTCTTCATCTGGACCGGCATCCTGTCGATCACCCTGGTTGCGCTGGCGGCCGGCTACTGGTGGGGCGGCCGGCTGACTGCCCGGCGGGGCCATACCCGTCCGGTGGGCCAGCTGACCTTCCTCTACGCCATGATGCCGGGCGCGGCCTCGCTGGCGATCGTCGCCGCCTGCCTCCTCTATCCCTTCGCCTTCCAGCCGCTCGCGCGGATGGACCTGGTGGTCGGCGCTTTCGCGGCCTGCGTCATCCTGCTGTTCGTGCCGCTCGCCACCACCTCGGCCATGAACCCGCTACTGGTGGCAATCCGTGTGGCGGACGGTGCCACCTCGGCGGGCGACGCCGGCGCGGGCCGCGTGTTCTTCATCAGCACGCTCGGCTCGGTGGCCGGCGTGGCGGTCACCGCCTTCGGGCTGATTCCGAACTTCAGCACCTTCACCGCCACGCTGATGGTTGCCGCGGGACTGGCCGCGCTCACCCTCGCCATCGCCGTGCGGCCGCCGCACCCGCTGCCCTCGCGCGCGCGCGTGGCGGCCCTCGGTGGCACCGCCCTCGCGCTGTCGCTGGCGCTGCTCGCCGGCGGCAACGCCCTCCTGCAGTGGCAATGGCCCGCCCGCTACGGCGCCCGCGAGTGGCAGCGCGAAACGACCTACCACTCGATGTTCGGCACCGTGCAGATCCTGAAAAGCGTGCCGGAGGCCGACGGCAGTTTTCGCCGTATGTACTTCCAGGACGGCATCACCCAGAACACGGTGGGGAGCGACGGGCGCTCGCTGTCGCTTTACACCTACATGCTCGACGCGCTGATCCGTTCCTACCGGCCGGATGCGAAACGCGTACTCGCGCTGGGACTCGGCGCCGGCATCGTCCCCCGCACGCTGGTCGCGCGCGGCGTCGAGGTGACGGTGGTGGAGATCGACCCCGCTGCGGTGCAGGCCGCGCGCCAGACCTTCGCGCTGCCCGACGAGGTCAATGTGGTGCTGGAGGACGCGCGCACCTACCTGCAGCGCTGCCGCCGGCCGTATGACGTGGTGGTCGTGGACCTCTTCGCCGGCGATGGTGTGCCCGAATACCTGGTGACAAAGGATTTCTTCAACGACCTGAAGCGCTGCACGGGCGACCACGGCGTGGCGGTGTTCAACACCTTCGCCGACCTGCAGTTCCCGCGCCCCTACGCGCATTTCCTCGCCACGCTGCGCGCCGCGCTGCCCGCGATCGTGCTCTACCGCCCGGATTACCCCGGCGTCGCGCATGTCAACAGCTTCGTCGTCGCCGCCGCGCAGCGCCTGCCCGAGCCGGTGCAGGTATCGCTGCTCGACATGCCAGAGACCTTCTCGCCGGTCATCGCCGACATGCTCGCGCGCCCGCGCCCGCTCGACCGCGAACTGCTGGAACACAGCCGGCAGGTCACCGACGCGCTGAACCCGGTCTCCATCGACTTCGCGCGCGGCCAGGCGCGGCACCGCAAGGGCGTGATCGATTCGGTGCCGGCGGCGTTTTTGTTCAACTGAGTCCGGCTAAAGCGGGATCAGCTGCGGAGACGCGGAGACCACAGAGAGCCTCGTCATTCCCGCGAAGGCGGGAATCCATTGAGGGAATTCGGACTATCCGCTAAGACGCCAAGGGGCAAAATCGCTTGAGTACCACCTTCTGTCAGATACGAGCGCCGCTCAAAGGAAGTCGTTTGCTGTTAATCGGTTAAATGCTGCACCCATAGCATTGGAAAACCCATGCGCCTACGACACTTGCTTCCATTCCTGCTTTTTGCGCCACTGCATATCCAGGCAGCAGTTAATTATAAGAATTCCGACTTCGAACTAAAACTCGGCTCGGACTGGACACGAACGACCCTCATTGGCGCAGACCATATGTACTTCGAATCCAAACAAGCGCAGGTTTCTTTCAAGATGGAGGTATGGAAAAAACCGATAAAACGCGCGGATCTAGACAAGGCGGCTTCGAGGCTGATCGATTTGGGAATAAAGAGGGAACAAGATGACAACCGCGCCGGTTCAGTCACGATCACAAAACAAACCCTGACTCCCATGAAAGAAGGAGTGCGGGCTGACTATTCAGGCCGGGACAGTACGCAACGGTCGTTCAGGTTCGTGGGATTCGTTCAAGAAAATAAGGTCATCTATTTATATTTCGAAACACCGACACGCCACGAAGACAGACTCCAATCTGTAGTCTTCGAGGTACTAGACGGCCTAAAGTACTAGCGCCATGGATGAGAGGCTCTAAGGAACCTCTGAATTACCCCGTCACACCAGCGAAAGCTGGTGCCCATTTCATTGATTTAACTGGATTCCAGCTTTCGCTGGAATGACGGGAGTAGCGTTTTTCAGAGCTTCCCTAACGCCTCCACCCGAAACGGTCGCTGGAAGCGCGCTGCTGATTTTGACAATCAAGGCTTCACAAACTTCAGCACGAACTCGTCGTTCGGCTGCCTGGGCTTGAACACAGGGGCGTCGCGCGGATCGGCAGGATTGCGCAGAAACCCGGCTTCAGCCACAAACTTGAAGCCGGCCGCCTCGATCTCGCTGCGCACCAGTGATTCCTCGATGCGGTGCAAACTTTTACCCACGCTCGCGCCGGCGCCGGGCCGCGCCGAGTGGTCGGCCACGATGTACATGCCGCCGGGCTTCAGCGCATTGAACACCGAGCGGTTCATCGCCGCGCGATTGACGCCCATGAACGTGGTGTCGTGGTAGGTAAAGTTGAAGGTGACGAGGTCGAGGTTGCGGACGTCCGGCGGCACGACGTTGTCGAACTCGCTTTTCACCTGCACGACATTCTTCAGCGCCGGCCCTTTCAGGCGCTCGTCGAGGCGGCCCTTCGTGAAATTCTCGAGGATGTACTGGTTGTTCTGCGCGTAGACGACGCCGGTCGGGCCGACCGCGCGCGCGAGCAGTTCGGCGTTGTAACCAGCGCCGGCGCCCATATCCATGACCCGCATGCCGGGCCGCACGTCATAGAACGCCAGCAGTTGCGCCGGTTTGCGCCGCTGGTCGTTCCCCTTGTCGGCCTCGGTGCGATCCGGCGCGGCGACGATCGCCGCATAGTCGGGCGCCGGCGTGGCGCAACCCGCCAGCGCGAGCATCGCCACGATGCAGCCCGTGTAACCAAACTTCGTCATGCGGCCCGTCGTCATGTGCATCCTCCTCGTTGTGGTTGCCGTCTCATGCCTTGAGCGGCTATCGTACGGCGATCGCAGACTGAAAGGATACCCCATGGCTACGACCTTCCGCACGATCACCGCGGCGCTCGCCGCGCTGGCGGTCGTCACCGCCGCCCACGCCCACCACGGCTGGTCGGAATACGACACCGGCCAGGTGCTGAACGTCTCCGGGACCATTCTCGAGGCCGGCTACGAGCATCCGCACGGCCATATCCGGCTGCAGACACCGGGCAAGGTCTGGCTGGTGGTGCTGGCACCGCCGTCGCGCATGGAATACCGCGGGCTGCCCACCTCGATGCTGAAGAAGGGTGCGACCGCCGCGGTGGTGGGCTACCCGAACCGCAACAAGCCGGAGGAGATGCGCGCGGAGCGCATCACGATCGACGGCAAGACGGTCGAACTGCGCTGAACCCGTATGGGCCGCCAAGACGCCGAGGCGCCAAGGAAAACCATTTCATGAACGTCTCGATCGGGCATCGTTTCTCTTGGCGTCTTGGCGCCTTGGCGGCAAAACCGGCCTTGCAGTACCGATGACCCCGACCTCCCCCATCGAAGCCCTCCCCGTCGCGGTCTGGATGCGCGAATCGCTGTGGGCCTATCCCTGTGTAGAGATCGTCCACATCATCGGCTTCGTGATCCTGGTCGGCGCGGTCGCGGTCTTCGATCTGCGCGTACTGGGGCTGCGCAACCGCATCGCGGTGACCGAACTCGCGAAGCTCACGCTGCCGTGGTCGCTGGGCGCCCTGCTGCTGGTCGTGCCGAGCGGACTGCTGATGTTCTCCGCGCACGCCGGCGACTTTCTCGGCACACGCGTGTTCGTGCTGAAGATGCTGCTGCTGTTCGCGGCAGCCTGCAACGCGGTGTTCTTCCATGTCGGGCCATACCAGTCGGTGGACCGCTGGGATACCCATCGGCCCGCACCGGCCGCCGCCAAGGCCTCCGCCGCCGCATCGCTGCTGCTGTGGATAGCCGTGATCTGCTGCGGGCGCTTGCTGGCCTACTTTTAGCGCTAACCCGCGCGCCGCGCGGTCCACGGCGCCGGCGGTGCATCGCCCGCGCGCACGGTGCCGCGCATGGCGTCGCCGTCGATGCGCCCTTCGAAGACATGGCGGCGCGGGCCGCCCTCCGCCGGCAACTCGAGCGTGAAGGTCACCGCCTGCCCGCGCACGCGCCCGGACGCCGGCGCCGGCTTGCCCCGGCCGGCCGCGGCCGGCAGCAACTCGAGCATCTGGAACGTCTGACGGATCTGCAGATCGACGGGCGTGGCCTGGCCATCGAGCGCCACGCGCCAGCGCCCGGCCGCCGCCGCGGGGACGATCCACAGGCTCACGCGGCTGTCGCCACCGCTGCCGAAGTACTTCTCCGGCGCGTGGAAGCTCTCGGTGTGATCCGGCGCCCAGGTCGCGAACGCGAAATCGTGCACCACGATGCGCGTCCCGGGCTTCAGTTCCCGCAGCAGCTTGGGCTGCAGCAACGAGAGCAGTTCCGGAAACAGGTACATGGTGACGATGTTCGCGCCGCGCAGGTCAGCCTGCAGCACATCGCCCACTTCAAATTGCGCGCGGTCGGCGACCCCCGCCTCGCGGGCCGCCACGCGGCTGCGCTCGACCAGTTCAACGTCGATGTCGACGCCCAGCCCGCGCGCGCCATATTTCTGCGCCGCCGTGATGACGATGCGGCCGTCGCCGGAGCCCAGGTCGACCACGTGGTCGCCCGCCTTCACTTCGGCGATTTCGAGCATGCGGCGCACCGTGGTGTCGGGCGTCGGCACGAACAGCGAGAACATGCCGCCGGTGGGCACGTCCTGCGCGTGCGCCACCGGCAGGAACGGGGCCACGGCGAGCGCTGCGCCCGCCGCCAGCGCGCGCCGCCGGCCGCGATTGATGAACGTCATTATTTCGTCTCCCCTGCTTTCGTTACGCGCATCGCGCCCCAGCGCTGCGCCGCCGTGCCGTCGCGCGCGCCGGCAACCCCGAGTGTGCCGGTGATACCCTCGCCCGCCACGCGGCCACTGAAGTGGCGGGCTTTACCGTCCGCCCTTGCGTCGGATGCCGGCACGTCGAATTCGAGCCGGTCGCCGGAGAGCCGCGCGTTGGCGAGCGGATGGGTGGCGCCGCCTTCCTTCCAGGTGCCGCCGATGTGCTGGTAGCGCTGCACCAGCGTGAGTTCGGCCGCCCGCTCGCGGCCCGCGAGACTCACCTGCCAGCGCCCCGCGACCGGCGCGGGCACGATCCACAGGTAGATCTGGCTCACCCCCGTCGTGCCGACCGTCTTGCCGGGCGCTTCCACCGTCAGCGTGCGGTCGGGAAACCAGTCGCCCATATGGAAATCATGTGCCACCACGCGCGCGCCGGGCTTCAGTTGCGCGAGCAGCAGGGGCCGCAGCTTGAGGTTGAGTTCCGGCAGCAGGTACATCGTCACCACCGAGGCGCGCGTCAGGTCCTGCTCGAAGAGGTTGCGTTCGGCGAACTTCGCGCGCTCGCCCTGACCCGCCTTCGCCGCGCTCTCGCGCGCCGCGCGCAGCAGTTCGGGATCGAGGTCCACACCCAGCGCGCGGGCGCCTTTCTTCGCGGCGGCGATCACGAGACGGCCGTCGCCCGAGCCAAGGTCGATCAGATAGTCGCCGGGGCCGACCCGCGCGAGCGAGAGCATCGCTTCCACTGCTTCCGGCGGCGTCGGCACGAACACCACGTCGCCGCCGCCCTGCGCGCGAACCCCGGCGGCAGCGAACAACGCGCACGCCAGCGCGAGCAGCGCCGACGCCGCGCGCGGCGGATGGCCGCGCGGGTTCAACCCGCCGGCCGCGCGGCGGTGAAGGCCACCGGCGCGCGGCCCGGTACCTCCACAGTGCCTTCGATGCCGGCCCCGCGCAGGCGGCCGCTGAACAGGCCGACGGTCCCCTTGGCATCCACCGGCAGCGCGAAACTCACTTCCTCGCCGCGCACGCGCGCCTGCGTTACCTTGACCGCGCGCCCGCCCACCGTGGCGGTGCCGTCAAGCGCCTGGAACTGCTGCTTCAACTGCAGGCTGACCGGCTCGCCGCCCGCCGCCGCGGTCTTCACCTGCCAGGCGCCCTGCACCTTCGCCGGCACGATCCACAGTCGCAGGTAGGCCTTGGGGATTCCGTTGACCTTCTCCTTTTCCGGGACGTCGAGCTCGATCAGGTTGTCCGGATCCCATTCGCCGAAGTGGTAGTCGTGCGCGACGATGCGGGTGCCGGGCTTCAGCTCGGCGAGCAGCTTGGGCCGCAGGTTCAGCATCATGCCGGGCAGCAGATACAGCGTGACCACGCTGGCGTCGGCCAGGTTCACCTTGAAGATGTCCTGCTGCACGAAGCGCACGCGGTCGGCGATGCCGGATTTCTCGGCGGCTGCGTTGGACTGTTTCACCAGGTCCGCGTCGATGTCCACGCCCATCCCGCGCGCGCCCAGTTTGCGCCCGGCGGTGAGCACGATGATCCCGTCGCCGGAGCCGAGGTCCATGACATAGTCCTTGGCGCCCACGTTGCCGAGTCTCAGCATCTCGTCCACCACCAGCTGCGGCGTCGGCACGTAGGGTCCGCCCGACTTGAAGTCCGGACCGATGTAGGGATTCTTGTCCGCCGCGCCGGCGGCGGCCGGCAGCATCAGGGCCGCGACGAGCGCGGCACACCACTTGTTCAGCATGAAAGCGCCTTGTTTGGAAACGATGACATGGTACCCACTCCCTTGTATGAAAAAGCTGGCGTCCTCAGCGCTGGCGCGCCTCGCGCTTGCAGTGCTCCATGATGTCCATCCAGTTGCGGCTGCCGTTGAAGACGGATCCGATCACCGCCTTCATGGTTTCCACGTCCTCCGGCGACAGATTGTGCTGCTTGCCCAGCTGGTCGGCCTCCGCGTACATCTCCTTCAGGGTCGTGCCCTTCTTGCGCGCCTGCTCGGTGGAGTAGGCGACGCTCGCAAACTGCTCGCAGGCCATGACCGGCTGGGCTGCCGTGGCCGGCGGCGCATCCGCCAGCAGGGCAAGGACGGCAGCCAGCACGATCGGGAACGCTCGCATAGCCGCTATGGTAATGCAGCCCGCGCCACGCGTGCGCACCCGGCTGCCGGCAACGCTATGATCCCGTCCCATGACCGCCGACCTTACCGTCCGCGCCGCCCGCGCGGACGACCTGCCCGCCATCACGGCGATCTACGCCCACCACGTCCGCCACGGCGCGGCCTCTTTCGAACTGGCGCCGCCGGACGCCGCCGAAATGCGCCAGCGCTACGACGCGATCCGTGCCCTCGGCTGGCCGTACCTCGTTGCCGAACGCGGCGGCGAGGTGGTCGGCTACGCCTACGCCGCGCTCTACCGCACGCGGCCCGCCTACCGCTACACCGCCGAGGACTCGGTCTACGTGCGCCACGACCTCGCCGGCCACGGCATCGGCGCGCGGCTGATGCCCGCGCTGATCGCGGCGTGCGAGACGGCGGGCATCCGCCAGTTGATCGCGGTGATCGGCGACAGCGCGAACCTGGGCTCGGTGCGCCTGCACGAGAAATTCGGCTTCGCCGCCATCGGCGTGTTGCCCGCGGTGGGCTGGAAGTTCGGCCGCTGGGTGGACAGCGTGCTGATGCAGCGGGCGATCGGGGACGGCGCGGACTCCGGCGCGCCGGAAGGCTAGCGGCTGACGGGGTCCGCCGCGGCGAGTGGATCGACGGCAGACCGGCCCTGCTCGATCAATTTCATGATCTTGTCGAGATCGACACGGTCCTTCGTGCCAACCATGACGTCGCGCACACGGCCGGTGCGATCGATGACCACGGCGGTGGGCGTCGCGCGGGCGCGCCCGAACGGGACTTCCCAGGCCGGGGTACGCAGGCCGACCGGAAACGGAATCTGGCGGGCACGGGCGTAGGCGGCGACCTTGTCCGCGTCCTGCTCGACCGACAGGGCGACGATTTCGAAGCCGCGGTCCTTGTACAACTTGTAGAAGTCCGAAAGGTCCGGCAGCTCCTGCCGGCAATAGCCGCACCAGGTTGCCCAGAAGTTGACCAGCACGACCTTGCCCTTGAGGTCGGCCGAGGCGAGCGTGCGCCCGTCCACGAGCCGCGTATTCGCCGGCAGTTCGACCGGTGTTTCAGGGAAGTTCGGCGCGGCGTGTGCGCCCGAACACGCGAACGCACCGGCAATTGCCGTCGCACCCGCCAGCCGCAGCCATATTCCTCGCTTCAAGTACTCAAGGTACCAACCGTGCTTCACTCGTCGCCTCCTTCAGGGGCAGAGGTCTGCGTGTCAACGTACACGCACGGATGATAGGCTGCGGGTCACGGCATGACTGTGAGATTTGTCCTACTTTTACAAGGATTTACGACGCGTTCGCCGGGCTCACTTCTTGTCTTCCACGCGTCCCACCACCTTCACCACGCGCGCCAGCCGCTCGGCATCCGTGCGCCAGTACTTCGCGAAGTCCGGCCCGTCGAGGTAGGCGATCGGCGAATCGAGTCTCGCCATCGTCGCCTTGAAGTCGGGGTCTTCGACCGCGCGCCGCACGGCGTCGCGCAGGGCCTTCTGCACCGCTTCCGGCGTCGCGACGGGCGCGAACATCCCGGCCCAGATGAAGTACTCGATGTCGTAGCCTTGCTCCTTGAACGTCGGCACCTCCGGATAGGCGGGAATGCGTTTCGCGCCCCAGCTCACGATGGTGCGCAGCTTGCCGGCCTTGACGTGACTGCTGATCGCCGCCGGCCCGCCGGCGGTCATCTCGACGTGGCCGCCGAGCAGCGTGGTGATCGCCGGCCCGCCGCCGGTGGTGTGCACCGCGCGCATCTTCAGCTTGGTCGCATGCAGGAACATCTCCATCGGCATGTGCAGCGCGCCGTAGATGCCGGAAGTCGAGTAGGACATCTCGCCGTTGCGCGCCCTCGCGAGCGCCACCAGTTCCTTGAGGGTCTTCACCGGCAGCGATGGATGCACGACGAGGATGGTCGGGTCGGCGGTGATCAGCGCGATGGGTGCGAACTGGTCGAGCGCGTAAGCGGGCTTGCGGTCGAACAGCTTGTCGGCCTCGGGAATGACCGAGATGCTGGAGAGCGCCATCAGCACCGTGTAGCCGTCGGGCTTCGCGTTCGCGACCGCCGCGTTGCCGACCGCCCCGCCCGCGCCGGGCCGGTTGGAGGCAACGACCGGTTGCTTGAGGATCTTTTCGAGGGCGATCGCGAGCGGGCGGCCCGTGGTGTCGGCCACCCCGCCCGGCGGGAAGGGCACGACCATGGTGATGGGGCGGGACGGAAAATCCTGGGCGTGTGCAACGAAGACCGGCAGGCAGGCAAGTGCCGCAATCAGGTGACGGTTCATGGCTCCTCCTTCTTTTTTGGCGTGAGCGGCCACCACCCCTTCCGCTGCGCTCCCTCCCCTCCTCGACGAGGAGGGGATGCCCAACGGGCAGGGGTGGTGCGGCTAGCGCGGGGATTGTAGCCCCGGCAACCGCTCGCGCATTCAGTCCGCAGCGATCACCGGGTTCGTCAGTTCACCGATGCCCTCGATGGCGCAGGTCACGCGGTCGCCGGGCTGCAGGTAGCCCGTCGGCGCGACGACGTCGCGGCGCATCGGCTTTTTGCCGCCGAGTTCCGGATCGGTACCCCACGCCGTGCCGCCGGGCGTACCGGTGGAAATCACCACCCCAGGCCGCAGCGTGACGAAGGTCGAGAAGAAGGCGATCAATTGCGCGCAGGTCCAGATCATCTTGCCGGTCGAGTTGTTCTGCCGCGGCTGGCCGTTCACGGTCGTGGATAGCTGCAATGCCTGCGGATCCGGGAGTTCATCGGCGGTGACGATCCATGGCCCGATCGGCGCGCAGGTATCGAAGTTCTTGCCGGGGCCCAGGTTGTAGACCGAGGAACCGTCCGGGCGCAGCGTGACCTGGCGGTCGCGCGCGGTGACGTCGTTCATGATCGTGTAGCCGAACACGTGCTCGAGCGCCTGCGTGGCCGGGATGTGGCGGCCCGGTTTGCCGATCACGATCAGCAGTTCCGTTTCGTAATCCAGCTTCTTTGTCACGCGTTCGTCGCGGACGATCGCCTCACCCGGGCCGATCACCCCGAGAGAGGTTTTGAGGAAAAACTCCGGATCCTTGCGCTCGACGGCAGGCTTCTCGTCGCGGTGGTCCCAGTAGTTTTCTCCGCTGCAGAAGATGAGCGACGGCACGAGCGGCGCGAGCAGCTCCACGTTGTGCCGCGCGTGCCGGCCGCGGCCGCCGGCCACCGCCCGCAGCGCCGGCTTGAGCGCGCTCTCGCCGGCGGCGATGAACGCGGCCGTGTCGGCGAGGGCGACGCGGGCATCCGCGTCGATCTCCTTCCCCAGCGCTTCCAGGAAATCGACGATGCAGTCGCCGTCCGCGGCACCCAGCCGGGGCTGGCGGTCACCGCGGTCGAAACGGCACAGCTTCATGGGCGCAGCCCTTGAAGCGAGAGACGTGAGGCGAGAGGCGTGAGGGGGAAAAGCAAAGCCGGCTGCGCCCCGCAGCCCGCCCATCTCGGATACTTGCGGCTCACGCCCATCCCCTCACCCCTCCCTCCTCACCCCTCACCATCCTCAAGCGACCGGATTCTCCAGCGTACCGATCGGCTCAATCGTGATCGCGACCTTGTCGCCGGGCTTAAGAAATTTGGGCGGATTGAAGCCGATGCCCACGCCCGCACAGGTGCCGGTGGCGATGAGGTCGCCCGGTTCCAGCGTCATCACGCGCGACAGCGTTTCAATCAGCGTCGGGATATCGAAAATCAGCTGGCTCACCAGCGTGTCCTGCCGCACCTCGCCGTTGACCTTGGTGACAAGGTGCAATTGCCCCACGTCCTTCACCTCGTCGGCGGTGACGATGCACGGCCCCATCGGGCAATAGCCGTCGAGGCTCTTGCCGAGGAACCACTGGCGGTGCGCGTTCTGCAAGGTCCGCGCCGTCACGTCGTTGATGATGGTGTAGCCGTAGACGTGCTTGAACGCGTCCTTCTTCGCGATGCCGCGGCCACCGGTGCCGATCACGACGGTCAGTTCGCCTTCGTAGTCGGTCGAGTTCGTGTAGTCGAGATGGCTGGGGATCGTTTCGCCGTTGGCGATCACCGAGTTGGGCCATTTCGTGAAGATGATCGGCAGTTCGGGAATCGCGTCCTTGCCCGCGCTCGCGTCGAAGCCGGAGTTGTGGAACTCCTTGGCGTGCTCGTAGTAGTTCTTGCCGACACACAGGATGTTCTTCGCGGGGCGCGGGAACGGCGCGAGCAACTTTACCGAGGCCAGCGGAAGCAGCCCGCGGTTCTCGGCCTTCGCGATCTTGACCGCGTCGCGCGCGCGCTTGAGGCCATTCTTGCCCAGCGCGACGAAAGCCGTCATGTCCCGCGGTAGCCGCGACAGCGCGGCAAGGTCGACGATCGTGTTGGTTTCGAGGTCGTGCACGCCGATGCGTGCGCTGGTGGCATCGGAAAAGGTGACCAGGCGCATTCAACTGCTCCTAAAAGACGGGATTTGAGATTCGGGATTGGGGACTAGAGATCGAAAGCGCCGCAGACCCATAGGGTGCGCCTGCGCACCCTACCCTCTGAAAATCGGGAGTCGGGATTAGAAATCAAAAATGCGTCGAGCGCTACGCCCACCGTCGGTTTCCGATCCCAAATCCCTAATCCCCAATCCCCAATCCCGGTATTCGAATCCCTAATCCCGTCATTGATCGGCCCGCGCCCCCGACATCTTCACCACCTGCGCCCACTTGGCGATGTCGGCATTCAGATACTTCTCGAACTCGGCGACGTTCATGCTCAGCGCTTCGGCGCCCTGCGCGGCCCATGCCTTGCGCACCTCCGGCTGGCTGGTGATCTTCGTGATCTCGGCGTTCAGGCGGTCGACGATCGCGCGCGGCGTGCCGGCCGGCGCCATCACGCCCAGCCAGATCGTCGCCTCGTAGCCTTTCACGCCCGCCTCGGACACGGTCGGCACGTCGGGCAGTACCGAAGAACGCTTGGAGCCCGTGGTCGCCAGCGCGCGCACGCGGCCCGCCTTCACCATCGGCGTCATCGTCGTGATCGCGTCCGGCATCAGCTCCACCTGGCCGCTCAGCACGCTGGTGCGCGCCTCCGAGCTGCCCTTGTGCGGAATGTGCACGATGTCCACGCCGGCCATCGATTTGAAGAGCTCGCCCGCCATGTGGTACGGCGTGCCGTTGCCGGAGGACGCGTAGTTGAGACCGCGCGGGTTGGCCTTGGCGAGCGCCACCAGTTCCTTTACGGATTTCACCGGCAGCGAGGGATGCACGACCCAGACGAGGTCGGAGTAGTTGATCGGCGCCACCGGCACGAAGTCCTTCATCAGCGCGAAGGGCTTTTTCGCGATCAGCGATTCGTTCACCGTGTGGGTGTTCGACATGAGCAGCAGTGTGTAGCCGTCGGGCGGCGACTTGGCCGCCAGTTCGGTGCCGATGATCGAGCCCGCGCCGGGGCGATTCTCGATCACGAAGTTCTGCCCCATCGCTTCGGTGAGGCGCTGGCCGAGAAAGCGCGCGTAGATGTCGGCCGGGCCGCCCGCCGCGAAGGGGACGATGATGCGCACCGGTTTGGAGGGATAGGCGGGTGTCTGTGCGACGGCTGACGCGGCAGCCATCATCACCAGCGCCGCGGCGCCCGTGAGCAGGGATTTCATCTGGAACCTCCTCGCAAGTCTTGTCATGGCGCCGAAGCGGCGCTGCGAGGAGCGAGTATCGAACGGGCCGGCGCCCCGGTCAACGCGGGGCCGCCGCCCCTGCCGCGGCTAACGCGCGCCGGCGGCGCCGATCGTGTCCCGGGCGCGGGCCGAGCGGAAGGCCCACTGGAAGTGCTGCTTCAGGAAATAGTCCGCGAGCGCGATCTGGTCCGCCACCGCTTCCGCCGCCATCGCGCCGAGGTTGGTGGGGGCTAGCGCGAGCAGCGCGTCTACTTCGCCCTCCTGCGTGATCAGTCGCAGGCCCGCCTTGCGCGCGAGGTGCACCATGATCCTGTTTTCGGTCAGGCAGTGCATGAACAGCGTGCGGTAGCCGCGGTTCACGGCCGCCAGGCGACCGCGCTCGAGCAGCGCCAGACCGTAGCCGCGGCCGCGGTGCATGGGATCCACCGACAGGCCCAGCTCGGCGAAGCTCTTGCCGCGGTCCAGCGCGAGGTGCGCCATGCCCAGCAGTGTGAGGTCGGGCGCAAGGATGCCGAACACGTGGTCGTGCGCGAAGTCGATGTCGGCCACGTAATGCGCGAGCGCGGGATCGGTCATGTACACCCCGAAGCGCAGCCGCCGGTCCTCGTGGGACAGCCGCTGCAGGTGCGTGAGCATGGCGCCGCGGGCGGGGGCGCCGAGCTTCTGCACGATCGTCACGTTCGCGTGGGTGGTCGTCATCAGGTGTTCCGTTTCCAATAAGAATTGTTGCATTGCAATATATGGGGAGCAGGCGCTTTCCACAAGTGAATATTTGATTTCAAAGTGCACTAATTAACTAATCTCATCAAATAGTTACTTACAGCAATGTCAGGATTGCCTTCGCTCGAAACGGGTGCCGCGACCCCGGCGACGCACCACTCTGGCCACAGGCCGCCGCCCCGGGGCGGTGCGCTAAACTGCGCCGATGCTGAGAGCCTTTGCCGCGCTGGTGCCGGTCCGCACCGGCGAATGGCGGGCGGTCGGTCTGGCCTTCGCCTGGTTCTATTGCCTGCTCGCCGGCTACTACGTGCTGCGCCCGGTGCGCGATGCCCTGGGCATCGCGGGCGGCGTGGACCGCCTGCCGGCGCTGTTCACCGCGACCTTCGTCGCCATGCTCGTCCTGACCCCCGTGTTCGGCTGGCTCACGTCCCGCCTGCCGCGGCGCCGTTTCCTGCCGGCCGTCTACGTCTTCTTTGGCCTCAATCTGGTGGGCTTCTACGCACTCCTCGCGGCCGGCGTCGCCCCGCAGGCCGTCGCGGACGCCTTCTTCGTATGGGTCAGCGTGTTCAACCTGTTCGTCGTGTCGGTGTTCTGGAGCTTCATGGTGGACCTGTTCTCCGCACCGCAGGGCGCGCGGCTGTTCGGGCTGATCGCTGCCGGCGGGAGCGCGGGCGCGCTGACCGGCCCGCTGCTGACCGCGCTGTTCGTGAACACGCTCGGCACCGCGAACCTGTTGCTGGTGTCGGCGGCGTTTCTGGGACTGGCGCTCGCCTGCCTGTACGGTCTGCTGCCGGACAGTCCGGCGCCCGCCCGCAGCCCTGCGATGGCGGTGGGGAACGAAGCCCCGATCGGCGGGTCCATGTGGGGCGGCCTGACGACCGTCGCCCGTTCGCCTTACCTGCTGGGCGTCTGCGCCTACCTGTTCCTCCACTCGGCCCTGTTCACGATGCTCTATTTCGAAACCGCGACGCTCGCGCTCAACGCCTACCCGGCGAACGAGGAACGCATCGGGTTCTTCGCGCGCGTCGATCTCGCCGTCAACCTGCTCACCGCCGTCCTGCAACTGGGGCTGACCGCGCGCCTCCTCCGCTGGCTCGGCGTCGCCGGCACACTGGCCACGCTACCCGCGCTCGCGATAGCAGGGTTTGTCGCGATCGCCCTGTTTCCGCTGTTCGCCGTACTGGTGGCCGTCCAGATCGTGCGGCGGGCGGGCGAGTACGCGCTGGCCAAACCCGCGCGCGAGCTGCTGTTCTCGGTCCTCGACCGCGAGGCCAAGTACAAAGCCAAGAACTTTATCGACACCGTGGTGTTCCGCGGCGCCGACACCGCCAGCGGGTGGCTGTATCAGGCGATCAAGCCCTTCGCGCTGTCGCTGACGACGCTCTCATGGCTGGCCGCGCCGCTCGCCGCCGGCTGGATGCTGCTCGCGCTCGCCCTCGGACGCCGGCAGCGCCAGCTCGCCGCGCGGGAAGCGGCATGAAGCGCGCGGTCAAGGCGTTCCTGCTGGTGCTGCTGGCCGTCGCGGCAGGCTGCAGCACCATCCGCTTCGGCTACAACCAGGCCGACACCATCGTCGTCTACATGACGAACGATTACTTCAATCTCGACGCGGCCCAGGAGCAGGACTTCCGCCGGCGGCTCGACCGCCTCTTGGCCTGGCATCGCCGCACGCAACTGCCGGACTACGCGCGGTTCCTGACCGAGGCGCGCACGCGGCTCGAACGCGGACCGGCGACCGCGGACGTCACCTGGTTCGTGGACGGCATCCGGGACCGCTACCGCACGGTGGTGCGCCAGAGTTTCGATGACGCCATTGCGATCGCGGTCACCCTGACGCCCGAGCAACTCCACCACCTGCAGCGCCAGTTCGACAAGGACAACGCGAAGTTCGTGAAGGACACCGCGCTCGAGCGCGGCACCGAGGAGCGCAAGCTGGCGCAGTTCAAGAAGACCCTGGGCCAGGCCGAGGACTGGGCGGGCGACCTGAACCGCGAGCAGGCGGCGCAACTGCGCGAGATGGTGTTCGCGATGCCGCTCGTCAACCACCTGCGCGACGAAGACCGGCGGCGGCGCCAGCACGAACTGATCGAGATCCTGAAGCTGCGGCACGATCGCGCGCAGTTCGCGCCGCGCCTGCGCGCGTGGCTGCTCGACTGGGAGGCGGGGCGCAGCCCGGAATACGAAAAGGTGGTGACCGTGGCCTACGAGGAACGCGCGCAAATCTTCGTCCGTACCTGGAAGATGTTCACGCCGGCGCAGCGCACGCACGCGGTGAAACGCCTGCAGGGGTATGTCGACGACCTGAACGCGCTGAGCGCGACACCGGCGGGGACAACCGCGGCGCCAGCCAAAGGGGCGATCTAGATGGCCGTGCCGCCCAGCAAGCTGCCACACGTCGGCACCACGATCTTCACGGTCATGTCGGGGCTGGCCGCGCAGCACGGCGCGATCAACCTGTCGCAGGGCTTTCCGGACTTCGAGTGCGCGCCGAAGCTGCGCGAACTGGTCACGAAGTATTTCAACGCCGGCCTCAACCAGTATCCGCCCTCGGCGGGCATCCCGGCGCTGCGCGCGGCGATCGCGGAGAAAACCGCGGCGCTCTACGGCGCGACCTACGATCCCGACACCGAGGTCACCGTGGTGCCGGGCGCGACCTACGGCATCTTCACCGCGGTGACGGCCTTCGTGCGCCCCGGCGATGAAGTCATCGTGTTCGAACCGACCTACGACAGCTACGTGCCGGCGATCGAGGTCAACGGCGGCACGCCGGTGGCGGTGCGCCTGCGCTACCCGGACTACAGCATCGACTGGGAAGCGGTGCGCGCGGCGCTCACGCCCAGAACCCGCAT
The DNA here is from genome assembly GCA_050741255.1 of Burkholderiales bacterium. Classification (GTDB taxonomy): domain Bacteria; phylum Pseudomonadota; class Gammaproteobacteria; order Burkholderiales; family SG8-41; genus CAZXNF01. Next base: position 822 of record JBOIEQ010000058.1, on the reverse strand, counting down.
GATCCTCGTCAACACACCCAACAATCCGACCACCAGCGTGTTCTCGGCCGAGGACATGGGAATGCTGGACCATCTCCTGCGCGGCACCGGCATCGTGGTGGTGAGCGACGAGGTCTACGAGCACATCGTGTTCGACGGCCACACTCACCAGAGCGTGGCGCGCTTTCCCGGCCTCGCCGAACGCAGCCTCGTCGTCTCGTCTTTCGGCAAGACTTACCACGTCACCGGCTGGAAGACGGGCTATGTGCTGGCGCCGCGCGACCTGATGGCGGAGTTCCGCAAGGTGCACCAGTTCAACGCCTTCGTCGCCAACGGTCCGCTGCAGCACGTGCTGGCCGACTACATGCAGGACCGGGATGCCTACCTGGAACTCGCGGCCTTCTACCAGCAGAAGCGCGACTTCTTCCTGGCCGGCGTCGCGGGCTCGCGCTTTCGCGTGCTGCCCTCGCGCGGCACCTTCTTCCAGAACCTCGCCTACGACGCGATCACGGACGAGAAGGACACCGATCTCGCCGTGCGGCTGACGAAGGACAAGGGCATCGCCTCGATCCCGCTGTCCGCCTTCTACCGCGACGGGCACTGCGACCGCGTGCTGCGCTTCTGTTTCGCCAAGTCCGAGGACACGCTCAAGCGCGGCACCGACATCCTGCGCGGAATCTAGAGCCTGTTATGGACTTGCCGAATTGACGTTATGGGTCGCCCTCACGACAGTGCTCAACGTCGCCTGGGGCAGCCTGGCGGCTGGTTGCTTCAGTCAAAGTCGCCGGGGGTAGCCCGGCGGCTAGTCACTTTCTCTTGTGCGGACAAGAGAAAGTAACCAAA
>JBOIEQ010000057.1:0-25612 GCA_050741255.1 Burkholderiales bacterium | reverse complement strand
GTCGTAGACCATGTAGCCATGGTTGCGCGTGATGTAGGCGGTCGTGGCGATCGGGTCGAGGATCCGCAGGTCGGCCTGCGGGATGAACTTCAGAACCTTCTGCTGCGCGGCAGCGGGGCTGGACACGCCCGCGGCCAGCAACAGCACGGCGGCGCAGATGCCGACGGTGGAACACAAGCTACGGTAGGAACGGTTCATGCTGCTCTCCCTCGTGAAATCCCTGCGAAATGGCGAAAAGAACGCTCCGGTTCAAGCAATTTGGGTGCCACCGAAAACGCTGCTGCAGTCCTGGCCTGCCCTGTTACGCGGGTTCGCAGGCATTCTATTACAGCGCCACGAATGACCGCGCACGGTTTGTTCGCCGGCCATGCCGCACCGTACCGGGGCGGCACGGGCCCTGCCGGTGCGTGTAGAGTGTTTGTCCGTTCAGCCGTCAAGGGGGTAGATCGGGCGCCGCAACCGGCCGAAGGCATACTGCGACAGGTCGGAGGCGCAGCATCCCGCGCTGGCGCACTCGATGACCGCCGCCGCCATGGGCCCGAACACCGGCCGGTAGTACATGCGCGACTTGAGGATGAGATAGCGCTTGGTGGCGGGTTCAAGGCCCACGCACGCAAACACGCCAAGGTCCCACGGCTCCTGCGTCTGTTCCGTGACCACGATCTCCGCGGACCCGACCGCGAACAGCACCGTGCGTCCCATGTAGCAGCGGGTGCCGCGATAGATCGGACCCGAGATGGTGTATTCGCCGTCGCTGACCGCCTTCACCCGGCCGGTCAGCCGCAAGGGCTGGCGTGCCGCCAGCCCGATCAACGGCATCGGGCGCTTGTTGCCGAGATCGATCGTCACCGTCGCGCCGACGCCCGCCCCGATCAACGCCGCCACCGCCGCCGGATCGCAGACCGGGCCGACGCCGATGTTCGTGAGCCCCTGGCGCAGGCACTCGGCCAGCACATCCATGGTGTCGCACGTGCCGCCGGACATGCAGTTGTCGCCGTGGTCGAGGAGCAGCACGAGCCCGTCGCGGACCCGTGCCGCGTCCATCACCGATTCCGCCAGCGGCTTCTGCCGGAAGATGAATTCATCGCGCCGCGCACGGGCCTGCCCGCTGATCCGGTCCGCCCAGTCCTGCGCGCGAGCCGCGTCGTCCGCCACCACTACCACGCTCATGCCGGCATCGGGAATGTCGGCCAGAAAAAACCCGCCGAACACGGACGCTGCCAGCGCACCCTCCCGCTCGCAGGCGCGCGCCGCCTCGACCACGTCGCGCATCGCACCGGGGATTTCCGTGTTCTGGCGAAGCGTCTGCGCCAGAATGCCGGGCCGCGCGATCGCCAGCGCCGGCTTGCGGCCACTGTCGATCATGTCGAACAGCAGCCGCCCCGCATGTGCGCCGGTCTCCACCATGTCGACGTGCGGATAGGTCTTGAACCCGACGACCACATCGGCGAGCGCCACCATGCGGTCGGAAATGTTGCCGTGCAGATCGAGCGCCACGGCCAGCGGCGTGCGCGGCGCAATCGCGCGGATGCGCGCGAGCAACTCCCCTTCGCCGTCCTCCACCCCCGCCGCCACCATCGCGCCGTGCAGATCGAGGACAATGGCATCGCAGCCCGCGGCCACGGCATCCACGATGGCTTGGCACATTGTTTCGAACGCGGCCGCGTCGACGGGGCCACTCGGATTGGCCATGGCGCACAAGGGTGTGACGATGTCGCAACCGCGCGCCTCTGCCAGATCGATGAACGCTCCCATGGCCGTCTGCGAACCTTTGCCCTGCGTATACGCCTCGCGCCCGAAGGCCGGCCCGCGTGGATCGCCGGTGCCGAAGGCCTTGAGCGGCGTGGGGACCGGCGAGAACGTGTTGGTCTCGTGGTTGAGCCGCGCAATGACGACTTTCATCGCGGCAGGCCGTCAATCCTGGCTTTGATCGTCGCCGGCGACAGGCTTGCCGCGCTCGCGCCGCTGGCGGCGCGTCTGCTCCGTGTAGTCCTGTTCGAACACTTCGCGGATCTGTTGCGCCGCCTGGCGTGAAGACTGGACAAGTTCGTCTTCGTCCTCGTGCACGCCGTACTGGCGCTCCATCAGTTCTTCGTCGTGCTGCCGGAACAGCTCCACCGCGCGCGCCGCGTCTTCTGGCGCGCGGCCCAGCGCAATCAGCGACGCGGTTGCCGCCTCCAGGCCGGAAGCGAAGGTTTCGCGGACGATCTCGGTCACACCGGCGTCGCGCAGCCGGAAAACGTGCACCCGGTTACGGGCCCGGGCAATGATTTTCAGTCGCGGGAAATGGCGGCGGACGAGTTCCGCGATCTGCACCGATTTTTCCATGTCGTCCACGGCCAGCACGAACAGACGCGCCTTCGCAGCGCCCGCCGAATGCAGCAGTTCCAGCCGCGAGGCGTCGCCGTAATAGATCCGGTTGCCGAAGCGGCGCACGCCGTCCACCTGCTCCGAGTTCGCCTCCAGCGCGGTGAACGGGATGCCAGAGGCCTGCAACACGCGGCAGACCATCTGTCCGAAGCGGCCAAAGCCGGCGACGATGACGGGATTGTCCGGCACGTCGATGGTGTCGTAGATCGGGGACGCGCGCCGCTCGCTCCAGCGATCGAGCAGCCGCGCATGCCCGCGCATGGCGAGCGGCGCCAGCACCAGCGACACCGTCACCACCATGATCAGGAAATCCGCGACCGGCTCGGTCAGGGCGCGGTGGACGACCGCGGCGCCGAACAGCACGAACGCGAACTCGCCGCCCTGCGCGAGCGCGACGCCCAGGCGCTGCGCGGAGGCGTTCGGCGCACCGTCGAAACGCGCGATCGCGTACAACACCATCGTCTTGACCGCCATCAGTGCGAGTGCCGCGCCGATCAGATCGAGCGGCCGCTCGGCGAGCAGCCCCAGGTTCGCGCTCATGCCCACCGCCATGAAGAACAGTCCCAGCAGCAGTCCCTTGAACGGCTCGATATCGGCTTCCAGCTCGTGCCGGAACTCCGAATCGGCCAGCAGCACCCCGGCGAGGAAGGCGCCGAGCGCCGGCGACAGCCCGATCTGCGTGGTCGCCCACGCCGAACCGGCCACCAGCAACAGCGCCGCCGCGGTGAACACCTCGCGGTTCGCGTGCGTCGCAAGGGCTTTCAGCAGCGGCCGTATCGCGCGCCGGCCGATGATGACCACGACGCCGATCGTGACCAGCGCCTTGGTTACGGTGAGCCAGCTCGGCGGCGCTTCCAGCCGGTCTGAACCGAACAGCGGCAGCAGCGCCAGCAACGGGATCACGGCGAGATCCTGGAACAGCAGGATCGCGAAGCTTTCGCGGCCATGGCGGTGCGTGAGCTCGCCGCGCTCGGCGAGCGAGGCCAGCACCAGCGCCGTGGAGGACAGGGAAAGCGCCAGGCCCGTCAGCGCCGCCGCCTTCACGCTCATCCCGGCCGCCCACGCCAGCGCCCCGATCGCCACGGCGGACAGGGCCATCTGCGCGGTGCCGAGACCGAAGATCGGCCGCCGCAGCGCCCACAGCCGGGACGGCTCGAGCTCGAGTCCGATCAGGAACAGCAGCAGCACCACGCCCGCCTCGGCATAGTGCAGGGTCGCCTCGGCGTTGGTCACGATGCCGAAGGCCCACGGACCGACCAGCATGCCGGCGGCGAGATAGCCCAGCACGGCGCCCAGCTTCGCGCGCTGGAACAGCGGCACCACGACGACCGCCGCCAGCAGCAGCAGCACGAGTTTCAGCAGTAACGGGTATTCCATCGCGCCCGGAGTATCGCCCAAATCGGGCGCGCAACAAAAAAACGGCCGCCCGCGGGCGACTCCATTGCGTTGCAGGGCCGTGCGGCTACGCGGCCACGAGCGCGGGCGGGATATATGCCTCCACCGCTGGTGCGTCCCCGCGCCACTTCTCGACCTCCACCAGCGCCGACAGCGCGCTCGGTGCCTGCGTCAGCCGCGAGGTACCGATGTCGGGGCACAGCACATTGGCATTGCCGTTGCGCTCCAGCCCGTCCGGCGCGGGGTCATACCAGGCACCGGTCGCCATCACCGCCACGCCCGCCATCAAGCCATCGTCCACCCTGACCCCGGCGAGGCACTCACCGCGGGCGTTGTAGACGCGCACCAGATCACCATTCGCGAGGCCGCGCGCGGCGGCGTCCGCCGGGTTGAGCCGCAGCGCCTCGCGGCCCGCGATCTTGTGCGCCTGCGCGACCGGGCCAGGGTCCTGCTGGCTGTGCAGGCGGTCTGGCGGCTGGATGGTGAGGAGATGGAGCGGGTAGCGTGCGGACGCGCTGCCCAGCCACTCGGCCGGCGGCAGCCATGCGGGATGCGGCGGGCAATCCTCATAACCGAAACCCGCGATCGTCTCCGAATACAGTTCGATCTTTCCGGACGGCGTTTTCAGCGGATGCGCGGCAGGATCGGCCCTGAAATCATCAAATAGAACGAACTCGCGCGCAGGCTTCGGCACGACGAACAGGCCTTGCTCGCGGAAGGTTTCATAGGACGGCAGCACCACCCCCGCGGCCGCGTACGGCGCTTCCAGCCGACGCCAGATCTCCCGCAACCACGCCTCGGTCCCGCGCCCTTCCGTGTAGCGCTCCGCGTAGCCGCCGCGTTCGGCCAGCGCCGCGAAGATGTCGTAGTCGTTGCGGCTCTCCCCCACCGGCGCGATCGCCTGCTGCATCGCGAAGATGTAACGGTCGCGCGCGCCGGCGCCGATGTCGTCACGCTCCACGGCCGTCGTGGCCGGCAGCACGATGTCCGCATGACGCGCGGTCGGCGTCCACCACGAGTCGTGCACCACCACCGTTTCGGGTTTGCGCCACGCCTTGCGCAACCGGTTGAGATCCTGATGGTGGTGAAACGGGTTGCCGCCCGCCCAGTACACGAGCCGGATGTCCGGATAGCGCTCGCGGCGGCCGTTGAATTCGTATTCGCCCCCCGGTTGCTCCAGCATGTCGGTCAGGCGCGCCACCGGGATCGCACTGTTGGCGGGATTCACGCCCATCTTCATTTCCGGCGAGGGCAGAGCCATGCGCGGTACGCCGACGCCGTTGATCGACCCGTGGCCGAAGGTAATGCCGCCGCCCGGCAAGCCGATCTGGCCGAGCATCGCCGCCAGCGCGATCGCGGCCCAGTACGGCTGCTCCCCGCGGTGCGAGCGCTGCAGCGACCAGGCGAGTGTGATCATGGTGCGGGTGTCCGCCATCCGGCGCGCAAGGTCCCGCATCGTCTGCGCAGGAACGCCGCACAACGCCGCCGCCCACTCGGGGCTCTTCGCGATGCCATCCGCCTCGCCCATCACGTAGCGGCGGTACGCCTCGAATCCGGTGCAATAGCGCTCGAGAAACGCGCCGTCATGCCGGTTGTCGGTGATGAGCGTATGCGCGAGCGCCAGCAGCAGGGCCGTGTCGGCGTTCGGCCGCACCGGCACCCACTGCGCGGCGATGCTCGCCGGGGCATCGCTTCTGAGCGGGCTGACGACGACGAACTCGACGCCCTGCGTTTTCGCCTCGCGCAGGCGCTGTGCCATCGTATGCTCGCCACAGCCGCCGGAGCCGATCTGGTCGTTCTTCAGCGCGAACCCGCCGAACGCGACGACCAGCTTCGTGTGCGCCATCACGCTGCTCCAGTCCGTGGCCTTCGCGATCGGCTCGAAGGTGCCGAACACGTGCGGCAGCAGGAACTGTGCCGCGCCCCAGCTGTAGTTGCCCGCCTGGTCGGTGCAGCCGCCGCCTGCGAACAGGAAACGCCTGACCTGCGTACGGGCATGGTGGAGGCGCCCGGCCGACGACCAGCCGTAGGAACCGCCGAAAATGCTCGCGCTGCCGTGCTCGCCCCGTACCCGCGCGAGCTCATCGGCCACGAGCTTCAGCGCCGTGTCCCAGGACACCTCCACGAACGCATCGTTGCCGCGCAGCATCCGCTCGCGTCCCTGCAACCAGCCGCGCCGCACCGCCGGCCGCAGTATGCGGGTCGGTGAATACACCATGGCCGGCATCGCGCCGAGCATCGGGGACGGCGCCGGATCCTGTGCGTAGGGTTCGCAGGCCACGAGACGGCCGTCTTCGACCACCGCGGTGAAGGCGCCCCAGTGGGCGAGCTGCTGAAAACGTTGCTGAGCCATGGTCCGATGGTAGCAGCCGGACCCCCTGCTGATCGACAGGCCTTTTCCGTGCGATTGACGGCCTGTGCGGCACGCCCTACATTGCCGCGTATCGCGTTGCACCATCCAACCGCAGCACCGTCATCCGGGAGTCCCGCCATGGGCAAACTTCGCGTCGAAGGCTCGTTCGTCGCCAGCATCACGCCGTTCAACCAGGATCTGTCCATCGACTTCGGGGCGTTCCGCACACTCATCGGCTTCCAGGCGAAGCACGGCACCGCCGCGATGCTGTTCATGGGCTCCACCGGGGAGCCTTCGCTGCTGACGCCGGAGGAGAAGAAACAACTCCTCGTGGAGACCGTGAAGCTCAAGGCCGGCGGCATGAAGTTCTTCTACGGCTGCACCGGCAACACGACCGAGCAGGTGATCGACAACGTGAAGTTCGCCAAGGCCAACGGCGCGGACGGTGCGGTGATCGCCGCTCCGCCCTACATTTGCGGCCCGGAAGACGACATCGAGCGCTTCTACTTCGACGTCGCCGACGCGACCGACCTGCCGCTGGGCATCTACAACAATCCGCCGCGCATCAAGACCGACCTGCACTGGGACCACCTGATCCGGCTGCTCAAGCACCCGAACTACGTGATCCTCAAGGAATCCACCACCCGCGTGGGCCAGGTGGCGCAGATGCTGGCCGCCAAGCCCGACGCAACCATCATGTGCTGCGACTCGCCGAACCTGGGCCTGGTGGTGCCGACGATGTCGCTCGGCGGGCACGGCACCGCGAACATGGGCGGCAACGTGATACCGGCGGAGATGGCGGTGATTTCGAAGCCATGGAAGACCCACGCCGACGCCGAGAATTTCAAGAACACCTACCTGCGCATGCTGCCGGTGCTGCACTTCAACTATTCCGCCATCAACCCCGTCGCCGTGAAAAGCCTGATGCGCGCGCTGGGCCTGCCGGTCGGCGCGCTGCGCAAGCCGCTCCGCAACCTCGAGGGCGAGGCGCTGATGAAGGGCGTGCGCATCGTGCAGGAACTGGGCCTCGACAAGCAGTACGGCTACCAGATCCAGCCCAAACTCGCGCGGGTCGCGTGAGGCCGGTGTCGTCCACGCGCCTGCGCACGCTGCTGGCGCCCGCGCTGCTCGCCGCGGCCTCCGCCGCCGCGCAGGGCTATCCCGAGCGGCCGGTCCGCATGGTCATCCCCTACCCGCCGGGCGGCACGGTGGACGTGGTCGCGCGCGTGACGGGCGTGGGCCTCGCCGAGCAGTTCGGGCGCAACGTGATCATCGACAACCGCGCCGGCGCCAACGGCATCGTCGGCAGCGACATCGTGTCCAAGGCGACGCCGGACGGCTACACGCTGCTGGTGCAGGCCTCGATCTTCGTCATCAACCCGCTGTTCCTGAAGAACGTGCCCTACGACGTGCAGAAGGACTTCACGCCCATCGTCGGCATCGGCTCGGTGCCCTTGCTGGTGACCGCGAATCCCGGGGTCCCGGTGGCCAATCTCCGGGAGTTCATCGCGCTGGCGAAGGCGGCCCCAGGCAAATACTCGTTCGCCACGTCCGGTCTCGGCTCCGCAGGCCACCTGTCCGAGGAAATGATCAAGCGCCAGGCCGGCATCCCCGACCTGCTGATCGTGCCGTACAAGGGCGCCGGTCCCGCGCTGGTCGACCTCATGGGCGGTCAGGTCAGCGCGATGATCGACCCGCTCCCGTCCTCGTATCCCCACGTGCGCTCCGGCCGCCTGAAACCCATCGCGGTCACCAGCGCGAAACGCGTGATCTTCCTGCCCGACACGCCGACCGTATCCGAGTCCGGCATCAAGGGCTTCGACATGGCGTCGTGGTACGGGCTGTGGGGGCCGCCCGGCCTGCCCAAGCCCGTCGTCGCGAAGCTGACCGCCGAAACGACAAAGGCCGCGCGCGCGCCGCTGGCCATCGACCGCCTCGGCGAACAAGGCTTCGAAGCGAGCGGCATGGGCCCCGAAGCCTTCGCGAAATTCATCGCGGTCGAGATCGAACGCTACGCAAAAGTCGTCAAGGAAGCGAACATCAAGGCGGACTGACCGCCCGCCGCTTCAGAACGTGCCCGGGTAGCTCCCGCCGTCCACCAGCAGGTTCTGAGCGGTGATGTAGCCCGCCTGCGCGGAACACAGGAAGGCGCAGGCGGCGCCGAACTCCGAAGGCTCGCCGTAACGCTGCGCGGGACTGCCGAGCGCCCGCGCCGTCCACAGTTCATCGAAGGATTTTCCCTCCGCCGTCACCAGACCATGCACGTGGCGCTTCTGCCCGTCGGTGGCGAAGATGCCCGGCAGCAGGTTGTTGATCGTCACGTTGTGCCGGACGATCTGCCGCGCGAGTCCGCCGGTGAAACCGACGAGTCCGGTGCGTGCCGCGTTCGACAGGCCCAGCTCGTGCTGTGGAATCTTCACGCTGCGCGACACGATGTTGACGATGCGCCCGAAGCGCCGCGTGATCATGCCGTCCACGGTGGCGCGCATCATCTCGATGGGGCCCAGCATCATGGCGTCGAGCGCGGCCAGCCAGTCCTCGCGCGCCCAGTCGCGAAAGTCCCCCGGCAGAGGGCCGTCGGCGTTGTTGAGCAGAATGTCCGGCTGCGGGCAGGCCGCGAGCGCCGCGGCGCGCCCTGCTTCCGTCGTGATGTCCGCCACGGCGATGCCGACGGCCATCCCGGTTTCGTCCCGGATCGCGGCCGCCGCCTGCTCCAGCGTCTCGCGCGTGCGCGCGGCCAGCGTCACCTGCACGCCCTCGCGCGCGAGCGCTCGTGCGCAGGCGTGCCCGAGGCCGCGACTCGCGCCCCACAGCAACGCCCGCCGGCCTTCGATTCCCAGATTCATGAGCGTGATTGTGAAACAAAAAGGCCCGCATCGCTGCAGGCCTTTTTATCGCTGCCGGAGGGCGGGCTTATTCGATCCGGATATTCGCTTCCTTGATCAGCTTGGCCCATTTGGCGCGTTCCGTGGCGATGTACTCGCCAAAGCCCTCCGGCGTGCTGGAAATGGCCTCGACGCCCAGTTCACCCAGCCGGGTTTTGACCTCGGGTTTGGCGAGCACCTTGACGAGATCCGCATTCACCTTGTCGATGATCGGTCTTGGCACGCCAGTGGGAAACATGATGCCCCACCAGTTGACCGCGCCAAAACCCTTGACGCCCTCCTCACCCAGCGTCGGCAGTTCGGGCGTGAACGGCGAGCGCTTTTCGCTGGTGACCGCCAGCGCGCGCAGCTTGCCGCTCTTGAGGTTCGTCATCGCCGGCAGCGCGTCGGCGAACACCATGGCGATATGCCCGCCCATGGTGTCGGTGATCCACTGCACGCCGCCCTTGTAGGAAACCTGCGTGATGTTGACGTTGGCGAGCCGTTTGAACATTTCGCCGGCGAGATGCGACATGCTGCCGGGGCCGCTGGTGCCGAAGGTCAGTTCGGCGGGGCGCGCCTTGGCCAGCGCGACGAGCTGCCGTACGTTCCTGACCGGCAGACTGATCGGCACGACGAGGATGTTCGCCCCTTCCGTGATCAGCGAGACGGGCACGAAGTCCTTCTGCACGTCGTAGTTCACCTTGGTCAGCAGCGGATTGGCCACCACCGGACCGAAGTTGCCGAGCAGGAAGGTGTAACCGTCGGCCGGCTGTTTGGCCGTGTATTCCATGCCGATCGCGCCGGCGGCGCCGGGCCTCGATTCCACGGTGACCTGCTGGCCCCAGCCCTCGCCCAGATGCTGGCCGATGATGCGCGCCATGACGTCCGAACTGCCGCCCGCCGGGTAGGTCACGACGAAACGCACGAACTTGGTCGGGTAATTTTGGGCCTGCGCCTGGGCGCAGAACGCACTGGCGATGATGGAAATACCACCGACGAAGATCCTGGTGACGGGCTGCATAGCTCCTCCGTTTGATTTTTGACCGCGCCGCTACTATAGACCAGACGCCCGGCAGCCGGGTCCCGCATTTAGGCCCCGCCGGTGCCGGTGACGCTGGTGCCTCCGCACACGAAAATCGCCTGCCCCGTGATGTAGCCGCTGTCCTTGTCCAGCAGGAACAGCACGGTCCGTGCAATGTCCGCCGGCGTGCCGACGCGCTTGACCAGGATGCTGTCGATCACGGCCTTGCGCTTGGCGCTGCCTTCGGGATGCCCGCGGTTGAACAGATCGCTCGCCACCGGCCCCGGCACCACCGCATTGACCGTGATGCCGTCGCCGCCCGTTTCCACCGCCACCGTGCGCGTCATGCCCAGCAGCCCGGCCTTCGCGCTGGCGTACACGGTGCGCAATGACTTGCCCATGATGGCACGCGAGGAGATGTTCACGATGCGGCCGAAGCCCGCCTTGCGCATGCCCGGCACGAACGCCTGCTGCAGCACCATGGCCGCGCCGAGCGTCACCGCGGTCACGTACTGAAAATCCTCGAGGGTCGCCTCCTCCAACAACCCGGGGCGGTTCGCGCCGGCGTTGTTGACGAGATAGCGCACGGGGAATTCCGCTGCAATTTTGGCGGCGAGGACTTTCGTCTTCTCCAGTTCGGTGAGGTCGGCGGGGAAATAATGCAGCGCAGGGTGTTTCAGACGCGGCGCCGAGCGCTGCAGCGCGATGACCGTCAGCCCCCGTGCCAGCAGGCCCTCCGCTATCGCCTCGCCGATGCCGGCGCTGGCGCCGGTGACTACTGCTGCTTCCGTCATGGCGCTCTCCATCGCTTACAGGTAGTCGAGGATTTTCCAGCTGCCGGGCTCGGCGTTCACGACATTCTTCGAGTGTCCGGGCCGGCGATCGGCGTACAGCTTGCCCTCCTTCATCACGACGTGGATGTTCTTCTTGCTCTGCAGGCAGGCCATGTCCTTCAGCGGATCGCCATCGACCGCCACGAAATCCGCGAGCTTGCCCGCTTCCACGGTGCCCAGGTCCTTGTCCAGCTTGATCGCCCGCGCGGCATGGAGGGTCGTCGTCTGCAGCGCATGCATGGGCGTCATGCCGAGCTTCACGTAGATCGCCAGTTCCGCGGCGTTCGTGCCCATCTCGGGATCGAAGCCCATGTCGGTGCCCATCGCGATGTTGACGCCGGCCTTGTACATGGCCTGGAAGGTGTTGAAGCAGGACTCCTGCAGGCCCTTCATCTTGTTGATCACGAACAGCGAGGTGCCCTGCTCCTGGCGGAGCTGGATCGCATGGTCCGTCCGGTGGGAAAGCGTGGGCGTGATGTACGTTCCCGCGTCCTTGATCATGCCGATGGTTTCGGAATCGGAGAACACCATGTGCTCGATCGTATCGCTGCCGGCCTTGAGCGCCATGCGCTGGGCGTGCGGGGTGAAGCAGTGCACGGCGGAAATCTTGTGGAAGGCATGCGCCTCGTCCACGATCGCGTCCAGTTCCTCCTGCGTCATGTTGCGGATGTCCGGCTCTTCCTTGTCCGTGCCGCCGCCACCGGACGCGCAGGTCTTGATGACATCGCAGCCGGCCAGCAGGTTCGTCCGCGCGAGCTTGCGCAGCTCCCACGGCCCGTCGGCGGTCTGAAAGCCGACGCGCAGCGCCGCCCGCGGCTGGATCAGGTCAAGGTGAGAACCCGTGATGGTGGTGAACGCGGACACCAGCATGCGCGGCCCTTCGACGATGCCGGCGTCAATGGCGTCGCGGATCGCGCAGGCTTCCGACACCAGCAGGCCCCGGGTAGAGGACAGCCCCATGTCGCGCAGCGTGGTGAACCCCATGTCGAAACAGATCTGCGCGTGGAACAGACCGTACATCTGCTGCAGTTCCGGCGTGATCTCCCACTGCGCCACCCGGTAGTTGTGGAAGGTCAGGCAATTGAACATCATCGTGTGGATGTGACAGTCGATGAGGCCCGGCAGCAGCGTGCACTGTCCGCAATCCAGCACCTCGGCGTCCGCCGGGATCTTGATCGTGGCCCGGGTGCCGACCTCCGCGATCCGTTTCCCCCGCAGCACCACGACGGGGTCCTTGACGGGGGCCTTGCCCGTGCAGTCGATCAGTGTCGCCGCCGTCAGATATTTCACCGCTTCGGCCGCGCCCTGTTGTGCTGGTTCTGCCCACATGCGTTCGTCCTCTTCCCGTTGCTGGTACTGGTGAAAATGGCGCCCTGCCGCTTCAGCGAAAGATCTGGATGGTTTCCCTGAATGCGGCAAAACGGGCCGGATCGATGGTCATGTTCCGCGGCGCGCGGCCGGCCTCGCACGCAAACGCCCGGAACGTCTGCCGCACTTCATCGGCCCCGATTCCGCGGGTGATGAACACCAGCCGGGATTTCGTCGCAAAACCCTCGGGCCAGTTTTCCAGCGGCACCGGCTCGCTGATGATGTTCTGCACGATCTGCATCGCGTAGGGCCGGCCTTCGACGTTGACGACGCCCTTTGCGCGCAACAGCCCCGCGCCTTTGAGGCCGCCCAGCAGATTCATCCACAACACGAATCCCGGCAGCGTAACCGGATCGTCATGCTCCAGCGTAAACGTCTGGATGCCACGCCCGTCCGTGGCCGGCACGGCCATCCGTTCCGTATAGGCCGCATCGTTCAGCCAGGCCTGCACCGACGCCGGGCGCTCGCTGGCCGAAAACCCCGCCGTCGATGCCAGCACGGCGGGGTCGATCTCGCCATGGGCCGCTTCAAACATCCGCGCCGATGGATTGATCGCCGCAAGTCGCCCACGCAGGGTGTCCACCCGGGCACGGTCCGCGAGGTCGGTCTTGGCGATGATGAAAGTGTCCGCGACAGCCGCCTGTTTGACGGATTCGATGTGCTGCTCAAGGTGCCGCACCCCGTGCAGCCCGTCCGCCACGGTGATCACCGAACGCAGCGCGTAATGACGCATCACCTCGCGGTCGGTCAGCAGGATCTGGACGATCGGCACCGGATCGGCCAGCCCCGAGGTCTCGATCAGCACGCAGTCGTATTCCGACTCGGCATCCCCTTCGGACCGCCGCTGCTGGAGGTCGAGCAGGCGGCTGGCGACTTCCTCGTGGACGTGTCCGCACAGGCAGCCGCTGTCCACCATGCGCAGACGGCGCCGGGGGGCGTCCACGAAGATATGATCGACGCCGATCTCGCCATACTCGTTGATCACGACAGCGGCGCGCTCGAACTCGGCGCTCTTCAGCAGGCGGTTCGCCAGCGTGCTTTTTCCGCTGCCGAGAAAACCGGTGATGACGGTGACCGGAATGGGGCCGTCGGACGGTCCGGCGGGATTCATGGATAGCGCTCCTCCGGGGGATGCGGGTTTATGGATAAGGAACCCGTCAGTTTCGGTACCACGATAATCATGATCTTCGTCAGGCCACCAGATCAATGCGCCTGTTTTTATCACACCCCGGGATGCTGCCCATCGACCAGGGCTGGCCACTGCGGGGACAACCCAACTGAAAAGCAAAAAGGGCCTGCATTGCTGCAGGCCCCTGTAAACGGTGGCGCGCCCGGACGGATTCGAACCGCCTACCCCTTGGTTCGTAGCCAAGTACTCTATCCAGATGAGCTACGGGCGCGCTGGAAGCTGAATTGTATCAAACCATTATGAATCCGGCCGGTGCGAAACCCGGCACCGGCCAGCCGCAACTAAAACGCCCCGTGAAGGGGCGTTTGATTGGCGGAGAGAGAGGGATTCGAACCCTCGATAGAGTGTAACCCCTATACTCCCTTAGCAGGGGAGTGCCTTCAGCCGCTCGGCCATCTCTCCGGTTTCTCACAACTTTCTTGCAGCGGCGGGTGCAACTCCGCTCACGTTTTTACTATAGCACGGCGCGGCGGCATGCCGCCCGCCGCCGCACTAGCCGGCCTGCTCCAGCCCGAACGCCTTGTGCAGCACCCGCACCGCGAGTTCCATGTATTTTTCGTCGATCACGACCGACACCTTGATTTCCGAGGTCGAGATCATCTGGATGTTGATGCCCTCCTCGGCGAGCGTTCTGAACATGGCGCTCGCGATGCCGGCGTGCGAACGCATGCCGACGCCGACCAGCGACACTTTCGCAATCTTGTCGCCGCCCTGCACTTCGCGCGCATTGATGTGCGCCGCAACCGGCTTCAGGATGTCCAGCGTCCTGGCGTAATCGTTGCGATGGACCGTGAAGGAAAAATCGGTCATGCCGTCGTGGCCGACATTCTGCACGATCATGTCCACATCCACGTTCGCATCGCCGACGGGACCGAGGATCTGATAGGCGATCCCCGGCCGGTCGGGCACGCCGAGGATGGTGATTTTGGCCTCATCGCGGATGAACGCGATGCCCGAGATGGTGGCTGCTTCCATTTGCGCGTCTTCCTCGAAAGTGATCAGCGTGCCCTCGCCTTCTTCCTCGAAGCTGGAGAGCACGCGCAACCGCACGTTGTACTTGCCGGCGAATTCGACCGAGCGGATCTGCAGCACCTTGGAGCCGAGGCTCGCCATTTCGAGCATTTCCTCGAAAGTGATCGTCTTCAGCCGCCGCGCTTCCGGCACGATGCGCGGGTCCGTGGTGTACACCCCGTCCACGTCGGTGTAGATCTGGCACTCGTCGGCCTTCAGCGCCGCCGCCAGCGCCACGCCAGTGGTGTCCGAGCCGCCGCGGCCGAGCGTGGTGATGTTGCCGGCCTCGTCGACGCCCTGAAAGCCGGCGACGACGACGACGCAGCCTTCCACAAGATCGCGCCGCAGGTTCTCCTCGTCGATACTGACGATCCGCGCCTTGGTATGCGCGTTGTCGGTCAGGATCCTGACCTGCCCGCCGGTGTAACTGCGGGCTTTCACGCCCATGTCGATCAGCGCCATGCACAGGAGGGCGATGGTGACCTGCTCTCCGGTCGAGACCATGACGTCCATCTCCCGCGGGTCGGGCTGGGTCTGGATTTCCTTCGCCAGCGCGATCAGCCGGTTGGTCTCGCCGGACATGGCGGAGACCACCACGACGATGTCGTGCCCTTGCCGCTGCCAGCGCGCCACGCGCCGGGCAACGTTCTTGATCCGTTCGGGGCTGCCGACGGAAGTGCCGCCGTATTTTTGAACGATGAGAGACATGATTCCGGGTGGCCGCACGCGGCCATCATTTAACGAATGACAACGAATAACGAATGCCGGTTTAACGACGGTATTTGGCGGAAAACCTTGAATTTTATCCGATTTTGCTCACCCGGACGAATACCCCTGCAGCCGCCGATCCCCCGGGGCCGGGGGATCGCGTGAACTTGCCGGCCACCGGATTGTCCATGTCGTCGTCATCCATCAGACCGCATCCGCAAAAACATCATGCCATCGACTGCCACCCGCTCTTCCCCTCGTGCCGATAACCCCCGCGACATCCGTCGACGGCTCGGCCTGAACCAGCAGCAATTCTGGAGCCGTGTCGGCGTGACCCAGAGCGGCGGCTCCCGCTACGAAAGCGGCCGTGTGATGCCCCGTCCGGTGCGGGAACTCGTGCGGCTGGTGCATGTGGAGCGCATCGACCTTGCCCAGGCGCGCGGTGAGGATTTCCGGCTCGCCGGCTACCTGCGGTCACGCAAACCCGCCCTCTATCGCCAGTTGCGAGCCGAATTGCGCTCCGGCGCCCCGCGCGCCAACGCCCGTCCGCGCTGACCCCCGGCGCGGGCATGGCCCGCCAGTGCCGTCCACTGCACGATCATCGATCGCGGCAGTGGCGTCCAACCAGGGCGTCGTGATCAGTTTCGACGGGACCAAGTCCGTCGTTTTCAAGCAAGCGCCCATGCCGGAGCATTCCGCGTAGCCCGCGTTTGCGGTGCCCCCGCACCCGACTGATGGCGCCCGGATACAATCGGCGCTGGTCCCCGACCAACACCCCATGACAAGGGATGCGCTTTGTTGATCCAGCGCAAACCCGCCGGGTCGACATTCCCCAAAATATGCCGCCATTGTCACGCATGCCTTTCCCTTCCCTCAGGAGCATACAAATGAAGAAGATCAGATTGGGCACCGGATTGAGTCTCGCCGCCGCCCTGGTCGCCGCCACGGTTGTCACCACCGCAGTGGCACAGAAACCCGATGCGAAGGGCGGCGTTGTCGTCGCCAGCGAACCCGGGAAGGCCGCAGTCGTCAGGGCGATTGAAGTCAGTGCCCAGGTCGTCGGCATCGACAAGGCCACGCGGACAGTCACCCTGAAAGGCCCCGAAGGCAAGATCGTCGACGTCGTTGCCGGAGACGAGGTCAAGAATTTCGCCCAGATCAAGCTCGGTGACTTCGTGGTCGCCCGCTACGTGCAGGCGCTCACGCTCGAGTTGCAGAAGACAGCGCCCAAAGCCGGTGCCGATACCGTGACCGTACGCGACGGCGCAGCCGTCGCAAAGCCCGGCGAACGACCCGCCGTTGCCGGCGCGCGCCAGGTCACGGCGATCGCGGATGTCACGGCGGTCGATCCCAAGAACAGCACCATCACGCTCAAAGGGCCGCGCGGCAACAGCATGGTGCTCGACGTGCATAACCCCGACCAGTTCAAAGTCGTCAAAAAGGGCGACAAGGTCGAGGTGACCTATACGGAAGCGATGGCGCTGAGCGTCGAACCGGCGCCGAAGGCCGCCGCGAAGAAGAAATAGGCATGCCCGGGCCCCGGCCCCGGAATGAAGGACAGGCCGGAAGGCCTTGAGGATCACCACGAAAATCCTGGAGAACGGTCATGCCCAAGAAGTCTGCTGAGGAGCGAAAGGCGAAGGAGCGCAAAGGCAAGTCTGCCGCTGCGGGTGCGGCCGGGACGGCCGCCGGCCGCAAACTGTCCGGCAAGGAGTACGACCGCCAGCTCAAGAAGCTGCACGTCGAACTGGTCAAGCTCCAGGAATGGGTCAAGGCCAAGGGCCTCAAGGTCTGCATCGTCTTCGAGGGGCGGGACGGCGCCGGCAAGGGCGGCACCATCAAGGCCCTCACCGAGCGCGTCAGTCCGCGGGTGTTCCGGGTCATCGCCCTGGCCGCGCCGACCGAACGCGAGAAGTCCCAGATGTACCTGCAACGCTACCTGCCGCACCTCCCGGCGGCGGGTGAGGTCGTGATTTTCGACCGCAGCTGGTACAACCGCGGCGGCGTCGAGCGCGTGATGGGCTTCTGCACCGACGAGCAGGCGCAGCAGTTCCTGAAAATGACGCCCCTGTTCGAGCAGTTGATGATCAAGTCCGGCATCATCCTGCTCAAATACTGGCTGGAGGTAAGCCCGGAAGAGCAGACCCGACGACTCGCGGCGCGCATCGAGGACGGCCGCAAGACCTGGAAGCTCTCGCCGATGGACGTGAAGTCCTACGACCGCTGGGACGACTACACGAAAGCGCGCGACGAGATGTTCGCCGCCACAGATACGGGCTACGCACCGTGGTTCGTGGCCCGTTCGGAGGACAAGAAGTCCGTGCGCCTGAACGTGATCAGCCACCTCCTCAAGCAGATTCCCTACAAGGCCGTTCCGGTAGAGAAGGTCAAACTGCCCAAGCGCAAGATCGGCCGCTACAAGGCGAAGGATTACCCGTTCAAGTACGTGGCGGAGAAGTTCTGATCGGGAGCGGCAGGGTATGGCGGAAGGTGTGAGATTCGAACTCACGAGAGTCTTGCGACTCTGCCGGTTTTCAAGACCGGTGCATTCAACCGCTCTGCCAACCTTCCGCATGCCATGGCGCGCCCGTCAAGCGCCATTGCGCAGGGCAATGACGCCGATTACGAATGACATCAGGCACTTGGCGGCATGACCCCGGGCGCAATGTTAGCCCCAAATGATTGAAACTTCACGCCCGGTCGGCTAGTCTTGGTAGCCGAGTGTTTTGATCAAGCTCAGACGGCGCATAAATATAGTTAGTAATAGTACGTACCAATAGTACATACCTAGACATAGAGGAGCTCAGCATCCCATGGCCATCGACTTCAACTCTCAGCCCATCAACGCGCCGGCCGGCATTGCCGCCAGCCAGAATCGCGTCCTGCGCAACACCTACCTGCTGCTGGCGCTGTCGCTGATACCCACCGCCATCGGCGCGGTGATCGGCACCAACATCGACCTCAGCATCCTTCGCAGCAACCCCATGATCGGGTTCTTCGTGATCCTGGCGGTGTTCTACGGCTGGATTTACGCGATCGAGAAGAACCGCGACAGCGGCCTGGGCGTCGTCCTGCTGCTCGGCTTCACGCTCTTCATGGGCCTGCTGCTGGGCCCGCTGCTCCAGAACATCCTCGGCTTCCGCAACGGCGCCGCGCTGATCGCCATGGCGGCCGGCGGCACGGCGGCCGTGTTCTTCGTGATGGCCGGCATCGCCACCACCACCAAGCGTGACCTCTCCGGCATGGGCAAATTCCTGGCGGTGGGTGCTATCGTCCTGATGCTGGGCGTCATCGCCAACGTGTTCTTCCAGAGCCCGGTGGCGCAGTTGGTGATTCTCTCCCTGTTCGTGGTGTTCTCGACCTTGGTGATCCTCTGGCAGATCAACAACATCGTGCGCGGCGGCGAGACCAACTACGTGTCGGCGACGCTGACGCTGTACGTGTCGGTCTACAACCTGTTTTCCAGCCTGCTGCAACTGCTGGGCATCTTCGGCGGTGATCGCGACTGAACGTTACCGGCTCTTTCCGAAAACAAAACGGCCGGTCTTTGACCGGCCGTTTTTATTGGCCCTGACGTTCTTGGCGCCTTGGCGTCTTGGCGGCTAACCGATCTTGTCAAAAACCGCGATCGACTCCACATGCGCGGTGTGCGGGAACATGTTGACGATCCCCACCGCCCCCAATACGTAGCCGTGCACGTGCACCAGCACCTCCGCATCGCGGGCCAGCGTGGCGGGATTGCACGAAACGTAGACGATCCGCTTCGGCCCCGCCGGCCCCAGTGACTTGACCAGATCCATTGCGCCGTCGCGCGGCGGGTCGATCAGCATGCGATCGAACGCCCCCCAGCCCTCCAGTGTGGCGGGCGTCACCTTGAACAGGTCGGCCACACGGAATTCGACCCGGTCGGCCAGCCCGTTGGCCCGGGCGTTCTCCGCCGCACGGGCCAGCAGCACGCTGCTGCCCTCCACCCCCATCACGCGGGCGCCGCGCCGGGCGATCGCGAGCGTGAAGTTGCCGAGCCCGCAGAAGAGATCGGCGATGCGCTCGCCCGGTTGCGGTTCAAGCAGGGACAGCGCGCGCCGCACCAGCACGGCGTTGACGGCGGGGTTGACCTGCGTGAAGTCGGTCGGTCCGAAGGCGATGCGCAGGCCAAATTCGGGTAGGACGTAGTCGAGCGCCACCGGCGGGCCCTCCAGCGGCGCCGCGGTATCCGGTCCCTTGGGCTGCAGATAGACCGACACGCCGTGCTCCCGGCCAAAGGCGGACAGCCGGTCGCGGTCCGTGGCGTTCGGCGAAGCGAGCACCCGGAACACCAGCACGGTGACCGTCTCTCCCACCGCCAGTTCGATCTGGGGCACCGCTTCGCGGATCGACAATTCGTGGACCAGTTCGCGCAGTCGCGGCAGAAGCGCGGAGATGCCTAGCGGCACCACCTCGCAGGACGCCATGTCGGTGACGAAACTCGACTTGCGCTCACGGAAACCGATCAGTGCGCCGCCTTTCTTGAACACGTAGCGGGCTGAGAAGCGCGCGCGGTGGCGGTAGCCCCATGCCGGCCCGATGATGGGCGCCAGCACCTGCGCGGGCCTGACTTTGCCGATGCGCGCCAGGTTGTCTTCCAGCACGCGCTGCTTGGCGGCGACCTGCGCGCGCACGTCGAAGTGCTGCAGGCTGCAACCGCCGCAGGTGCCGAAGTGGGGACAGCGCGGCACCGTCCGGAACGGGCTCTCCTGCAGGATGTGCTTGGTCGTCGCCAGGTCGAAGCTCGGCCGGCGCTGGAAGACGTGCGCCTCGACCTGTTCGCCGGGTAGCGCACCATCCACGAACACGACCTTGCCCTCGTGGCGCGCGATGCCGCGCCCCTCCGCGTCCAGGGATTCGATGTCCAGCAGCACGGCGGTCAAAGCGCCGGCCAGCGGCCGAGGAACTCGCGCCAGTGGGGCTCTTCGCTACGCGCGAGCGTCTCGCGCACCAGCACGGTCTCGGCCCGCCAGGCGTCCGCGGTCAGTGCGCCGCGCATCTTCTGGAAAGCGAGATAGACCAGGTAGGTGTTGGCGGTATCCGCTTCACAGTAGCGGCGGATGTCGGTCAGCCGGCCTTCCCGGTAGGCGCCCCACACGGCGGAACCGTGCATGCCGATCTTGCCCGGCAGCCCCATCAGCTGCGCGAGGTCATCCAGCGGCGCGGCCCCCCGGGGCTGATACATCGCCAGCAGGTCCATCAGGTCGAGATGGCGCGCGTGGTAGCGGCTGATGTAGTTGTTCCACTTGAAATCTCGGTCGTCCTCGCCCTGGTCCCAGAAGCGCGCCGCGCGCACGCCGTGCACGAGGCCCCGGTAATTCAGCACCGGCAGATCGAAACCGCTGCCATTCCACGACACGATCTGCGGGGTGTATTTCTCGATGCCGTCGAAGAAGCGCTGGATCAACTGGCCCTCGGTGTCCTTCTCATCGCCGAGCGACCACACCCGGAAGCTGTCGCGCTCGCGCAATGCGCAGGCGATGGATACCACGCGGTGCAGATGAAGCGGCAGGAAGTCCGTGCCGTGACTCTGCCGCCGCCGCTGCATGGCCATCGCCGCCACGTCCTCGTCCGGCAGGTCCGGCCCGAGTTCGTAGAGCGTGCGCAGCCCCTGCACGTCGGGGACGGTTTCGATATCGAACGCCAATACCGGCTGCATTGTTAATTCCCGCTCATTTAACCTGGGTAGACGCCGGTGGACAGGTAGCGGTCCCCGCGGTCGCAAACGATGAAGGCGATCACGGAATTTTTCGCGTCGCGCGCCACCTGCAGCGCCGCCCACGCCGCGCCGCCGGAAGACACGCCGGCGAAGATACCCTCCACGCGGGCCAGTTCGCGCATGGTGTGCTCGGCGTCGGCCTGCTTGATCTCGATCACTTCGTCCACGCGCGACCAGTCGCAGATCTTCGGCAGGTATTGTTGCGGCCACTTGCGGATACCCGGGATCTGCGACCCTTCCGCCGGCTGGCAGCCAACGATGCGGACCGCCGGGTTCTTTTCCTTGAGGTAGCGCGACACGCCCATGATGGTGCCGGTGGTGCCCATGCTGGACACGAAATGCGTGATCCGGCCTCCGGTATCCCGCCACAACTCGGGCCCGGTCGTCTCGTAGTGCGCGAGCGGGTTGTCCGGATTCGCGAACTGGTCGAGCACCTTGCCCTTGCCCTCGCGGACCATCTGCGCGGCGAGGTCGCGCGCGTATTCCATGCCGCCCTGCGCCGCCGGTGTCAGGATCAACTCGGCGCCGTAGGCTTTCATGCTGGAGCGGCGTTCGACGGATAGGTTGTCCGGCATGATCAGGATCATGCGGTAACCCTTCATCGCCGCCACCATGGCCAGGGCGATGCCCGTGTTGCCGCTGGTGGCTTCGATCAGGGTATCTCCGGGCTTGATTTCTCCACGGGCTTCCGCGTTGACGATCATCGACAGCGCGGGCCGATCCTTGACCGAGCCCGCCGGATTATTGCCTTCGAGCTTGGCCAGCAAGGTGTTGCCGCCCGCACCCATGCGCTGCAGGCGCACGAGCGGCGTATTGCCGACAAAATCCTCGAGAGACTGCTTCACGGTGGAGGGCGCTCAGGCGGCCGCGCGCGCCAGCATCTGCCCGCAGTAGCGCGCGACGCCCTCACCGACCGTCAGGAAGGGCTCGGTGTAGCCCGCAGCCCGCAGCCGGCTCGGGTCCGCCTGGGTGTAGCTCTGGTAACGGCCCTTGAGGTCGACCGGGAAGGGAATGTAGTCGACGATCTTCTCCGCCTGCAGCGCCTCCAGCGGCAGCACGGGCTTGCCTTCCGCCTGGCGCAGGGCGTTGACCGTGGCCAGGGCAACCGCGTTGAAGCTCTCCGCCGCGCCTGTACCGCAATTAAAGATGCCGGCAGCATCCGGGTGGTCGAGGAAGTGCAGGTTGACCTTCACGACGTCCTCGACGGAGATAAAGTCGCGCCGCTGCTCGCCGTGGGCGTAGCCGCCGCTGCCCTCGAACAGGCGCACGCGGCCGTCGGCACGGTACTGGTTGAAGAAGTGATACGCCACCGACGCCATCCGCCCCTTGTGCGCTTCGCGGTCGCCGTAGACGTTGAAGTAGCGCAGGCCGACGATCTGGGTCGTGCGCTCGGACCACAGGCGGCGCACGTACTGGTCGAACAGGAATTTCGAATAGCCGTAGACGTTGAGCGGCCCCTCGCACTCCCGCGCCTCGCGGAACTCCGTGCCACCGCCGTAGACAGCCGCCGAGGACGCGTAGAGGAACGGTACTTCCTCCGCCATGCAGTAGTCCAATACCGATTTCGAATACGCGTAGTTGTTGCGCAGCATGTAGCGGCCGTCGCGCTCGGTCGTGTCCGAGCAGGCGCCCTGGTGCAGGATCGCCGTCAGATCATTCTCGAACGCGCCCTCCTCCAAGCGCGCGAGGAACTCGTCCTGATCGAGATAATCGGCGATCTCGCAGTCCGCGAGGTTCGCGAACTTGTCGCCCTGCGCGAGATTGTCGACGGCGATGATGTCGGTCTCGCCGCGCGCGTTCAAAGCCCGCACCAGATTGGAACCGATAAATCCCGCGGCGCCGGTCACGACGATGCTCATGATTTCGAATCCCGAATCCCGAATCCCGAATCCCGTTCGGAGAACAGCTCCTGCGGCGTCACCACCGCGGTGCCGAACTTGGCGACCACGATGCTCGCCGCGCGGTTGGCAATCGTCACCGCATCCGGCAGCGACACCCCCGCGGCCAGCATCGCTGCCAGCGTCGCGATCACCGTGTCGCCGGCGCCGCTTACATCGTACACCTCGCGCGCCTGCGCCGAGACATGCAGCCGCGACCCTGCCGCGTAGAGGGTCATGCCTTCCTCGCTGCGCGTCACCAGCAGGGCCGACAGCCGCAGGTTGCGGCGCAACTTCTCCGCACGTGCGGCGAGATCGCGCTCGTTGCGCCACTGCCCCGCGACGACACGGAACTCGGCGCGATTGGGCGTGACCACGGTGGCACCGCGGTAGCGCGAGAAGTCGTCCCCTTTCGGATCGACCAGCACCGGCTTGCCTGCGGCACGCGCGAGCTTGATCATGCGCGCGATATGGGCGAGACCGCCCTTGCCGTAGTCCGACAGGATCACGGCATCGCACTGGCGCACGAGCCGCGCGAATTCCTTGAGTTTCGACTGCAGGATTTCGTGGCTGGGCATCGTCTCGAAATCCACCCGCAACAGTTGCTGGCTGCGGCCGATGACCCGCAGCTTGACCGTGGTGTCGATGCCGGCGTCGCGGTGCAGGCGCGCAGCAATGCCGGCCTTGCGCACAAGGGCGCCCAGCTTGGTCCCGGCTTCGTCGCGGCCCACCACGGACAGCAGCGTGGCCTTCGCGCCCAGCGCTGCGGCGTTCCGCGCCACGTTGGCGGCACCGCCCGGGCGCTCCTCGGTACGCTCGACGCGCACCACCGGCACCGGCGCTTCCGGCGAGATGCGGGAGACGTCGCCGAACCAGTAGCGGTCGAGCATGACATCCCCCACCACCAGCACGCGCGCGCGGCGCAGACGTTTGATCAGGGTGCGGTCATCCAAGGGCTTCTCCCCGGCCGATGCCGTAGTACTCCAGACCGCCCGCCTGCACGACGGCGGGCTCGAACAGGTTGCGACCGTCGAAGATCACCGGCTGCTTCAGCCGGCGCTTGATCTCCGCGAAGTCGGGGCTGCGGAATTCCTTCCACTCGGTGATGATCACGAGGGCGTCCGCCCCGTCCAGCGCGGCCATCGGCGAAGCGGCGAACGACACCGGCGCTTGGTCCAGCACACGTCGGGCTTCGTCCATCGCGACCGGATCGTAGGCGGCGATGCGCGCGCCGCGCGAGGCCAGCGCTCCGATCACCGCCCGTGAGGGCGCCTCGCGCATGTCGTCGGTGTTCGGCTTGAAGGCAAGCCCCCACAGCGCGAACGTGCGTCCGGCGAGGTCGCCGCCGAAACGCGCCACGATCTTGTCGGCGAGCCGCAGCTTCTGCGCTTCGTTCACGGCCTCGACCGCGTGCAGCAGCCGCAGGGGCGTGCCGTGCTCGCGTGCCGTGAACTGCAGCGCCTTGACGTCCTTGGGGAAGCAACTCCCGCCGTAGCCAACGCCGGGATACAGAAAATGGTAGCCGATGCGCACATCCGAGCCGATGCCCTGGCGCACATGCTCGATGTCGGCGCCGAGTTTTTCAGCCAGATTCGCCAGTTCGTTCATGAAGGAAATGCGCGTGGCCAGCATCGCATTGGCCGCGTACTTGGTGAGTTCGGCCGACCGCACATCCATCACCAGCAGGCGTTCGTGGTTGCGCTGGAACGGTGCGTAGAGCGTGCGCAGCGTTGCGATCGCCTGTTCATCGTCCGCGCCGACGACGATGCGGTCTGGACGCATGAAATCCTCGACCGCCGCGCCTTCCTTGAGAAACTCCGGGTTGGAGGCCACGGCGAAGGCCGTATCCGCGCCCCGCGCGCGCAATTCACCGCGGATCGCCTCGCGCACCCGGTCGGCGGTACCCACCGGCACGGTGGACTTGTCCACCACGATGCGCCATTCCGTCATGCGGCGGCCGACGTTGCGCGCCGCCTCGATCACGTAGCGCATGTCGGCCGAGCCGTCCTCGTCCGGCGGCGTGCCCACCGCGATGAATTGCACCAGGCCATGCTGTACCGCAGCATCGATGTCCGTAGTGAAGCGCAGGCGGCCGGCGGCCACGTTGCGGCGGATCATCTCCGGCAGCCCCGGCTCGTGGATCGTGACGCCGCCGGCGTTGAGCGTATCGATCTTGCGCGCATCCACATCGAGACACAGCACGTCGTTGCCGACTTCGGCGAAACAGGCGCCGGTCACCAGTCCGACGTAGCCGGTGCCGATCATGGTGATCTTCACGCGGTCGCCCCGATGCTGGCATTGATGGCGTCCAGCGCCGCCGATGGATCGGCCGCGCCCGTGATGGCGCGTCCGACCACCAGGTAATCCGCACCCGCCGCGACGGCGGCCTCCGGGGTCATTACCCGTACCTGATCGTTCGCGGCGCTGCCCGCCGGCCGGATGCCGGGCGTGACCAGTTTGAACTCCTTGCCACAGGCCTGTCGCAACGCCGGGGCCTCGCGCGCGGAACAGACCACGCCATCGAGTCCGTTCGCCTGGGCGAGCTTCGCCAGCCGCAGCACCTGCGCCTCCGGTGTACCGGCCACGCCGATCGCGGCCAGATCGTCCGCGCCCAGACTGGTCAGCACCGTGACTGCGATCAGCAGCGGCAGCGGCTGGCCGCTTTCCGCAGCGGCCTTCGTGACTGCCTCACGCGTGGCGGCCAGCATCGCCTGGCCGCCCGCAGCGTGCACATTGAGCATCCACACACCGAGCCGGGTAGCGGCGGCACAGGCCTGCGCGGCGGTGTTGGGAATGTCGTGGAACTTGAGATCCAGGAAAACCCCGAAACCCAGGGCCTGCAACTGCCGCACGAGATCAGGACCCGCGGCCGTGAAC
>JBOIEQ010000056.1:0-25965 GCA_050741255.1 Burkholderiales bacterium | reverse complement strand
CCACTGGGGCGCCCTAGGGAAAAATGTCGTAACGCCATGAAATTAATGATAAAAACGTGCAGTTCAAAAAGTAATCAGGCCAGCAAAAAACCAGTCATCGTTACCACTTACGAACGCTCATCCGAAACAATCCACACGCTTATCCACAGCAATTGTGGACAACCGCAAAAAGCGCTTACAGGCAAGGCA
Source organism: Burkholderiales bacterium (assembly GCA_050741255.1). Lineage (GTDB taxonomy): Bacteria > Pseudomonadota > Gammaproteobacteria > Burkholderiales > SG8-41 > CAZXNF01. Next base: position 25,776 of record JBOIEQ010000056.1, on the reverse strand, counting down.
GTTGGATTTTTTTCGTGAGAGTCGGCGCGAGTGTTGTCCGCCAACTCCGAGTGCCGCGCTCTCATCCCGCCGCGGATTTCCACTGCCCCTTCGCCGCCACCCCGACGCACCGTGTCGCGCACACCACAGCGACGCGGCCGTATCCGCGATCATGGCGGATATGCGTTGACAAGCGTTGCGTGCGTGCCTCCACTAACCGGCCGCGCGCGCTTGCTTGCTCAAACAGGGGGCGCACGCTACATTGCGCGCTTCAATTTGCCGAGTGAACGGAGCGCACCGTGTTTGCGATTATCGAAGCGGCCGGCTGGCCGATCTGGCCCCTCCTCCTCGCCTCCGTGGTCGCGCTGGCCGTCATCGGCGAGCGCCTGTGGTCGCTGCGGGCCTCGGCGGTGGCGCCGCGCGACCTGCTCGCGCAGACCGTCAATGAATACCGCCAGCACGGCGTGACCGAGCCGCTGGTCAGCCGGCTCGCCGCCGGCTCGCCGCTCGGCCAGGTCCTCGCCGCGGGCCTGCGCAATGCCAAAAGCGCCTCGCCGATCATGAAGGAGGCCATTGAGGACGCCGGCCGGGCCGTGGCGCACGAACTCGAGCGCTTCCTGAACACCCTCGGCACGATCGCGGCACTGGGCCCGCTGCTCGGCCTGCTCGGCACGGTCATCGGCATGATCGAGATCTTCGGCTCGCAGGCGCCCCAGGGCAGCAACCCGGTGGTGCTCGCGCACGGCATATCGATCGCGCTCTACAACACCGCGATGGGCCTGATCGTGGCCATCCCCAGCCTGATCTTCTACCGCTACTTCCGCGCCAAGGTGGACGACTACCTGATCGAGATGGAACACCAGGCGCTGAAGCTGGTCGATATCGTCCACGGCCAGCGCCAGGCCTAGGGGCTGACGCCATGAACTTCCGCCGCGGCGCGGTGCGGGACGAGCCGGAGATCAACTTCATCGCGTTGATCGACGTGCTGCTGGTGATCCTCATCTTCCTGATGGTCACCACCACCTACTCGCGTTACTCCGAGCTCCAGATCAACCTGCCGCAGGCGGACGCCAACGCGCCGCAGGAACGCCCCAACCAGATCAACGTGGCGGTCAACGCGGAAGGCCATTACGTGGTGAACAAGACCCCGGTGCCCTTCAGCGGCCCGGACGCCTTCGCCGCGGAACTCAAGCGCGCCGCCGCGGGCAACCCCGATCCGGTGATCGTCATCAACGCCGACCAGAACGCGACCCACCAGTCGGTGATCAACGTGATGGAAGCCGCGCGCGTGGCCGGCTTTGCCCGCATCACGTTCACCACGCAGTCCTCCAAGAAGTAATCCCTCGGCGCGCGGCGCCGCCGCTCCTCATGCGAGGTCTCGAGCGACTCTGGTATCGGCGCTCGCCGGCCCACGCCGTGTTGCTCCCGCTGAGCGGGCTCTTCGCTTTGCTCATTGCGCTGCGCCGCGCGCTGTTCCGCGCGGGCCTGTTCCGCGCGCACCGGCTGCCCGTGCCGGTCATCGTCGTCGGCAATCTCACCGTGGGCGGCAGCGGCAAGACGCCGCTCGTGCTGTGGCTGGCGGCGCGCCTGCTGGCGCAGGGCCATCGGCCCGGGATCATCAGCCGCGGCTATGGGGGCACGGCAGCCGGCCCGCGCGCCGTGGCGCCCGGTGATGATCCCGCCATCGTCGGCGACGAACCCGCGCTGCTGGCGGCGCGCGCTGGCGTGCCGGTCTGGATCGGCGCCGACCGCGCCGCCGCCGCCGCCGCGCTGCTGGCGGCACACCCCGCCTGCGACATCCTCGTGAGCGACGACGGCCTGCAGCACTATGCACTCGCGCGGGATTTCGAGATCGCGGTGGTGGACGGCGCGCGCGGTTTCGGCAACGGTTGGCTGCTGCCGGCCGGCCCCTTGCGCGAACCGCTGTCGCGTCTGACCGGTGTCGACGCCGTGGTGGTCAACGGCACGGGCACGCCGGACGGCGTTCCCGCCGGCGCCCTGCACCTGCGACTGGAGGGCGGCACGCTGCGCAACCTGCGCGAGCCGGCGCGCAGCGCGCCCGCGGCCGGGTTCGCGGGCAGGCCCGTCCACGCCATGGCGGGCATCGGCGACCCCGAGCGTTTTTTCCGCCACCTCGAGGCACTGGGGCTGACGATCGTGCGGCATCCCTTCCCCGACCACCACGCCTATACTGCAGCGGACCTCGAAGTCCCCGCTACCGATCTCATCGTGATGACCGAAAAGGATGCAGTAAAATGCGCGGCGTTCGCCACCGAGCGCTGCTGGGCGCTGCCGGTCGAGGCCCGCGTGGACGAGGCGCTCGCCGCACGCTTAGTGCAGTTATTCGCTCCCCGCCGGCCGCGCTGACCGCGGCGCAGGGACACAGGAACACCATGGACCCGAAACTGCTCGACCTGCTCGTCTGTCCGATCACCAAGGCGCCGTTGCAGTACGACAGGGCGGCACAGGAACTCGTCGCCGTGGAAAGCGGTCTCGCGTTCCCGGTGAAGGACGGCATCCCCGTCATGCTGGAGGACGAGGCGCGCAAGTTGAGCGAAACCGAACTGGCCGACTGGCGCAAACGCCGCCCGCCGGCGCCGTAGCCTGCCGCGTCCTGCCATGTCCTTCATCGTCGTCATCCCTGCCCGCTACGCGTCCACCCGCCTGCCCGGCAAGCCGCTTGCCGACCTGGGCGGCAAACCGATGGTGGTGCGCGTGGCCGAGCGCGCGAAGGAGAGCGGCGCGTCCGAGGTCATCATCGCCACCGACCATGCCGACATCGCGCGCGCGGCCGAGCAGCATGGCTTCACGGCGGAGATGACCGCGGCGGACCATGTCAACGGCACCGAGCGCATCGCGGAAGTCGTGCGCCGGCGCAACATCGTGGGCCACGAGATCATCGTCAACGTGCAAGGCGACGAACCGCTGATCGAACCGCAGTTGATCCGGCTCGTCGCCAACGCTTTCGCGCACATGCCCGACGCTGAAATGACCACCGCCTGCCACCCGCTGGACGACGCCGCGCAGGCCGCCAACCCGAACGTGGTCAAGGTCGTGCTCGACCGCTACGGCTACGCGCTCTATTTCAGCCGCGCGCCGATCCCGTTCGCGCGGGACACCTGGGCCGCGGGCATCACCGCGATGCCGCCCGGCCTGCCCGTGTTCCGCCACATCGGCGTCTACGCCTACCGGGCCGGCTTCCTGCGCAAGTACGTGCAACTGCCTCCGGCGCCGATCGAGCATTTCGAAGCGCTTGAGCAACTGCGTACGCTGTGGCACGGCTACAAGATCGGCCTGGCGCTCACGCCCAGCGCGCCCCACGCGGGCGTGGACACCGAGGACGATCTCGCGCGCGTGCGGGCTGTGTTTGCCAACTGAGCGCCATCTGACCCGGCGCCCGGATTGGCCCGACCGCCGCCGCCGGGTATAATCATCGCTGTTTCATTGAGTTAGCCGCGGCTGGCTCAGCACCGGGGAGGACATCCGCATACTGCGGATGCCTGACTGACAACAACACCGAAAGATGTGCTCGCCGCGCCGGCATCCGCCTGCGGCAGATTGTGTCTACGCCGCCCATATGATGCGCATCATTCTGCTGGGACCTCCGGGCGCCGGCAAAGGCACCCAAGCCCGCTTTCTCACCGAGAAATTCGGCATTCCGCAGATTTCCACCGGCGACATGCTGCGGCGGGAAATCAAGGCCGGCACGCCGCTCGGCCTCGAGGCCAAGAAGCTCATGGATGCCGGCGCGCTGGTGCCGGACGACGTGGTGATCCGCATGGTCGTGGGGCGAACGCGCGAACCGGACTGCGCGAACGGCTATCTGTTCGACGGTTTCCCGCGCACGATCCCGCAGGCTGAAGCGATGAAAGTGAACAGTCTCCCCATCGACTACGTGCTGCAGGTCGATGCGCCGGACGAAGAGGTCGTGACGCGGCTCTCCGGCCGGCGCGTGCATCTGGCCTCGGGCCGCACCTACCACCTCCAGTTCAACCCCCCGAAGACGGCCGGCAAGGACGACGTCAGCGGCGAGCCGCTGGTGCAGCGCGATGACGACCGCGAGGAAACGGTCAAGCACCGCCTCGCCCAGTACCACGCCATGACCAAACCCCTGGTGGATTATTACCGCGCCTGGGCCGCGACGCGCGACGCGCGGGCGCCGAAATACGTCAGGGTGCACGGACTCGGGGGCGTGGACCAGGTCCGGGAACGGGTCCTGGCGGCGCTGTCCGGCGGTGCCCGGACCTGATACTGGCGGCGGGACACCGAAAACCAGTAAAATCATGGGCTTTGCCGGCCGGAACATCCGTTTCCGGTCACGGATTGAGAACAACGACCGTCGCCTGGATGCAGCATCCGGGCCGACGACAGACGGGAGATTGAAATGACTGCATCCTTGGGCCTCTTGATCGCGCTTGCCTGCGCGGGCATCGGCATCCTCTTCGGCATGGTCTGGGCGCTCAACATCATGAAGCTGCCCGCCGGCAACGACCGCATGCGCGAAATCGCGGCGGCTATTCAGCAGGGCGCGGTGGCCTATCTGTGGCGCCAGTACAAGGCGATCGCAATCGTCGGCGTGATCCTGTTGGTCGTGATCGGCGTCGCGCTCGGCTGGACCATGGCGGCCGGTTTCGCCTTCGGCGCCATCCTGTCGGGCCTGACAGGCGTGATCGGCATGAACGTCTCCGTGCGCGCCAACGTGCGTACCGCCGAGGCCGCCCGCAAGGGCCTGAACGACGCCCTGTCGGTGGCCTTCCGCGGCGGCGCGATCACCGGTCTGCTGGTGGTGGGCCTCGGCCTGCTGGGCGTGGCCGGCTTTTTCTGGGTGCTGCATAACGGCGCGCCCGCGGGCAGCAGCATCAAGGACATCGCCCATCCGCTGGTGGGCTTCGCCTTCGGCGGCTCGCTGATCTCGATCTTCGCTCGTCTGGGCGGCGGCATCTTCACCAAGGGCGCAGACGTCGGCGCTGACCTGGTGGGCAAAGTGGAAGCCGGCATACCCGAAGACGACCCGCGCAACCCGGCGGTGATCGCGGACAACGTGGGCGACAACGTCGGCGATTGCGCCGGCATGGCCGCCGACCTGTTCGAGACCTACGCGGTCACCATCGTCGCCACCATGCTGCTCGGCGCGCTGATGCTGTCCGACCCGGCCGTCGCCTTCAACGCGGCGGTCTATCCGCTCCTGCTGGGCGGCGTGTCCATCCTCGCCTCCATCGTCGGCTGCTACTTCGTGAAGGCGCGCGACGGCGGCAAGATCATGAACGCACTGTATCGCGGCCTCGCCGTGTCGGGCGTGATCGCGCTGGTCGCCTTCTGGTTCGTCACCCAGATGCTGATGGGCAACATCAGCACCTTCTACCCCGAACTCACGCCGGTGAAGCTGTTCGGTGCCGCGGTGATCGGCCTGGTACTGACCGCGCTGATGGTCGTCATCACCGAGTACTACACCGCGACGGAATACGGACCGGTGCGCCACGTGGCGGCGGCCTCCACGACCGGCCACGCGACCAACATCATCGCCGGCCTCGGCGTGTCGATGAAGTCGACCGCCTTCCCCGTGCTCGCCGTATGCGCGGCCATTCTCGGCGCGTACGCCCTGGGCGGCCTCTACGGCATCGCCATCGCGGCGACCTCGATGTTGTCCATGACCGGCATCGTCGTCGCGCTCGACGCCTACGGCCCGATCACCGACAACGCCGGCGGCATCGCCGAGATGTCGGGGCTGCCGGAATCCGTGCGCGCCATCACCGACCCGCTGGACGCGGTGGGCAACACCACCAAGGCGGTGACCAAGGGCTACGCCATCGGCTCCGCGGGCCTCGCGGCATTGGTGCTCTTCGCCGACTACACGCACGCACTCGACGCGGCCGGCAAGTCGGTCACGTTCGACCTCTCCAACCACTACGTCATCATCGGGCTCTTCATCGGCGGGCTCGTGCCCTACCTGTTCGGCGCGATGGCGATGGAAGCTGTCGGCCGCGCCGCCAGCTCCGTGGTGGTGGAAGTACGCCGCCAGTTCAAGGAAATCCCGGGCATCATGGAAGGCACCGGTAAACCGGACTACTCGAAGGCAGTGGACCTGCTGACGCGTGCGGCGATCAAGGAAATGATCGTGCCGTCGCTACTGCCGGTGCTGGTGCCGGTCGTGGTCGGCGTGGGTTTTGCGTGGATCGGCGGCCCGGCCGCCGGCGCGCAGACGCTCGGCGGCGTGCTGATGGGCACCATCGTGACGGGCCTGTTCGTGGCGATCTCGATGACCACGGGCGGCGGCGCCTGGGACAACGCCAAGAAGTACATCGAGGACGGCAACCACGGCGGCAAAGGCTCCGACGCGCACAAGGCGGCGGTGACAGGCGACACCGTGGGCGATCCCTACAAGGACACGGCCGGCCCGGCGGTGAATCCGCTGATCAAGATCATCAACATCGTGGCGCTGATGATCGTCCCCCTGTTGTAAGCCCCTCCGACGACGGACGAAGGGCAGCCTCCGGGCTGCCCTTTGTTTTTTGCGCATGCAGAACAACCGCTCCGCTGCCGCCTGGCGTACCGCACTGACCGGTTTCCTGACGCTCGCCGTGGCCGTGGGCATCGGCCGCTTCGCGTACACGCCGTTACTGCCGCTCATGCTGCACGATGCCGGCCTCACGATCGTGGCCGGCAGCTGGCTGGCATCAGCCAACTACCTGGGCTACATTGCGGGCGCACTCAGCGCCGCCCGGCTGCCGGGTCCTCCTGCGCGCTGGATCGCCGCCAGTCTCGTCGGCACCGCAGCACTCACGGCCGCCATGGGCTTTACGCAGAGCACGAGCGTGTGGCTCGTGCTGCGCACGCTCGCCGGCATCGCGAGCGCGTGGGGCCTGGTGCTGGTATCGGCCTGGGCGATGCAGCGCCTGATGCTCGCCGGCGCGGCGCAACGGTCCGGCGTGGTGTTCGCCGGGGTCGGCCTTGGCATGGCCTTCACCGGCGTGCTGGCCGCGCTGGGCCGGAACTTGGGTGCCTCGTCGGCTGCGCTCTGGATCGCGTTCGGCGCGCTCGCGGTCGCGATCACCGTCGGCGTATGGCCCCTGTTGTTCGCGCCGGCACCGGCGGCGCCAAGTCGGCAAGCCGCGGCCCCAACCGCACGTCCACCGCGCCGGGCGGTCGTGGTACTGGTCGCGACCTACGGCATCTTCGGCTTCGGCTACATCATTCCCGCCACTTTCCTCCCCGTCATCGCGCGCGACGCGCTCGGCACGGCGGCGGTTACCGACTGGTTCTGGCCCGCCCTCGGTCTCGCCGCGGCCGCCAGCACGCTGGCGGCGAGCCGTCTGACGGAACGCCACGGCAACACGGCAATCCTGGCGTGGAGCTTTCTGCTGGAGGGCATCGGTATCGCGCTGCTTGCCGCGTTTCCCGGCGTGGCGGGCTTCGCGCTGAGCGCGCTGCTCGTCGGCGGCACCTTCATGGTCATCACGATGGCGACCATCCGGGCCGCGCAGGAACTTGCAGGCACCGCCGCGGGCGGACTGATCGCCGGGCTTACCGCGGCCTTCGGCATCGGCCAGATCGCCGGGCCGCTGTTCGCCGGCTATGTCGTGCACACCAGCGGCGGCTTTGCTTGGGCGCTGGCGGTGGCGGCCGGCGCGATGATCCTGGCCGGCATGGTGATTCCGCGCGGGCTTCGGGCCGCGACCCGCGCTATATAATCGGGCAGCTTTCTTTGAGGGGTATTTCTCTTGCATTTTGCCATCGGCGACCGCAAACCCGTGTTCAAGGGCGACTACTGGATCGCGCCGAATGCCGCCGTGATGGGCTCGGTCGTGCTCGAAGCCAACGCCAGCGTGTGGTACGGCTGCACGGTCCGCGGCGACAACGACCTGATCACGATCGGCGAGAACTCGCAGGTGCAGGACGGTGCCGTGCTGCACGCCGATCCCGGCTTTCCCCTCACGCTCGGCAAGGGCGTGAGCATCGGCCATCTGGCGATGGTGCACGGCTGCACGATCGGCGACGGCACCCTGATCGGCATCAAGTCGGTGATCCTCAACGGCGCGGTGATCGGCAGGAACTGCCTGATCGGCGCCAACACGCTGATCGGTGAGAAGAAGGTGATTCCCGACGGCTCGCTGGTGATCGGCTCGCCCGGCAAGGTGGTGCGTCCGCTGACGCCCGAACAGATCGCCTACATCAACAGTGTCGCCCTTAACTACGTGGAAAAGTCCCGCCGCCACCGCGCCGCGCTGGCCGCCGCGGGGATTGCCCAACCCGCGGGGCCCGCCGCATGACGAAGTTCGGCTTCCGCATCCGCACCCGCAACGGCCTGGTGGTCGAAAACCTCCAGGTCCAGGCGAAGGATCGCGCGGACGCCGAGCGCAAACTCGGGCAGATCTACCATAACTGCGAAATTCTGGACTGCAAGGAAGTGGGCGAGACCGTGAAGGAACCCGGTTCGCTCGATCTCGAAGACGTGATCTCGCTGATCGGACGCGAGTCGGGGCAGAACAAAGACTGATACCACGGAAGCCGCCGCGCCGCTAGTTCAGAAAACCCGAACACCCCAGTTCTTCCACCAGCGCGGCGTAATCCTTCGCCCCGCGACTCTCCGGCGCGTGGGCCAGCACATCCTGGTTGTGCGCCGGGCTTTCCGCGATCGAGACGTTCTCCGCGATGCGCGTTTCGCACACCTCCGCGCCGTAGCGTTCGCGCAGGGTCTTGTCGATGTCCCACGACATCTTGCGGCGGCCGTCGAAGCGCGTCACCACGTAACGGCGTTCCATGCGGCGCTTGAGCACGTTCTCCAGGGCTTTCAACGTGCGTTCGATCTGCTGCGCGCCCTTGGTCGCCAGGTAATCCGCCGAGATCGGCACCAGCACGCGGTCGGCGGCGAAGATCGCGTTGAGCGACAGCACGCCCAGCATCGGGCAGGCGTCCATCACGATCGGCCGGTCGGTGTTCAGCGCCTCGCGCACGATGCCCTGGTTTAAGCGATTCAGTACCTGCGGCCCTTTGCCGAACTGGGAATCCACCTTGGCGAGGTCGAGATGAGCGGGAATGACCTTGCAGCCCCCGGCGCCCTCGCGCACCAGCGCGGTCAGGGTGCGGTTCTCGTTGTAGAAACCGTACAGGCTTTCGCGGCCTTCGCTCACCGCGACGTTGTGGATCGCCGTCAGGTGGGCCTGCGGGTCGAGGTCGAGCAGCAGCGGATCGCGCCCCGCCCGCGCGAGCACGGCGGCGAGGTTGAGCGCCGTCGTCGTCTTGCCGACGCCGCCCTTCTGGTTGAACACCGCGATCTTGGCCATGCAACGCCCGCACCTGCCTGGAAAAAAAGCAGTATGCGACCGGAATCAGGCCCTTGGCAATGGTTCCTGTTTTGCTTTCCGGGAAATGCCCGGAACGGACTGAGCGGAAATGACAAAGGCGTGACGGGTGTCACGCCCCACGCCTTTATCGCTCCTGCCAGTGCGTCTGCGGCGCCGACCCCGGAAAACCGAAGTCCCGCGGGGCCAGCCCCGAATGAAACCAGGTCACGAAGGTGTAGACGGTGAAGATCGGCACCCGCAGGTGGCGCTGCATGGCCGCCGCGTAGGGCCCCATGTTGTGGTTTTCGCACACGATCGCGCCGACGTCCGGGTGCTTGTTGAGCAACGCCTCCCCGGCGTCGAGGATGTCGCGCTCGGCCTGCACGTAGTCCATGTCCATGGTGTCGCCCAGCATGACGCGGGTGAATTCCTTGCCGCCCTCCGTGCCCATGATCGGGGTGTCGTGCGGCGCGCCCACTGCGTCCCAGTGCTCCGGGGTCACGCGGTTGCCCTGCACGGACAGCACGCCGACGCGCTTGCCCGGCGGCAACAGCGCCTGCACCAGCGGGATCTGCATCAGCGACGAACTCGCCACCGGCACGTTGACGTGCGCGGCCAGCGCCTTCTGGAAAATCGCGAGGAAGCCGCCGGTGGTGGTGATGCCGTCCGCGCCCTCCTTCACCAGTTCCTCCGCCGCCTTGAGAAAGGCCGGGCCGAGACCCTGGCCCTTTTCATGGATCACCACGCGCGCGGACGCACCGGGGACCACCTTGTAGAGCACCGGGAACGGCCAGGTCAGCGCGTTGCCGGTGTCGCCCGGCGGCCGCGGCCATTTCGTGTCGAGCATGATGATGCCCACGCGGGCGCCGTAAACCGTTTTACCGCCAAGACCTGTCCTTGCGCTCACCCTGATTGCTCCGTTGACGACTATCGTTAGAACCCATCGATCGATGCCGCGGAAAGCGGCGCGGCTATACTAACCGATCGAGGAAGCTAGGCGCCCGCGGGCATCCCTCTTGCTTTACCGACGAGCACAAAATCAATCTTCGGGAGTACGCATGACACTCAGCCCTACCCGCCTGGCCGTACTGACCATCACTACCGCGGCCGCACTCGTGGCCATGCCGCAGGCCGCCGCGCAGACCTGGCCGGCCAAGCCGGTCCGCCTTGTCGCCCCCTTCACCGCCGGCGGCCCCGTCGACATCACCGCCCGCATCCTCGCGCAGAAGCTCACCGATGCCTGGGGCCAGCAGGTCGTGGTCGACAACCGCACCGGCGCCAGCGGCATGATCGGCGCGGAGATGGTCGCGAAGAGCCCGCCCGACGGCTACACGCTGTTGGTGAATTCCTCGATCCATGTGATCGTGCCCAGCCTGTTTTCCAAAATGGGCTACGACCCGCTGCGCGACTTCGCGCCGGTGACGGTCGTCTCCTCCTCCCCGCTGCTGCTGGTGGTCACCCCCACGCTGCCGGTGAAGAACATCAAGGAGTTCGTGGCGCTGGCCAAGGCGCGGCCGGGCGAGCTGTCGTTTGCCTCCAGCGGCGCCGGCTCCTCGACCCACCTGACCGCCGAACTGTTCAAGACCGTCACCGGCACGAAGATGGTGCACGTGCCGTACAAAGGCCAATCCCAGGCGCTGACCGATGTGATTTCCGGCCAGGTGCCCTTCATGTTCAACAGCCTGCCGCCCGTGCTCGAATTCGTGAAGGGCAAACGGCTGCGCGCGATCGGCATTACCGCGGCGCAGCGCTTCAGCGCGCTGCCCGAGGTGCCGACCTTCGCGGAGTCCGGCTACAAGGATCTCATCACCGGATCGTGGTACGCGGTGTGGGCGCCGGCCAAGACGCCCGAAGCGCTCATCACCCGCCTCAATGCCGACATCGTCAAGATCGTGAACCTGCCGGACGTGCGCACCCGCATTCTTGAACTGGGCGGCGAGCCGGTGGGCAATACGCCGGCGGAATTCGACGCCTTCCAGAAAGCGGAAGCGGCGCGCTGGGCGAAGGTGGTGAAGGAGTCGGGTGCGAAAGCGGAATAACCACTGCGGGTTGGCCGCCAAGACGCCGAGGCGCCAAGAACGGCCATACTCTCTTCCGACTTCCTTGGCGTCTTGGCGTCTTGGCGGCAAAGACGCCTTGCGCTTTTACAGTACCCCCGAGTTCCCGCCGTCCACATTGATGCAGGACCCCGTCACGTAGCTCGCCGCGTCCGACGCGAGGTACACGATCACCTTCGCGACTTCGTCCGGCTCGCCCAGCCGGCCGAGCGGTACCTTGGGGCCGAGTTGCCGGTAGTGGTCCGCGACCGACAGCCCCGCCTGCGCGGCGCGCAGTTCCTGCTGCCGCGACTTGATCCAGCCCAGCCCGATCACGTTCACGCGGATGTTGTCGGCCGCGACTTCCTTGGACAGGCCCTTGGTCAGGGCCAGCCCGGCGGCGCGGCTCACGCTGGTCGGAAAGGACGCCGCGTGTGGCGTCTTCGCGCCCGCCATGCTGATGTTGACGATGCTGCCGCCGCCCTGCCGGCGCATGTGCGGAATCGCGGCGCGCGCCGCGCGTACCTGCGCCATCAGCTTCACGCTCAGGTCGTAATCCCACTTGGCGTCGTCCGCCTGTTCGAACGGACCTTGTGAGGTGCTGCCGGCGTTGTTGACGAGGACGTCGATGCGGCCGAAACGCCGCACCGTTTCATCGACGAAGCGTTCCATCTCGCCGGCTTTCGAAGCATCGGCAGGCACCGTCAGCACGTCACCGCCGAGCGCCTTCAGTTCGGCGGCAAAGGCGCTCAGCACCTCTGCGCGGCGGGCGCAGAGGGCGAGCTTCGCACCCTCAGCGACGAAGCGCAGCGCCGTGGCGCGCCCGATGCCCTCGCTGCCGCCGACGATGGCTACGACCTTGCCCCGCAGACCGAACTCCAAACGCTATTTCGCCTGCGCCATCGCGCGCGAGGTCTCGCGCACCGCCCGCAGGATGTGCTCCGGCGTCTGCGGCGCGCTGGTGCAGCCCGGCGTCAGCAGGAATTTGCGCTTGCCGGCCTGCTTGAACGCGTCCCACATCTCTTCGCGGATCTCGGGGATGGAGCGCTCCTGGATCTTCTGCTCGTTGATGCCGCCCATCAGGCACTTGTCCGTCATCTTGCGCAGCTCGGCGAGCGTGGGATTGCCCTTCAGCCGGTCCGAGACGCTGAACACCTCGACCGGGTAGTCCAGCACGCGTTTCATGTCCACGTGCGTGCCGTGCACGTGCAGGATGCGCACCATGCCTTCCATCGCCTCGCACACACGCAGGTCGAAGGGACGCAGGAAGGTCTTGAAGGTGGCGTCGTCGATGCCGCGGTCGCCGGGAGGCGCGATGGCGCCGTTGATGGAATACAGCACGCCGTCGCAGCCGGCGGCTTTGAGTTCCCGCAGGTAGCCGCACACCGTCTCGGTCACCGCATCGAGCATCTTCAGCGCTTCCTTCGGGTTGCCGTAGATCAGTTCGGCCTTGCTGAAGCCGGCGCGGCGCAGCACCTGCTGGAAAGGATCAAAGAAGGTGTCCACGATCGGCACGTCGGGGCCCAGTTCCTTGCGCAGGGAACGGATCAGCTGCAGCTGCTGCTGGTAGCACTGGGTCGTGACCGGCAGCTTCTCGAAGCGCAGCATGTCCGCGGGTTTCTCCAGCGTTTCCATGCCGGGGGGCAGCGGATAGCGGTAGTCGTGCATCACCTTGGCGATGTCCCAGTCGTAGGTGCGCACGAAGGTCGCGTGGCGGCGCGCCGCCTCCTCGGGGGCCAGCGCATCGGTGACGAAATGCACCCAGACCGTGCACGGCGGGTAATCGACCTCGCCGCCGGCAACGGCGGCCATGAAACGTTCGCGTTTGTTCATTACCTTCCTTTCATGAATTTCATTCGACATAATCCAGCGGCAGCGCGGTAGTGTATTTGATCTGCTCCATCGCGAAACTCGAGCTCACGTCGGTCAGGTCCACGATCTTGATCAGCTTCTTATAGATGGCGTCGTAGGCCGCGATGTCGGGTACCACGACCCGGAGCAGGTAATCGATGTCGCCACTCATGCGGTAGAACTCGACCACCTGCGGGATGTCCGCCACGCCCTTCGCGAAGCGCTCCAGCCAGGCGGCGTTGTGCTGGCTCGTCTTGACCGCCACGAACACGGTGACGCCGACGTTGAGCTTCGCCGGGTCGCACAAGGCGACCTCCCGGCGGATGACGCCCTCGTCCTTCAGCTTCTGGATGCGCCGCCAGCACGGTGCGGGGGACAGGTTCACCTTGTCCGCGATGGCGGACACGGACAGGGAGGCGTCCTCCTGCAGCAGCTTCAGGATCTTCTTGTCGGTGGCGTTCATGGCGGGCACAGAATTGTTTTCCATAATAGCGAAATTATTGAGCAATAATATTGCTCTAAATTTGCATTTATTGGCAATAAATGGAATAAGCTTTCGGGCCGGGATGCTTATGATGGCGACATTCCCGCTGCCACGCCGACACGGAGTCCCGCCATGCGCCTCACCCGGATCTTCACCGAGCACCCCGCCACCGTTGGCGAAACCTACTGGCAGCACCTGGTCCATGCGTGTGGCTTCGCCTTCTGGATGGTGGCCGGCGGCATCGCCTGCTTCCTCCACGCCCTGTTCCCCTTCGCCTGCGTCACCACCGGCAGCAGCATCATCCGCAAGCTGCACGACCGCATGGTCGTGAATCGCACGGGCACGCCGGCCGGCGACGCCGCGAACGGCGCCGCACTCCCGCAGTAAGCGCGCCGGCGCGGCACCCCGCGCTGTCGCACACAGTCGTCGCATTTTCGTCGCATTTTCGTTTGACCATCCTTTACCTTGCGCCGCACAATCCCGGCGTGACATACCGGCAAGGCCACTTCCCATGAACCCGTCCGTCCGCATGCTGCTGTGTCTGGCCTCCGCCCTGCTGGCGCCGCTGGCGGGCGCGGCCGACAAACCCGTGGCCAGCGACTTTCCCAACCGCCCGATCCGTTTCATTTCGCCTTTCCTGCCCGGCGGCTCGCAGGACGTGATCGCGCGCATCGTCGGCGGCCGGCTGTCCGAGCGCCTCGGCCAGCCGGTTGTCGTCGACAACCGCAGCGGCGCGGCCGGCATCATCGCCACCGAACTCACCGCCCGCGCGCAGCCCGATGGCCACACACTGCTGATGATCACCGCCGGGCCGATCACGATCGCACCGAGCCTGCAGTCCAAATTGCCGTACGATCCGCAGAAAGACCTCGGACCCGTCACCCAGCTCGTCGAAACGCCCATGGCGCTGATCGCCAGCCCGGCATTTCCCGCGAAGTCGGTGGCCGAAGCCCTGTCGCTCGCCAGGGCAAAGCCCGGCCAGCTCAACTACGCCTCGGTCGGCAACGGCAGCATCTCGCACCTGACGATGGAACTGTTCAAGACCTACACCGGCACCGAGATGACCCATGTGCCGTACAAGGGCGCGGTGCCGGCCTTCACGGACCTCATCGGCGGCCAGGTGCAATTGCTGTTCATCACCACGGCCTCGGCACAGCCGTTTACCGCCAGCGGCAAGGTGCGCGCGCTGGGCGTGGCGGCAAAGAAACGCTCGGCCATGATGCCCGAGGTGCCAACCATCATCGAAGCGGGCGTGAAGAATTTCGAAGTGCCGGTCTGGGCCGGCGTGGCGACCACCGCCGGCACGCCCAAACCGGTGATCGACCGCCTCTACCGTGAAATGCATGCCGTCCTGCAAATGCCGGAAACGCGCGAGCGGCTCGCGACGCTCGGTTCCGATGTCGTGGGCAGCACGCCCGAGCAGTTCGCGGCGCTGCTGAAGGAAGACCGGGCGCGCTGGGCGAAGGTCATCAAGACCGCCAACGTCAGGCTTGAGTGATCACGAAAGGACTCCCGATGCGAACCGCACTGGCACTAACCACGGTACTGGCCGCAGGACTGTGGAGCGGCAGCGGCGCCGTTTTTGCGGCGTCGAAGGACACCGCCGGCGACTACCCCACCCGCCCCATCCGGATGATCATCCCGTCGCCGCCCGGCGGCACCATCGACCCGATCACGCGGGTGCTGGGCGAAGCGCTCGGCAAATCTTTCGGCCAGAACTTCATCATCGACAACCGGCCCGGCGCGAACTTCAACGTCGGGATGGCGCTCGCCGCCAAGGCCGATCCCGACGGCTACACGCTGGTGATGGCTTCGGCCGGCGCGCTCGCCGTCAACCTGCACCTCTACAAGGACCTGCCCTTCGACCCGGTCAGGGACTACGAGCACATCGTCCTCTATGGCGACGTGCCCAACATCCTGGTCGTGAACCCGTCGCTGCCGGTGAAGACGCTGAAGGAATTCACCGACTACGCGCGCGCCAACCCGGACAAGATCAGTTTCGGCTCCTCCGGCAACGGCAGCTCCATGCACCTCGCCGGCGAACTCTTCAAGGTGCTGACCAAGACGCAGATGGTCCATGTGCCCTACAAGGGTGCGGACCTCGGCACGCAGGACCTCATCGCCGGCCGCATCCAGGCCATGTTCCAGCTGATGACCGGCATCTGGCAGCAGGTGAAGGCCGACCGCGTGCGCGCCATCGTCGTGCTGTCGCCGCGCCGCTCGCAGCAGTTGCCGGACGTGCCGACCTCCACTGAAGCGGGCATGAAGGGGCTGGAGTCCTCCGCCTGGTTCGGCCTGCTCGCGCCCAAGGGCACGCCGCAGCCGATCGTGGCGAAACTCAACGCCGAAACCAACCGCCTGCTCGCGGACCCCGCCTTCCGCAAGCGCATCATGGACATCGGCGTCGAGCCGCTGGGCGGCAGCAGCGAAGACTTCAATAAATTCCTCGCCGCCGAGATCAAGAAGTGGGGCGAGGTCGTCCGGCTCTCCGGCGCGAAGATCGACTAGTCCGCCCGCGCGCCCGACGCCTTCACCACCACCGCCCACTTCGCGATATCGCGCCGGATCGTCTCGGCGAACTGCTCGGGCGTCGAGCCGACGGCCTCCGCGCCTTCCAGCCGCAGGCGGTCCTGCATCTCCGGCGTGCGAACGATGCGCGCGATTTCCTGGCTCACCTTCAGCACGATGTCGCGCGGCGTGCCGGCCGGCGCGAGCACGCCGAACCACGCGACGGCCTCGAATCCCGGCAGGCCGGCTTCATCGAGCGTCGGAATCTCCGGCGCCGCGGCGGCGCGCTTCAAGGTCGTGACGCCCAGCGCGCGCAGCTTGCCGGCCTTCACCTGCGGCAAGGCCGGCGGAATATTGGGAAAGGCGAGCGCGACTTCCCCGGAGATCACACCGATCACCGCCGCGGGCGCGCCCTTGAACGGCACGTGCACCAGGCGCACGCCGGCGGCCAGCTTGAACAACTCCCCGGTCAGGTGCGCGGTGCTGCCGTTGCTGCCCGAGCCGAAGGTCAGTGTGTCGGGCTTCTGCTTTGCCAGCGCGACCAGTTCGCGCACGGTTTTTGCCGGCAGCGACGGATGCACGATCAGGATGTTGGGCGCGGACGAAACCAGCGTGACGGGCGCGAAATCCTTCACCGGATCGTACGGCAGCTTCGCATACAGGCTGGCGTTGACCGCGTGCGAACCGGCGTTGGCCATCACGAGCGTGTAGCCGTCCGGCGGTGCTTTCGCCGCCGCTTCCGAACCGATGATGCCGCCGGCGCCACCGCGGTTTTCGATCACGACCGCCTGTCCCCACGCTTCGGTCAGCTTCTGCCCGACGGCCCGCGCCATGATGTCCGGCCCGCCGCCCGGCGTGGAAGGCACGATCATGCGCACGGCTTTGGATGGATAGGCCTGCGCACCCGCCAGGGCGGCCGGCAGGACCAGCAAGCACACGAAAAGCGCACGCACGCTCATGCCGGTGCCGCCCAGCCACGCGCGCGCTCGACCGCCCGCCGCCATTCGGCCAACCTGCGCTCGGCTTCCTTCTTCAGCATCGCCGGCTCGAAGCGCCGCTCCGCCCGCCACTGGCGGTCGATCTCGGCATCGTTTTTCCACACGCCCGCCCCGCGGCCCGCGAGATAGGCCGCGCCCAGCGCCGTGGTCTCGGCCACCGCCGAGCGCACCACCGGCACCCCGGCAAGGTCGGCCTGGAACTGCATGAGCAGGTCGTTGCGCGCGGCCCCGCCGTCCACCCGCAACTCGGCCAGCGGCCGGCCGGCGTCGTTGGTCATCGCTTCCAGTACGTCGGCCGCCTGGAAGGCAATCGATTCCAGCGCCGCGCGGGCGATATGACCGCCGGTCGTGCCACGCGTCATGCCCACCAGCGTGCCGCGGGCGTACGGGTCCCAATACGGACTGCCGAGACCTGCGAACGCCGGCACCAACACCACGCCGCCGGCGTCCGGCACGGTGCGGGCCAGCGTTTCCACTTCCGCCGAGGTGCGGATCAGCTTCAGGCCGTCGCGCAGCCACTGCACAACGGCCCCCGCGATGAACACACTGCCTTCCAGCGCGTATTCCTGGGTGCTGCCTGTGCGCCAGGCGACCGTCGTCAGCAACTGGTGGCGGGAGACCACTCGTTCTGCGCCCGTATGCATCAGCATGAAGCAGCCCGTGCCGTAGGTGTTCTTCACCATGCCGGGCGTCACGCACCGTTGCCCGAAGAGCGCCGCCTGCTGGTCGCCCGCGATGCCGGCGATCGGGATGCGTGCGCCGAACAGTCCCGCCGCGGTCTCGCCAAGCAGGCCCGACGAGGCCACCACCACGGGCAGCACAGCACGCGGCACCCGCAGCAAGGCCAACAACTCATCATCCCAGTCGCCGCGCGCGAGGTCGAACAGCATCGTGCGCGAGGCGTTGCTCGCGTCGGTGGCGTGCACGGCGCCCCCGGTCAGGTTCCACGTAAGCCAGGTATCGACCGTGCCGAACGCGAGTTCGCCGCGTTCGGCGCGCGCCCGCGCGCCGGACACGTGATCGAGCAGCCAGGCGAGCTTGGTGCCGGAGAAATAGGCGTCCGGCACGAGCCCCGTCTTGCGCGCGATCATCTCCGCATGACCCTCCGCGCGCAGGCGGTCGCAGGCCTCGGCTGTGCGCCGGTCCTGCCAAACGATGGCGTTGGCCAGCGGACGACCGCTCGCGCGTTCCCACAGGAGCGTGGTCTCGCGCTGGTTGGTGATGCCGATTGCGGCGATGTCGGGCGCCGTCAGCCCCGCGCGCACGATCGCTTCCTGGGCGACCGCCAGTTGCGTCGCCCACAGTTCCTCCGGGTTGTGCTCGACCCAGCCGGGCTGCGGAAAAATCTGCCGGAACTCGCGCTGCGCAACGCCACGGACGGCGCCCGTATCGTCGAACACGATGGCACGGGAACTGGTGGTGCCCTGGTCGAGCGCGAGGATGTAAGGCATGGGGAATGGAGAATGGGTAGTGGGAGGTCCAACAATTTCCGATTTCCGATTCGCTATTTCCTATTTCCCATTGACCAGATTCAGGCGGTGAAGCGTACCCGCTCAGGATAATCCGTAATCAGCGCATCGAGCCCGATCTCCGCGCAGGCCCGGTGCTCGTCCTCGGTGACCGCGCCATAGACCGCGGTGCGCCAGCCGCGTTCGCGCGCTTCGGCAGCCAGCAGAGGATCCAGGATGTTGTAGTCCCACACCAGCGTGCGGACGTTCGGCGCTGCGCCCTGTGTCACGGTGGCGAGGTTCAAGGGTCGGTGCGCGCACAGCAGGCCGCAATCCAGCCCGGGCAGCGCGGCGGCCACGGCCGCCACTACGTCGTGACGGAAGGACGTGACCAGCAGGCGGCGCCGGGCCACGAGCGGCGCCAGCACGGCGACCGTCGCGCGCACCGCCTCGGGGTGCTTGATCTCGACGTTCCACAGCAAGCCCGGCTGCGCGTCCAGCGCCTCGTCCAGCCGCGGCACCGCGTGGCCGAAATCGCGCGCCAGTGCCTCCCGGGTTAGCGCGGACACCGCCCGCCCCTGGGGCGTCACCCGGTCGTGGACCAGAAGAGGGGTGCCGTCCGCGGCCAGCCGCACGTCGGTTTCGATGCCATCGACCCCCTCGCGCGCCGCCGCGGCGAACGCCTCAAGGGTATTTTCCGGGTGCCGGGCGTGGTAGCCGCGGTGCGCCAGAACCAGCATGGTTACCCCCTCCCCCGGCAGGCGGTCCGCCACCACCCCCGACCCCGTCTGGTTTCGCCACTTAATTCCGGTATCATACGTGCGAAAATTCCACTTCCCGGGGGCGCGCTTGATTTTTTACGCTTTTTACGTCGTCGCGACCATCATCATGGTGCTGCATTTCACCGGCTGGCTCAAACGCCACAACCTGGAATGGCTGGTGCTGGTGCTGGCGGTGGCGGTATTCCCCATCGTGATTTTCTTCCGCTAGGCGGGCCTTGCCCTCCCTGGCGAGGCGCCCTCCCGTCCGGCCGCTTCCGTCCTCCTCCTGCCCCCCACACGCAAGATCGCCGTCACCAACCGACAGGAGGCCTGTCGGGGCGGGTGTGCGGTCGCCCGGGGCTTGAGCCGCCCCCCTCCTCCGGCGGACAATAAGCCCTGCCGCACCGGGCAAGCCGCATAGACGGTTTATCGAACAGGATCACGGACTTGGAACTGCCCAAGATCTTCTCAGACGACGAATTCGAATCCGCGCAAAAGCAGCAGTCGGACAAACGATTGCAGCATGATCGCTGGGATCCGGCGGGCATGCGCGCGCCGCCGCCGCCGACCGATGGCAAGCCCGAGTGCGCACTCGAACAGTCGTTCCCGCATATCTGCCGCAAGCTCGCGTCACTGTGGGGCACCGACGTCTGCGGCCTCTACCTCAAGGGCCTCATCGTCTCGGACCGCGAAACGCGCAAGGGCTTCCCTCTCGACATCGTGGAAGACCTGTTGATGCTCTACATCATCAACGAGATCGTCACCCGCAAGGTCGGCTTCGCGCCGCCGCCCAGGATTTCCTGAGTCCGCGTTCACGCACGCCGCTTCACGCGGCGCGTTGACATGTCAGGAGGCGCCCCCTAGCATGGCGCTTCCCTGCTGCACTGCAACGTCCCCGGTTCGCCTTTCATGCAACTCACGCTCGCCCGGTCCCGCGCGCCCGGCAAACCCATCCCGCTGCTCTCGCAGCGCGCCTACGAGCGGATCAAGCACGAGGTCATCACCTGCGCGATCGCCCCCGGCACCGAGATTTCGGAAAACGCGCTGTGCGTGCAGTTCAAGCTCGGCAAGGCGCCGGTGCGCGCAGCCTTGTCGCGGCTCACGCATGACGGGCTGGTGCGCGCGGTGCCGCGCCGCGGCTACGTGGTCGCGCCGGTCACGCTGAAGCACATCCACGACATCTTCGAACTGCGGCTGATGCTGGAGCCGCACGCCGCGCGCATGGCCGCCGGCCGGATCGAAACCCAGCGCCTGCGCGCCCTCGATGAGGCCTGCGCCACCGGCTACCAGCCCGGCGACGCGAAAAGCACCGCGCGTTTTCTCGATGCGAACAAGGCCTTCCACATCGCCATCGCGGACGCCACCGGCAACCCGCGGCTGGCCGCGATGATCGACCAGTTGCTCGACGAGATGACGCGCCTGCTGCACCTCGGACTCGGCTCGCGCAACCGCACGAACGAAATGCAGCACGAGCACCGCGCGCTGGTGAAAGCCCTCTCGCGCCGCGACGGCGAGTCCGCCGAACGCATCTGCCGCGAGCAGATCGAAGCCGCGCGCGCGATGGTGCTGTCGGCCGTCATGGCCAGCGCCGCCGTCATGAACCTGGCGCTCGGCGCCGATTGACCCCGATTAACCCTTGATCACCCGGAGAACCCCGTGAGAGCCGTAGTCCTCAAGCAGCATGGCCAGATCGCCGACCTGGAACTGGTGTCCGACTTCCCGGATCCCAAAGTCGAGTCCGGCCACGTCGTGATCCGCGTGCGCGCGACCTCGTTCAATTACCACGACGTCTTCACCGTGCGCGGCATGCCGGGCATCAAGGTGCCCTTCCCCATGATCATCGGCCTCGATCTCGCCGGCGAGATCCTGGAGATCGGCGACGGCGTCACCGGCTGGAAGCCGGGCGACCGCGTGCTGGTGAACCCGCTCAACAAGAAAAAGGGCCTGATGGGCGAAATGATGCACGGTGGGCTCGCTGAGAAGTGCCTCGTCGCCGCCGACCAGCTGATCGCCATGCCGGAGAAAGTGACGTTCGAGGAAGCCGCGTCGCTCCCCGTCGCCTACGGCACGGCGCATCGCATGATCGTCACCCACGACACCATCAAGAAGGGTGACAAGGTGCTAGTGCTGGGGGCCAGCGGTGGGGTCGGTACCGGCTGCGTGCTGCTCGCCAAACTGCGCGGCGCGGAAGTCATCGCCTGCGCGTCCAGCGCGGACAAGATCCAGCGCCTGAAGGACCTCGGCGCCGACCACGTCATCAACTACAAGGAAACGGACTTCTCGAAGTGGGCGGTGGAGAAGTACGGCAAGCCGCAGCGCCGCAACTACGAGGGCGGCGTGGACGTGGTGATCAATTTCACCGGCGGCGACACCTGGGGCCCGACGCTGCGTTGCGTGAAACGCGGCGGCAAGATCCTCGTCTGCGGCGCGACCGCCGGCTACGACCCCAAGGAAGACCTGCGCTATGTGTGGAGCTTCGAACTGCAGATCATGGGCTCCAACAGCTTCTACGACGAAAACCTGAAAGCGCTGATGGACCTCATCCAGACCGGCGCCATGAAGCCGGTCATCGATGAAGTACTGCCGCTGGAAAAGGCCGGCGAAGGCCTAAAGCTGATCGAGAACCGCGAAGTGTTCGGCAAGGTGATCGTCAAGCCCTGAGTAGTACGTACCTGATGTCGGCCCTCACACTCACATGCCCGGAGCCACGCGGCTACCCGGGCAACCTCGGCAACCCCTTCGCTGACCGCACGAGCGAAGCGATCGCCGTCGTCGATCTGGGCGACGGGGCAGAGCCCCAACGCCGCACACTGAGCTGCCGTACGCTCGACGCCCACTGCGACGGCGTCGCGCGCGGCTTGCGTCTGGCGGGGGTGCACGCGGGCGATCGCGTCGCGATCCTCTCGCTCAACCGCTGGGAGTTCGTCGCCACGCTGCTGGGCGCGATGCGCGCGGGTGTGGTGCCGGTGCCGATCAACATCAAGCTGCCTCCCGAGGCCGTGGCCTACATCGTCCGCGATGCCGGCGTCCGGCTCGCCTTCGTCGGCCCGGGGCTCGGCAAGCTGCTGCCGGCCGGGATGCAAATAATCGAATTCGGCCGCGGCTTCGACGCCTTCTGTGACCCCGGCCCCTTCGAGGCCATCGAACCGGCGCCCGATACGGTCGCCATCCAGCCCTACACCTCCGGCTCGACCGGCCGTCCCAAGGGCGTGCTGCTCTCGCATTACGGCCAGAACTGGAGCCGGCGGCTGATCGCCTGGAACCGGCGCACCACGGCAAAGGACGCGCTGCTGGTGGCGGCGCCGCTGTACCACAAGAATGCGTTGAACGCGATCAAGCAGGGCTTCACCGGCGGCGCGAAGATCGTGTTGCTCCCGCAGTTCGACGTCGGACGTTATCTGGCGGCTGTTGGGTCCGAAGGCTGCACCGTGATCTCCGGCGTGCCGACGATGATGGCGATGCTGCTCGCGCAGAAGGCCGCACTCGCCGCAACCGATACGTCTTCTGTGCGCACCGTCATGATGGGCTCGGCACCCGCTTCGCCCGCGCTGTTGGCCGACATGCAGGCGGCGTTCCCGGGCGCGGAAATCCTCGTCAACTACGGCATCACCGAAGGCGGACCGCTGCCGCTGGGGCCGCACCCCGACAGCAAACCACGCCCGCTCGGCTCCGTCGGCTATCCTGCGCCGGGCGTCGACGTGAAGCTGGTCGGCGGCCCGACGGAGAACGAAGGCGAATTCATCACTCGCAATCCCGGCATCCTGCTCGGCTATCACAACCTGCCGGCGGAAACCGCCAAGCGGATCAGGGACGGCTGGTACTACACCGGCGACATCCTCAAGCGCGACGCGGAGGGTTTCTACACCTTCGTCGGCCGCACCGACGACATGTTCGTCTGCGGCGGCGAGAACATCTTCCCGGTCGAAGTCGAGTCGCTGCTGGAGCGGCATCCCGCGGTCAACCAGGCCGTCGTGCTGCCCTTCGCGCATGAATTGAAGGGCCAGGTGCCGTACGCCTTCGTCACGCTCAAGGCGGGTGCCCAGACGAGCGAAGACGAGCTGAAGGCCCACGCGCTCGCCCACGGCCCGGCCTTCATGCACCCGCGGCGCGTCTTCATCCTCGACCGCATCCCGCTCGGCGGCACCAACAAGGTGGACGTCAAGCAGTTGCGCGCCGGCGTCGCCGCGAACCTCTACAACAACACCCCGCAAGGAGCCTCCCATGGCTGAACCGGCCACCCTCGAACAACTGCAGAAGCTGATCTCCCGCGGCCCCTTCAACCAGTGGCTCAACTTCACCGTGCTGTCCACGGGCGCCGACGGCATCGAACTGCGCGCGCAATGGCGCGAGGAGTGGGTCGTCAATCCGGAGCGGCGCTACACGCACGGCGGCATCCTCGCCGCGATCGTGGACGTGGCGGCGGACTACGCCATCGCCGCGCGCCTGGGCGCACCGGTGCCGACCATCGACATCCGCGTCGACTATCACAAGGCCGCGATGCCCGGCGACCTCACCGCCAAGGCGAAGGTCGTGCGCATGGGCGGCCAGTACTCGACCGCCGAGGCCTACATTTACGACAAGGACGGCGTGCTGGTGGCGAGTGGGCGCGGGACCTACTTCACCGCGCCGCCTAAGGTCTAAGGCAGAATGAGCCGCAGAGACGCAGAGAGCGCAGAGAAGATCATGATTTTTTTTCTCCGCGGCCTCTGCGTCTCTGCGCCTCTGCGACAAAGATTTAGTCCGGATTATTGATGAGCGAACTCGCCAACAACGCCACGCCTGTCTCGACCCGCGCCCGCGACGCGCGGCGGGCATGGTTCGGAGTCGCCGGACAGCGCTTCGCGCTGGTCGGCGTGATCGTCGCCATCTGGTGGCTGCTCTCGCTCGGCATGCCGCATTTCGTGATGCCCGGACCGCCGCGCGTGTTCCGGGCCTTCATGGTGATCCTGAACAACGGCGACCTCTGGCGCAACCTGCTGATCACGCTCGGCCGCGTCGCCACCGGCTTCCTGCTCGCCACCGCGATCGGCGTGCCGCTCGGCATCCTGTTCGGCGCGAACCGCAAGCTCGGCGAGTTCTTCGAACCCATCCTGCCCATCCTCAACACCGTGTCCTCGGCGATCTGGGCGATCTTCGCGATCATCTGGTTCGGCATTTCGGAGGCCACCATCATCTTCGTGGTGTTCATGACGGCGATGCCGCTCATCATCACCAACGTCTGGCAGGGCACGCGCACGGTCAACGCCGACTTCATCGAGCTCGCGCACGTGCTGCGCATGTCGCGGTTGAAGGTGATGGTCAAGATCTACCTGCCGACAATCATGCCGTACTTCTTTTCCGGCGCGCGGCTCGCCTTCGGTTTCGGCTGGCGCGTATCGCTCGTCGCGGAGACGCTGGGCGCCTCCAGCGGTGTAGGATACCGGCTGCGTCAGGCGGCCGACCTGATCCAGACCGACCAGGTGTTCGCCTGGACGATCACGCTCATCACCATGATGGCCATCCTCGAAATGGGCGTGCTGCGGCCGCTCGAAAACCACCTCTTCCGCTGGAAGAAGGAAGCCGAGACGTCATGAGCACCGCGTCCGTCCGCGAACCCAAGCGCCTGATCGTCGCCATCACCGGCGCCACCGGCTCGATCTACGGCCTGCGCATTCTCGCGCGCCTGCGCGCGCTCGGCGGCTGGGAGTCGCACCTGATCGTCTCGGAAGCCGGCGTGCTCAACACCTGGCAGGAATACGGCCTCACCCGCAAGGACGTGGAAAAACTGGCCGACGTGGTTCATCCGGTGCGGGACGTGGGCGCATCCATCGCCAGCGGCTCCTTCATCACCGAGGGCATGGTGATCGCGCCCTGCTCCATGAAGACGCTGGCGGGAGTCGCCCACGCCTTCTCGGACAATCTCATCACCCGCGCCGCCGACGTCATCCTCAAGGAGCGCCGCCGGCTGGTGCTACTGCCGCGCGAAGCGCCGTTGAACCTCGCGCATATCCGCAACATGGAAGCCGTGACGCTGATGGGCGGCGTGATCTTTCCGCCCGTGCCGGCTTTCTACGGCGGCGCGAAGACCATCGACGACCTTGTCAACCATACCGTCGGCCGCGTGCTGGACCTGTTCGGCGTGCGCCTGCCCACGGTGGCGCGCTGGGAAGGCATGCGCAGCGCCGTCGGCAAAAAACCCACTGCGAAATCGAAGAAATGAACATCTCTCAGGAAAACTTCCGTCAATTCCTGGACCGTCTTCGCAACGAGGGCGAAATGGTCGACCTCAAGCAGCCGGTCGACATCCGCCACATCGCCACGCTCGTCGACCAATCCGACAAGGCGCTGTTCTTCCACGACGTCATCGGCTACGACATGCCGGTCGTCTCCGGCCTCATCCGCACGCAGAAGCGCGCGACGATGTCGAGGGGCTGCGAAACCTACGGCGAGA
>JBOIEQ010000055.1:0-26192 GCA_050741255.1 Burkholderiales bacterium | reverse complement strand
GGTCCGCGCGGTGCTCGCGCTCGGCGCCAATCTCGGCGATGCCCCGGCGACGGTGGAGGCCGCCATCGGCGCCCTCGACCGCCTGCCGTCCACGCGGCTCATCACCCGCTCCTCGCTCTACCGCACCGCGCCGGTGGGCTACGCCGAGCAGCCGGACTTCATCAACGCCGTGGCCATCGTCGAAACGGCGCTTGCGCCGCGCGCCCTGCTCGATGCATTGCTCGCGCTCGAACGCACACAGGGCCGCACGCGGAGCTTCGCCAACGCGCCGCGCACGCTCGATCTCGATATCCTGCTCTACGGCAGTCAAACCGTGCAGGAATCCGGCCTCACCATCCCGCATCCGCGGATGCACGAGCGCGCCTTCGTGCTGGTGCCGCTGGCGGAGATCGCCCCCGATACCGACATTCCCGGTCATGGCCGCGTCGCCGACCTGACTGAGCGCCTGGATGGGAAGGGCGTGGTACGCATCGCCCGCCGCCAGCACCCGGAGGCGGCCGCATGAACGCACTGCCCCCGAAACTGCGCTACGTGGTGGTGGAAGGCCCGATCGGCGCCGGGAAGACGAGCCTCGCTCGCCGGCTGGCCGAGCGCCACGCGGCCGCGCTGCTGCTGGAGGAACCCGAGACCAATCCCTTCCTGCCGCGCTACTACGAGGATCCCGCGCGCTTCGCGCTGCCCACGCAGCTCACCTTCCTGTTCCAGCGCGCGCGGCAGGTGGAGTCGCTCGCGCAGAGCGACCTCTTCGCGCGCACCACGATCGCCGACTTCATCCTCGACAAGGACATGCTGTTCGCGCGGCTGACGCTCGGCGAGGACGAGTTCGCGCTCTACCGCCGCATCTGGGACCATCTCAAGCCGCAGGCGCCGGTGCCCGACCTCGTGATCTACCTGCAGGCCTCGGTGGAGACCCTGGTCGAACGCGTCAAACGGCGCGCGGTGGCCTACGAAAAGCGCATCCCCGACGACTATCTCGCGCGGCTGGCGGCGTCCTACGCGCAGTTCTTCTATCATTACGACGCGGCGCCCGTGCTGATCGTCAATTCCGACCACCTGAACTTCGTCGACGGCACGGCCGACCTGGACCTGCTGCTCGAACGCGTCCGCGCGATGCGCGGGGCGCGGGAATTCTTCAGCATGGGCGAGTAACGAATTCAATTCAATTAGCCGCAGAGACGCAGAGAGCGCAGAGAAAGGCAGGATTGGCCGCCAAGGCGCCAAGAATCGTAGATGCAGCTTGGTATTTATTGTCTTTTTGAATTCCTCCGCGCTCTCTGCGTCTCTGCGGCTAATTCTGTTTTTGCAGTTCTTGGCGTCTTGGCGGCAAATTTAAATGGGTGAATTATGCGCATCACGATAGCCAACCTCCGCAAGATGGCCGAGCAGGGCGACAAGATCACCATGCTCACGGCTTATGACGCGAGCTTCGCCGGCCTGCTCGACGCGGCCGGCGTGGACACGCTGCTGATCGGCGATTCGCTCGGCATGGTGATCCAGGGGCACGACACCACGCTGCCGGTCACGCTGGACGAGATGGCGTATCACACGGCCTGCGTGGCGCGCGGCTCCCGGCGGGCGATGGTGATCGCCGACATGCCTTTCGGCACCTTCCAGGTGAGTCCGGAAAAGACCTTCGAAAACGCCGCGAAGCTGATGGCGGCCGGGGCGCAGATGGTCAAGCTCGAAGGCGGCGAGACGATGGCGCCGACGGTGCGCTTCCTGATCGACCGCGGCATTCCGGTGTGCGGCCACATCGGGCTCACGCCGCAGTCCGTGCACCAGTTGGGCGGCTACAAGGTGCAGGGGCGGGAAGCGAGCGCGGCGGAGCGCCTGCTGGCCGATGCGCATGCGCTCGACGACGCGGGCACGTCATTGATCGTGCTGGAGGCCATCCCGGCCGCACTGGCGCGCCAGGTCACGGCTGCGATCGGCACGCCCACCATCGGCATCGGCGCGGGCGTCGACTGCTCGGGCCAGGTGCTGGTGCTGCACGACATGCTGGACGTCTACCCGGGCAAGAAGGCCAAGTTCGTGAAGAACTTTCTGGCCGGCGGCGGCTCGATCCAGGGCGCGGTCGAGGCCTACATCCGCGAGGTCAAGGCCGGCAAGTATCCGGGGCCGGAACACTCGTTTTAAAAGGCGGGATTCGGGATTCGGGATTGGGGATTGGAAGGCCACCGCCCGGATTGGGTATGATCGCGTCCCGCCGCCGCGATTTTGGTCTGGCTGTCGGTTTCAAATCCCCAATCCCGAATCCCCAATCCCATACTTCGCCGTGGACATCATCCACTCCGTCGCCCACCTGCGCGAACGCCTCGAGCGCGAGCCCGACAACGTGTTCGTGCCCACCATGGGCAACCTGCACGACGGGCACATCGAGCTGATCCAGCTCGCCAAGCCGCGCGCGGCGTGCACGGTGGTCAGCATCTTCGTCAACCGCATCCAGTTCGGCCCGCGCGAGGATTTCGACCGCTACCCGCGCACGATCGAGGCGGACTGTGCGCGCTGCCAGGCGGCGGGCGTGAACGTGGTGTTCGCGCCGTCGGAGCGCGAGATCTACCCGGAGCCGCAGACCTACGTGGTCGAACCCTCGGACATCCAGCACACGCTCGACGGCGCCGTGCGGCCGGGCCACTTCCGCGGTGTTGCGACGGTGGTGTTGAAGCTCTTCAACATGGTGCGCCCGCACGCCGCGCTGTTCGGCAAGAAGGACTACCAGCAGTACCTCGTGCTGCGCGACATGGTGCGCCAGCTCGCGCTGCCGATCGAGATCATTCCCGCCGAGACGGTGCGCGCCCCGGACGGCCTCGCGCTGTCCTCGCGCAACCAGTACCTGTCCGCCGCCGAGCGCAAGGAAGCGCCGGTGCTGTACGAGACCTTGAAGCGCGTGCGCGACGAACTGATCGGCGGCAAGCGGGACTACCAGCGCGTCGAGCTCGACGCCATGGCGGCGCTCGCGCTGCGCGGCTGGAAGCCGGACTACATCGCCGTGCGCTGCCAGTCCAACCTGCACGAGCCGAAGAACGGCGAGCCCGACCTGGTGGTGCTCGCCGCCGCGCGCCTGGGTCGCACGCGCCTGATCGACAACATCGAACTCACGCGCCCGGTTTAGCGCCGCGCGCCGCGCGCTCGCGGTCAACTGGCGCGAGCCTTGCGCTCGGGGTTAACTGGCGCGAGCCTTGCGCTCGCGGTCGATCAGCGTGCGCTTGCGTTCCAGTCCCCAGCGGTAGCCGCCGAGCCCGCCGTCGCCGCGAATGACGCGGTGGCAGGGAATGACCAGCCCCACGCGGTTCCTCGCACAGGCGCTGCCCACCGCGCGGACGGCCTTTGGTTTGCCGATCGCCCGCGCCACCTCCGCATACGACTTCACCTGCCCGGCCGGAATGCGGCGCAGATAGTTCCACACCTTCAACTGGAAGGCCGTGCCCTGCAGGTCCACCGGCAGTACTGCGCGGGGGCGGCCGTCTTCCAGGTACCCGATCAGCGAGCGCATCCACGCCGCGAAGGGGCGATCCCGCGCGAGATCGCGCGCCTGCAGTTGCGCGTGCGGGTACTCGCGCCGAAGGCGTGCTACCAGCGCCTGTGCGTTGTCGCCGAACTGCACGAAGCAGAGGCCGCGGTCGGTGGCCGCGATCATCAGCAGACCCAGCGGCGTGTCCGCTGCCGCATGGCTGATCGCCACGCCCGCGCCGCCCGCGCGGTACTGCCTGGGCGTCATGCCCAGACTGGCGTCGGCACGCGCGTAGGCGCGGCTCGCCGATCCGAAGCCGGCACCGTAGATCGCGCCGGTCACCGTGTCGTCCGTCCGCAGCGCCTGCTTCAGCCGTCCGATCCGCACGCCGTCCGCGTACTGCTTGGGCGAGAGGCCGGTCAGCGCCTTGAAACGCCGCTGGAAGTGAAAAGGGCTCAGGTGCGCGCGCGTCGCCAGCGCAGCGAGCGTGTGCGGAGCGTCGGGGTGGACGTCGAGCCACTGGCAGACGGCGCGGATGCGGGCGTCCGTGGCGGATGCGGCCTGCTGGTCTTTGGTTTTGTTCATGACGGGTCCGGGGAAATTGACGCCGTCAGTGTGCGGCGGTTCCGCCGCCGGGAAATCCCGTTTCTTGCGGAGTGGGCGGAGGCCCTCAGCGCGCCGGCGCTTCGGCGATCTCGGGCAGTTTGGTGCCGTCCAGACGGAAACTGCGGGTCTGGCTTTGCGTCGGACAGCACATGGGATCGTTCGGACCATGGCCCGTGAGGGTCACCAGGATGACGCCGCCCTTGATGACGACGCTTTGAACCTTGACTCGGTCGCCCAGGCTGGTGCCGGCCTGGTAGCGCGGGATGCCCTGGTCCGAGATCACCGCCGCGAGCGTCATGAAAGTGCCACTGCCGCCGAGGTCCTGCGCCAGCACCACCGCCGCGTCGTCGGTACCGTCGCCGTTGAGATCGCCGAACGCGTTGGGGCCCACCACTTTGAGCTTGATGGGGGCCGCGCCCGGCGTGGTGCGGTATTCGTAGCGGCCTTCGCGGGTGACGAGCCAGGGTCCGAAGGTCTGCTCGCCGCGGTAGCCGACGTAGTCGAGCCACTGGCCGTTCAGCGTCTGCGGGGTCATCGAGACCTGCTGCTTCCAGAACGGCGCGGAGCAGGCGGCCAGGGCGAGGGTGGCGAGGAAGACTGGAATCTGTCGCATGGCGTGAGGACATCCGTGAACACAACAAGTCCGGGTGGTGCCGGGAGGGGGACTCGAACCCCCACAGGTGTTAGCCCGGCGGATTTTGAGTCCGCTGCGTCTACCAGTTCCGCCATCCCGGCAGCGGCAACCCCGGATTATACGGCAGCGCCCCGGCGCCACGCCGCCTTGTCCGGCCCCGTTGCAACGGCGATACTCGGCGTCATGTCATCGTTACGCCTGTTCCGCGTACTGGGCGCCGCCCTCCTGCTGCTGGCGGCGGGTTGCGGCGGCGCGCCGCCCGCACCGTCGCTCACCGGCACCACCTGGGTGGCGGAGGATCTCGGCGGGCGCGGTGTTCTCGACCGCGTCCTGACGACGCTCACCTTCGAGCGCGACACGATGGCCGTGGGGACTTCGGGCTGCAACAACTACTCCGCGCCGGCCGCGCTGGACGGCGCGACCCTGCGCTTCGGCCAGGCCGCGGCAACCCGCCGTGCGTGCCCGCCGGCCGTGATGGACCAGGAGCAGCGCTTCTTCGGCGTGCTGGAAGAAACCCGGCGCTACCGACGCGAGGGTTCCAGGCTGTGGCTGCTGGACGAACAGGATCGCCCGCTCGCGCGCTTCACCCGTGTGACCCAGGTCCCCCGCTCCTGACGCGGGTGATTTGCTATCCTCGCGCCGCGTCATTCCTTCCGCGGCCATGCGTCTCTCCGATTTCGACTACGACCTCCCCGACGCGCTGATCGCGCAGCACCCGCTCGCCGAACGCGGCGCGAGCCGCCTGCTGCATCTCGACGGTGACAGCGGCGGATGCACCGACCGCATGTTCCGCGACCTGGAGTCGCTGATCGGCCCGCGTGACGTGCTGGTGTTCAACGACACGCGCGTGATCAAGGCGCGCCTGCTCGGGCACAAGGCAAGCGGCGGCCGGCTGGAAGTGCTGGTCGAACGCGTGCTGGGGGGTGGACGCGTGCTCGCGCAGGTGCGGGCGAGCAAATCGCCGCGCGAGGGCCACCGGCTGTTCCTCGCCGAGGGCGTGGTGGCGCAGGTGGAAGGCCGCGAAGGCCAGTTCTATCGTCTCAAGTTCGAATTCTGCGACGACGTCTTCGCGCTGCTGGAGGCGCACGGCGCGATCCCGCTGCCGCCCTATATCGAACACCTGCCGGATGCCGAGGACAGCCGCCGCTACCAGACGGTCTACGCGCGCGAGCCCGGCGCCGTCGCCGCGCCCACCGCGGGCCTGCATTTCGACGAGGGGCTGCTCGAGCGCCTTCGCGCGCGTGGGGTGACGCTGGCCTGGCTGACGCTCCACGTCGGCGCCGGTACCTTCCAGCCGGTGCGCGAGGACGAAGTCGCCCGCCACGTCATGCACAGCGAGTGGTATCGCGTGCCGGAAGAGACGGTCGCCGCGATCCGCGCCGCGCGCGCGCGGGGCGGCCGCGTCGTCGCGGTCGGCACCACTTCGCTGCGCGCGCTGGAGGCCGCGGCGGCCGGCGGGGAACTCGCGGCCGGCGGAACACCGGCCTCCGGCAGCGGCGAAACCAACCTGTTCATCGTGCCGGGCTACAACTTCCAGGTGGTGGACCGGCTGGTCACCAACTTCCACCTGCCGCGTTCGACACTGCTGATGCTGGTGGCGGCCTTCGGCGGCGCGGATAATGTGCGCCGCGCGTACCGCCACGCCGTGGAACAGCACTACCGGTTCTTCAGTTACGGCGATGCGATGTTGATCGAACGAGCGCCGTAACGTCCCCCATGCCCGCTGCCAAAACCATCGACACCCGCGAGCGCTACGCGCACTTCATCCCCGTCACGACGCGCTGGATGGACAACGACATGTACGCGCACGTGAACAACGTCGTGTACTACTCGTGGTTCGACACCGCGGTGAACCAGTACCTGCTGGCCACCAGGGCGCTCGACCTCGAAGTGGGGGTGGTCGTGTATCTGGTCGTGGAGACCGGTTGCCGTTACTTCAGTCCGGTCAGTTACCCCTCGGTGATCCATTGCGGGCTGCGCGTCGCGCACCTCGGCACCAGCAGCGTGCGCTTCGAGGTCGGCATCTTCGCTGATGACCACACGACGGCCGCCGCGCAGGGCCATTTCGTGCACGTGGCCTGCGACCGCGCGAGCGGCAAGCCGGTCGCCATGCCGGACGCCATGCGCCGGGCCTGCGCGGCGCTGGTGCTGCCGGGCGCCGCATGAAATTCACGCTCGCTACGACCGACGGCGCCGCGCGCGCCGGGCGCCTCGAACTGCCGCGCGGCGCGATCGAGACGCCGGTGTTCATGCCGGTCGGCACCTACGGCACGGTCAAGGCGATGAGCCCGGCGGAGTTGACCGGGATGGGCGCGCAGATCGTGCTCGGCAACACTTTCCACCTGTGGCTGCGGCCGGGGCTCGACGTGATCGGCAGGCACGCCGGTCTGCACCGCTTCATGGGCTGGAACGCGCCCATCCTCACCGACTCCGGCGGCTATCAGGTGTTCAGTCTCGGGCCCCTGCGCAAGGTGAGCGAGGAGGGCGTGGCCTTCCAGTCGCCGGTCAACGGCGACAAGCTCTTTCTCACACCGGAGGAGTCGATGCGCATCCAGCGCGTGCTCGATTCCGACATCGCGATGATCTTCGATGAATGCACGCCGTACCCGGCGGACGAAGCGGCGGCAAGGCAATCGATGGAGCTCAGCCTGCGCTGGGCCGAACGCAGCCGGCGCGCCTGGGACGCGGCGCCCGGCGCGCACGCCAACGCGCTGTTCGGCATCGTGCAGGGCGGCATGCACGAGCGCCTGCGCGATGTTTCGCTGGCCGGGCTGGAAAAGATCGGCTTCGACGGCTACGCGATCGGCGGCCTGTCGGTCGGCGAACCCAAGGCGGACATGCTGCGCATCCTGCGCCACACCGCGCCGCAACTGCCGGCGGACCGCCCGCGCTACCTGATGGGCGTCGGCACCCCGGAGGATCTGGTGGACGCGGTGGCCGCGGGGGTGGACATGTTCGACTGCGTGCTGCCGACCCGCAACGCCCGCAACGGCTGGCTCTACACGCGCTTCGGCACGGTCAAGTTGCGCAACAGCCGCTACCGCGACGACACCGGCCCCGTCGACCCGGCCTGCGGCTGCTACACCTGCACGCATTTCACGCGCGCCTACCTGCACCACCTGCAGCGCGCCAACGAGATCCTCGGCGCGCGCCTGAACACGCTGCACAACCTGCACTACTACCTGGAACTCATGCGCGCGCTGCGGGTCGCCATACGGGACCGCCGCCTGGCCGATTTCATTACCGAATTCAGGGACATGCGGAAGGACAACCCTCCGGACGCATGCTAGAATCGCGCCCTTTTGCGGGACCGGCCAGGCCGGTCCGCCAGACGAGGAGCGTAGACCATGATTTCTCAAGCTTGGGCCCAGACCGGCGGCGCCGGTGGTGCGGACGGCGGATTGCTCAGCATGGTGCCGATCATCCTGATGTTCGTGGTGCTGTGGTTCATCATGATCCGGCCGCAGATGAAGCGCGCCAAGGAACACAAGTTGCTGCTCGAACAACTCCAGAAGGGCGACGAAGTCGTTGCCGCCGGCGGCCTCATGGGCCGCATCACGAAGCTCGACGAGGCCGCCGTGACCCTGCAGATCGCGCCCAACGTCGAAATCCAGGTCCAGCGCCCGGCGGTGCAGGTGGTGCTGCCCAAGGGAACCTTCAAGAACACGTGAGGGGAGAGGAGTGAGGCGTGAGGGGTAACGACTCCTCGCTCCTTCCCCTCACCCCTCACCGCGAAGCACATGAACCGATACGCTCTCTGGAAGTACCTGCTGGTCCTCGGCACGCTGGTCGCCGGCTTCCTCTACACCGCGCCGAACTTCTTCGGCGAAGCGCCCGCGGTGCAGCTCTCGCCGCTGCGCTCGACGATCCAGCTCGGCACGAGCCAGATGCAGACGGTCGAACAGGTGCTTAAGAGCGCGGGTATCGAGGCCGACGGCATGACCTCCGATCCGCAGTCGATCCGCGTGCGCCTGCGCGACACGGACGCGCAACTGAAGGCGAAGGACCTCCTGAACGCGGCGTTCAACCCCGATGCGGCCAATCCGTCCTACATCGTCGCGCTGAATCTCGTCTCAAACTCCCCGCGCTGGCTTACGCGCATCGGCGCGCTGCCCATGTACCTGGGGCTCGACCTGCGAGGGGGCATCCACTTCCTGCTGCAGGTCGACATGAAGAGCGCGATTGCCAAGAAGCTCGACGGCCAGCTGGGCTACATCCGCACGGCGCTGCGCGACGCCAAGATCTCCGGCGCCGCGATCGCGCGCGACGGCGACGCGATCATCGTCCGGCTGCGCGATGCGGCGGCGAGCGAGAAGGCTGAGGCGGAAATCCGCAAGGTGTCACCCGAGCTCGCCGTGCGCGCCAGCGAGCAGGGCGGCGAGTTCCGCATCACCGCCACGCTGACGCCGGGGGCGGTTATCACCACCCAGAAGGCGGCGGTCGAGCAGAACATCACCACGCTGCGCAATCGCGTGAACGAACTGGGCGTGGCCGAGCCGATCATCCAGCAGCAGGGCGCCGACCGCATCGTCGTGCAGCTCCCGGGCGTGCAGGACACGGCCCGTGCGAAAGACATCCTGGGACGCACCGCGACCCTCGAATTCCGCATGGTCGAAGCGCAGGCAAGCGACCCCAACGGCCGCGACTACGATCCGGGCAAGATCGAACAGGCGCGCAACGGCACGCCGCCCTTCGGCACCGAACTGCACTTCAGCACCGACGGACGGGTCAAGGAAGCGCTGCTGCTCGCGCGCCAGCCGATCATCACCGGCGAGCGGCTAACCAATGCCTCGCCGTCCTTCGACCAGCAGGACCACAAGCCTATCGTCAACATCGAACTCGACGGACAGGGCGCACGCCAGATGAAGGAGGCCTCGACGGGCTCCGTCGGCCGGCGCATGGCGGTGCTGCTGATCGAAAAGGGCAAGCCCGAGGTCATCACCGCGCCGGTTTTTCAGGCCGAACTGGGCGGACGTTTCCAGATCAGCGGGCGCTTCACGACCAAGGAAGCCAACGACCTGGCGCTGCTGCTGCGCGCCGGTTCGCTCGCCGCACCCATGGAGATCGTCGAGGAGCGCACCGTCGGGCCCAGTCTCGGCAAGGAAAACATCGCCGTCGGCTTCCATTCGACGTGGATCGGTTTCGCCGCCATTTCGCTGTTCATGATTGCGTATTACGCGCTGTTCGGCGTGTTCTCGGTCGTGGCGCTCGCCGCCAACCTGCTGTTCCTGATCGCGCTGCTGTCCCTGCTGCAGGCAACGCTCACGCTGCCTGGCATGGCCGGCATCGCGCTCACCATCGGCATGGCGATCGACGCCAACGTGCTGATCAACGAACGCATCCGCGAGGAGCTGCGAAACGGCGTCACGCCGCAGGCGGCCATCACCGCCGGCTTTGACCGCGCATGGGGCACGATCCTCGACTCCAATGCCACCACCCTGATCGCGGGGCTCGCGCTGTTCGCGTTCGGCTCGGGACCGGTCAAGGGCTTCGCCGTGGTGCTGTGTCTGGGCATCCTGACCTCGATGTTCAGCGCAGTGACGGTCGCGCGCGCGCAGGCCAACCTCTGGTACGGCAGCCGCCGCAAACTGACCTCGATTTCGATCGGACAGATCTGGCGGCCCACGGGCGCTGCCCGGTGAGGCGTGAGGGGAAAGGGGTGAGGAGTACCGACAGAGACGCCTTGGCTTACTCCTCACGCCTCACCCCTCACGCCTCACCGTTTTCGGAGAAAACGTAATGGAATTCTTCCGCATCAAGCGCGACCTCCCGTTCATGAAGTACGCGCTGATCTTCAACGTGATCTCGGTGGTCACGTTCGTGATCGCGGTGGGCTCGCTCGCGGTGAAGGGCCTGAACTTCGGCGTCGATTTCACCGGCGGCACGGTGATGGAGGTGTCCTATCCGGAAGCGCCCGACCTGGACAAGATCCGCGCGAACATGGCGCAGTTGGGTTTTACCGAAGCCTCGGTGCAGAATTTCGGCTCCTCGCGGGACGTGCTGATCCGTCTGCCGGTGAAGGCGGGCGTCACCAGCGCCCAGCTCTCCGAGCAGGTGTTGCAGGAGTTGCGCAAGACGGAACCCAAGGTCGAGCGGCGTCGCACCGAGTTCGTCGGCCCGCAGGTCGGCAAGGAACTGTTCGAGAGCGGCGCGCTCGCATTGCTGTTCGTGTCGCTGGGGATCGTGATCTACCTGTGGTTCCGCTTCGAGTGGAAGTTCGGGGTGGCCGCGATCGTCGCCAACCTGCACGACGTGGTGATCATCCTCGGCTGCTTCTCGCTGTTCGGCTGGGAGTTCTCGCTGCCGGTGCTGGCCGCGATCCTCGCCATCCTCGGCTATTCGGTGAACGAGTCGGTGGTGGTGTTCGACCGGATCCGCGAGAATTTCCGCAGCCGCAAGTACCGGCACGCACCGGTGCCGCAGGTGATCGACAACGCGATCACCGCGACCATGTCGCGCACCATCATCACGCACGGCTGCACCCAGATCATGGTGACCTCGATGCTCATCTTCGGCGGCGAGACGCTGCACTACTTCGCGCTCGCCCTGACCATCGGCATCTGCTTCGGCATCTACTCCTCGGTGCTGGTGGCGAGCCCCATCGTCATGTGGCTGGGCGTCACCCGCGACGACCTCGCGCAGGCCGAAAAGCGCCGCGAAGAAGCGGTCGTTTAACCGCGCGGGAGCGGCGGCTTGGAACTGCTGCAGCAGGGCTTCGACATCGCGCTGCACCTCGACCGCCACCTCGCGTGGCTGGTCGAACACTACGGCGTGTGGGTCTACGCGATCCTGTTCGCGATCATCTTCTGCGAGACCGGGCTCGTCTTCCTGCCCTTCCTGCCCGGCGACTCCCTGCTGTTCGTCTGCGGCGCCATTGCCGCGGTGGGCGGCATGGACATCGGCGTGCTGTCGGCGGTGCTGATCAGCGCCGCCGTTCTCGGCGATTCGGTCAATTACGCGTTCGGCCGCTACGTCGGGCCGAAGATCTTTCGTTCCACGGAATCGCGCTGGCTCAACCGCCAGCACCTCGACCGCGCGCACGCCTTCTATGTGAAGCACGGCGGCAAGGCCATCGTCATCGCGCGCTTCGTGCCCATCATCCGCACCTACGCGCCTTTCGTGGCGGGCATCGGCGCCATGCACTATCCGCGCTTCCTCGCCTACAACGTCGGCGGCGCCGTACTGTGGGTCGTGTCGCTGACCGTGGCGGGCTATTGGTTCGGCAACATCCCGTGGGTCAAGCAGAACCTGACGCTGGTGATCATCGGCATCATCGTGCTGTCCTGCCTGCCGCTCGTGGTGGAGTGGCTGCGGCACCGCAAGCCCGAATCGTGATTCTCGTGATTCATATGGGCGAGCGGTGAAGGGATCAACCGGCGACATCTGAACCATCTTTTGTATCGAAAGCGACACTCTTTATGGCTACAGGCACCGTCAAATTCCACCGCGTGCTCCGCGCGCCGCCCGAACGGATCTACCGCGCCTTCCTCGATGCCGATGCGATGAGCAAATGGCTGCCGCCGCACGGTTTCACGGGGAAAGTTCACCACCTCGACGCGAAGGTCGGCGGGACCTACAAGATGTCGTTCACGAATTTTTCGTCGGGCCACAGCCATTCGTTCGGCGGCAAGTATGTCGAACTGGTGCCGAACGAACGCATCGTGCATACCGACCGCTTCGACGATCCGAACCTGCCCGGCGAAATGCGGACCACCATCGTGCTGAAGAAGGTGCTGGTCGGGACCGAACTGAACGTGGTGCAGGAGGGCATACCGGAAGTCATTCCGACCGAGGCTTGCACCCTCGGGTGGCAGGAGTCGCTGACGCTACTGGCGCAACTGGTGGAAGCCGAGATCCCGGGCTGACTTTGACCTGCGAACACCTCATCGCGCTTGAGCGCGCGCTCATCGCTGCGGGGGTAAAAGAGAACTCCCGCGGCCAGGCCTGGTCGCTGAACTGCCGGGAGTGGGTGTATTTCGACTGCTTTCTGCCGCTGGATCTGATCCGGCAGAAGTTCGCGCTTGATGCCTGCGTGGAGGATCACACGCATCGCGGCACCCACGACGGTCAGGAAAGCGGCTTCTACTGCGCCGTGCATCACGACGGCATCATGGGGCATCATCCGGATTCCGGCGTCGGGGCGCAGCGCTTCGAGCCGGACTGACCGGGAGTCCGGCATGCCCCAGCGTTTCCTGACGTCAGTCCTGGTCTTCATGGGCTTTGCCGGCGTAGCCACTGCGCGCGACCTGCAGGTGGACGTCGAAGTGCTGCATGTCGGCGGACTGCTCGCGCCGGAGGAACTGGCGGCGCTGCTGGCCAGTCCGCAACTGAAGATCGAAGCGAGCTACCAGCCGACCCGCCTGATCGACGGCGTCACCGCGCGCCGCGAACGCACGATGCCGCTCGGCAGCCGGTTGTTTGCCATTTCGCAGGTCCAGACCCTCAGCGGCGCCGAACTGGAGCGCAAGGGACGGAGTCTGAGCTTCCGCGTGGGGGAGGGGCATGCCGCGCATGCTTCGTACCGCCTGCAGGGCCTGACCCTGCGCGTGCCGATCGCGGCGGGTTTCGGGCGGCCCCAGCCCGATCTGGAAGTGGTGCTCAGCGACGAAGTGCCTTCGTCCGGCGCGACGGAGCGGGCGTTCCTGGGCCGCTACGGCACCTTCGAACTCGGCGTGCGCGTGCGCCTCCGATGGAGCGATGCCAGGGACGCCTACAAGCAGGAGACGGTGTTCTGCAGCGACACCGTCGAGGCGCTCGGCAACGGCCAGTACCGCTTCCGCGCCAGCCACCGCCTGGCCGGCCTGTTCCAGGCGCTGCCGACATACCCGCCGTCGCGGCCGGTGGCCGGGCACTCCCACTGGAAACTCGGCGAGCCCTATCCCGAGCCGCTGACGGGCTGGCAGCTCACCAGCAACCATCTCGTGAGGACAACGGTGGCGGGCCAGGTGGTCGAGCGGCTGTCGGTCGATGCGGAGCAGAAGGGGCCCGGCGCGTGCCGCAGGAGTCGTGCGTATGGCGCGCTCTTCGCGGGCGGGCAGGTGGTTGCCCTCGCGCGGACCGTGCTGGAGAGCGACTGCAGCCCCGGCGGCGATCCGGTCAGCCAGACGGTCGAGGCGCGCTGGCTGGAAGACGGCAGCCTCGCCGACTATGTGAGCAGTTCGCCGCCCAACAGCCGCACGTGGCACGCGTTTTCCGCGGCCCTGCCCGCGCACTGCCGCGGGGATGGTCCGCCGCCCGCGGACGAGGTCGAACGGCTGAAAAGCGAAGTGCAGCGCCTGCGCGCCGCCGCGACCCAGCCGGCGGGGCGCTGATGTCGTTCGACGGTCTGACGTCCCTGCATCCGGCCCTGCTGGCGGTCATGGCGGCGACCCTGTTCGTCAACGCGGTGCTGGTGGTTCACCTGGTACGGCGGTGGACGCATTACCGCGAGGCCCGCCACTGGCCGCGGCTCACGGTGCGCGCCGACAGCGTGAACCTGATGCGGGTCGTGCATACGTACGTGAACCAGTTGCCGCAACGGCAGTACCACCAGGCCGTGCTGTCCTTCCGCTACGTGGTGAACGGGCGCGAATACGCCAAACAGTCCATCCGCGAGGTCGGCAGCGCGGAAGAAGCCGAGGCCCTGAAGGGGCGGGCCAGCCTTTCCTTCATTTATAACCCGGAGAAGCCGGAAGAAACGCTGGAGCAGATTCCGGGCGCAGTACCGGTGGTGGTCACGCTGCTGGGCTTGTTGATCGCCAACAGCATGCTGATCGGCCTGGCGCACAGCCTGACCGTGTTCCTGGGGGGAGGCGCCGAATGATGCTCCTCGTCGGCGGGGTTTTCATCATGATCGGCCTGATCTTCATTCCGGTCGCCATCCGCAAGATCCGCGCGGATGTCGCGGCGCGGCGCTGGCCCGCGGTGGAAGCCGTGCTGCGGAGCGCCGAGGTGGTCAAGCATGTGCGCGAGCGGCCGAGGGAGGAGCACCCCGGGCTCACGGTCAGCTACGCATGCGTGCTCCACTACGAGTACACGGTGGAGGGGCGGACGTACCCGGCGCAGCACGGGGAGGGGGACGGCACGGTCGAACGTGCGGCGCAGCTGGCCGCCGCCCATGCGCCGGGCGAGACGCGCACCATCCAGGTGGAGCCCGGCGCGCCGGCGAATCACCGGGTCGATCCGGATTCGTCCTTCTCGGGCTTGCTGTGGTTGTTGCCCTGCGCCGGCTTTGCGGGCTTTGGTGCGCTGATCATCGTCGTGGGGCTGCCCTGACCATGATGGAAAGAGACGTCTTGACGTTATGACGTTATAGCGTCAGACTCTGGTGCATGGATACCCAGAAACGCGCCACCGTCTATTTCGAGGCTGACGTCCATCGTGCGCTGCGCCTCAGGGCCGCGGCCTCGGATCGCTCGATTTCCGACATGGTCAATGATGCGGTCAAGGCCATCCTCGCCGAGGATGCGGAAGATCTTGTGTCCTTCACCGAAAGAAAGAACGAGAAGAGCGTGTCTTTCGATACGTTCGTCCAGGGCCTGAAGCGGCGTGGCCGGCTATAAGCTTTCGATCAAAGCCTCGGCCATCAAGGAAATCGAGGCGCTGGGCACCAAAGCCGACCGCCAGCGCGTCGTGCAGCGCATCCAGGCGCTGGCAGTGGATCCCCGGGCAACCGGTGCGGAGAAACTGGCGGGTTACGCGGACCGATATCGCGTCCGACAGGGGCAAAACCGCGTCATCTACCTGATCGATGACCGGCTGCATGAGGTGACGATCTTCAAGGTCGGGCACCGCAAGGACGTATACCGGTAACCCGTCTGCGCCGGACGGAGTGTCCTTATAACTTCCGCGCGAGTTCCGTCGCCAGCCGCCGGAAAGTTACTTGCCGAGCTTGATGATCCGCAGCTCGCTCTTCACGAGATCCGGCACGTACACCGTGTAGCCGTTGGCCTGCGGAATGACGCAGAAGTCCGCCGGACCCTTGAAATTCGACGCCAGCGTCTGCATGCCGTCCTTCGCCGTCCAGGCGAAAAGCGATCCCGTAATCCAGTCGGTGGCGAGGATGGTGCCGTCTTTCGCCTGATAAACGCCATCCAGCTGGCCGAGGTCCCTGGCCAGTTCCGTGAGTTCACCCTTGGGGCTCAACGCATAGATGCCCTTGGGCTCCTTCGCGGATTTGAAGCCGACCATCAGGAGCGAACCGTCCTTCGCGGGATAAAGTCCGTTCGGGAAAACGCCTTTGCCGGCCAGCACGACGGTGACCTTCGGCGCCTGCTTGGCATTGAGGAAGTCCGCAGGTTCGATCCTGAACACCTGGTCCGACCGGTTGTCGCTGACATACAGGGCGTTGCCCATGAGCGCCACGTCGTTGGCGAACTGCGCGCCGGGGATCGGAACCTTCCGGCCCTTGCGGGTCTTGAGGTCGAAGACCCAGACCGTATCGATGTCGGCGACCCACAGGCGGTTGCCCTTGATCCAGTTGCCCTTGGGTTTGTTGAGGGTGTCGCCGGAGTCCGGCAGAAAGCGGGACTCCTGCAGCTTGCCGTCCAGCGAGAGCTTGCTGATCCGGCCGACGCCTTCCTTCTCCGCGGGCTTGAGAGTGGCGCCGCCGAACTGGCTGGCGTAAAGGGCCTTGCCGCCCGCGTCGCAACCAATCGATTCGGGGAACGCCATTCCCGTAACCGTTTGTTCCCCGATCACCCGGAGCTTGCCCGCGTCCGCCGCGAACACGCCTGGAAGCGTACCTGCGCTCCCGATCAATAGAACCAGAACTGCAGTCGTGGTTTTCCGCATGGCCCCCTCCTCGATGAAAATCGGCCGGGCGTCGTTGCGCCCTCATCATGGCAGCTTATCTCTTTTTCGCGGGCGCGGCGGCCTTCCCGGTGCATTCAATCCAGGCCATGGTTAACCCCGTGCGGCGGCAGCGCTGGAAGCCGCGATCCGGATCCTTCATGCCTGGTTACCGCCCTTAACCGGCTTCGAGGCCAGCAGCCCGGCCGGCCAGCTTGATGATGGCTCCGCAGACCAGATAGGTGCCGATCAAGGCGGGAACCGCCAGCCACGAATGTCCACCCGCCACACGCGCCGCCGGCAGCGCGCCGCGCACCGCCAGAAACGGGATCACATTGATGGCGTGATAGTTCGTCATCGGATAGGGCAGGAAGACCAGCATTTGCGGCGCCTCCAGAAAGAAGAAAAACCCGCCGTCACCGAGCGCCTGTCCCAGGCCCATCAGCACGATGTAGGGCCAGAGGCCGTAGCGATACCGGTTGATGAAGAACCAGATGACGGCGAAGATCACGACATACGCCGGCACGGTTACGAGCAGGTCGATAGCGTAGTAGCGCAGCGCCTCGGCCGCCGGGGTGTCCGGCCCGACCAGGAGAGCGGTGTAGGCCGGCTTCGAGGTCATGTGGAATCCCTCGACGACCGCGGCGAACAGGGTGCCCAAGGTGATGAATCGCGCCTTCGGCGCGAGCCCCGGCAGTGCCTTCACGAGACGGGCGCGAAACACGAACTGGCCGCCGATGAACGCGAGCACGAGCAGCCGCGTGATGGTTGCGGCGGACAGTCCGGCCAGCGCGAACGACGCCCCGATGGCGATCGCGGCCCACAAGCAATACAGTTTCGGGCCGATCCCGAATCGATCGTCAGGCGAAGTCGTCATGGACCGTGAAACACGGCGGCTGATGCGACGGCGGGTGGGCGGAAACCGCGGGAGAGGCGCTAGATTCTTTTCGCCAGCGCCACGGCCTTGCCGGTGTAGGTGGCGGGTGTCAGCGCCAGCAGGCGCTTTTTCTCCGCTTCCGGCAGCGCCAGACCCTTGATGAAGGCCGCGAGCGCTTCCTGCGTG
Organism: Burkholderiales bacterium; assembly: GCA_050741255.1. Taxonomy (GTDB): domain Bacteria; phylum Pseudomonadota; class Gammaproteobacteria; order Burkholderiales; family SG8-41; genus CAZXNF01. Next base: position 8,669 of record JBOIEQ010000055.1, on the reverse strand, counting down.
ATGCCGCCCTTGCCGCGGGTGAGTTCCTTCAACTGCTCGTAGGCGCCCGCCACGCCGTAGCGGCGCATGACGGTCTGGATCGGCTCGGCCAGCACGTCCCAGTTGGCTTCCAGGTCGGCGGCCAGCCGCGCCGGGTTGGCTTCCAGTTTGCCCAGCCCCTTGGCGAGCGAGTCGTAGGCGAGCAGCGTGTGGCCCAGCGCCACGCCCATATTGCGCAGGACGGTGGAATCGGTGAGATCGCGCTGCCAGCGCGAGACCGGCAGTTTCTCCGACAGGTGCCGCAGCAGTGCGTTGGCGATGCCGAGATTGCCTTCGGAATTCTCGAAGTCGATCGGGTTGACCTTGTGCGGCATGGTCGAGGAGCCGATTTCGCCCGCCTTGGTCTTCTGCGTGAAATAACCGAGCGAGATATAGCCCCAGACGTCGCGGTCGAGGTCGAGCAGGATGGTGTTGGCGCGCGCGTAGGCGTCGAACAGCTCCGCCATGGCGTCGTGCGGCTCGATCTGGATGGTGTACGGATTGAACTCGAGGCCCAGGCTTTCCACGAAGCGGCGGGCAAAGCCTTCCCAGTCCACGTCCGGATAGGCGGCCAGGTGGGCGTTGTAGTTGCCCACCGCGCCGTTGGCCTTGCCGGACAGCGCGACGGCGGCGATGCGCGCGCGGGCGCGGCGCAGGCGATGCACGACGTTCGCGATTTCCTTGCCGAGCGTGGTCGGGCTGGCCGGTTGTCCATGCGTGTGCGACAGCATGGATTTGTCGGCATGCGCGTGCGCGAGGTCGGTGAGGGTGGCGATGATGCCGTCGAGCGCGGGCAGCATGACGGTGTCGCGCGCGGCCTTCAGCATCAGCGCGTGGCACAGGTTGTTGATGTCTTCCGAGGTGCAGGCGAAGTGGATGAACTCGGCCACCTTCGCGACTTCGGCGTTGGCCCCGAGCTTGTCCTTGAGGAAATACTCGATCGCCTTGACGTCGTGGTTGGTGCGCGCCTCGATGGCTTTCACGGCGGCGCCGTCGGCTTCGGAAAAACCGCTGGCCACCGCGTCCAGCGCCTTCACCGTCGCCGCGGAGAAGGCCGGCACTTCCTTGATGGCGGGTTCCGCGGCGAGCGCCTTTAGCCATTCGATCTCGACCAGGACCCGGTTGCGGATCAGCCCGAGTTCGCTGAAGTGGAGGCGCAGCGCATCGACCTTGGATGCGTAGCGGCCGTCGAGGGGGGAGAGCGCGGTGAGGGCGGAGAGCGCCATGAGGACGACCGTGTAAAGGAACGCATTTTAACACGCGGCGCTGTTCCCGCCGCCGGACGGCCGTGCGCTATGCGGAGCGGCCGTAGCTCGCGTGCGCGGATGCGGAGGACAGCTTGCCGCTGGCGATGTCGGCAGTGACGCGCGCGGGCTCGCGCCGCGCGGGCGCGCCGTAACCGCCGCCGCCCGGCGTCTGGATCAGCACGCGGTCGCCCTGGTTGAGCGTGGTGACGATCTTGGAACAAATCTCCTCGACCGTGCCATCCACGCGGCGGATCTCCGAGTACGCCTTGCCGCCGGGCCCGCCGCCCAGCAGGCCCTGCGCCTGCGAGTAGTGCCGCTCGCCGCGGTGGGAGAACTTCACCGGTCCGTGCAGGACTTCATACTCGCGGAGGATGCCGACGCCGCCGCGGAATTCGCCCGCGCCACCGTTGTCCGCGCGCAGCTCGCTGCGCAGCAGCCGGATGGGCGCTTCCAGTTCCAGCGCCTCCTCGGTCATCGCCATGCCGTTGGTCATGTCGGTAGCGATGCAGTCCACGCCGTCGTGTCCGGCCGCGGCGCCGCTCGCGCCGTTGATGAGGTCGGTGACGACGAAGGCGCGGCCGTTCGGCCAGTGCCCGCCGAAGGTCAGCACCAGCAGCGAGGCGGCGGCGGGGGCCGAGAAGCGCTCCGGCAGGGCCTGCGCCAGCGCACCGACGATGCAGGAGGCGATGCGCTTCATGGGATGCGTGCGGCCGTTGACCGGCGCGCCGTTGCGCGGATTGACCAGCGAGCCTTCCGGCAGCCTGATCTTCACCGGGCGGAAGCAGCCGCCGTTGGTGGGGATGCTCGGATCGGTGATCGCGCGCACGCCGTAGCAGGCCGACGAATAGACACCCGAGGGCACGATGTTGATCGGGCCCTTTACCTGCGCGCTGGTGCCCGTGAAATCGAACTCGACCTCGCCGTCCTTGATCGTCACGGCAACCTTGATGATGACGCGCTGGTCGAGGTCCACGCCATCGTTGTCGAGCATGTCCGTGTAGGTGAAGGTGCCCTGCGGCAGCTTGCGCAGCGCGTCGCGCGTCATGCGCTCGGAACGGTCGATCAGCTCGTTGCACAGACGGCTCACCAGCGCGTGGCCGTAACGCGCGCCGAGTTCCCCGATGCGGCGCGCGGCGATCTTGCCGGCGGCGATCTGGGCGTTGAGATCACCGGTGACGCTGTCAGCCATGCGCGTGTTCTGGCGGATCAGGCGCAGCAGGCCGTCGTCGAGCACGCCTTCGCGCGCGAGCCGGATCGGCGGGATGCGCAGACCTTCGTGGAAGATATCGGTGGCATTGGCGGCGGACGAGCCGGGAATCGTGCCGCCGAGGTCGATGTGGTGTGCGATGCTGGCGGTGAGCGCCACGACTTTCCCGTCACCGATGACCGGAATCACGACGGCGATGTCGGGGATGTGCGTGCCGCCGAGGTAGGGATCGTTGAAGAGATAGATGTCCCCGTCCCGCATGTCCGTGACCGGGTAATGCTTGAGGATCGCCGCCACGGAGTAGATCAGCGAACCCAGGTGGCTCGGGTTCGCGCGCGCCTGCGCGATGGTGGTGCCGTCCGGCGTGAACAGGCAGCACGAGGCGTCATTCGCTTCCTTGACGATGGGGGAGAAGGAGCCGCGGATCAGGCTCGACTGCATCTCCTCGGTGATGCTTTCGAGCTTGTAGCGCATCACCTCGATGAGGACGGGGTCGAGGGCGAGGGATTCGGCGGGGTGGTTCATGCCTTGGCCGTCATTCCCGCGCAGACGGGAATCCATTGAAACCCATCAGTCGTCCGGATGTTGATCATCATTATCTCTGCCGCGTGCGGGCCTGCCAAACAGTCGCTGGGAGTAGCCATGATCATCGCCTAGCTCTCGCGACTTAGTATACGTGCCATCAGATTCTTCGAGATTCATGCGCTGCAAATGCAAGACGAGCAATGCGCCGACTATCGGCACAAACCAGACTGCGAGGCCGTGAGCTAGTCTCTGCCCCGGCGTGCTTAGATGATCCTTCGCGATTCGCCATGTCACCCAGAGATTCAGCAGGCCAATGCCGATCAGCATCGCGATGATTATTTCGACGATCATTGCGCGCCCAATCTTCTTTGGATTCCCGCCTGCGCGGGAATGACGAGATTCTAAACATCGAACGTCATCAGCATATCACCGCTCGCCAGCCGCTTCGCCGTCCAGCCCGCGGGCACGAGCGTCGTCGTGTCGGTCTGCTCGACGATGGCCGGGCCGGGAATCGCGACACCGACGGGCAGGGCGTCGCGGTCGTAGACGGCTGCGGCGACCGGCGTGCGCTCCTCCGCGAGCAGGACCTCGCGCGTGGCCTTGGGTTTGGCGGTGCTGCCCGCGGGCGGGGCCGGTTCGTTGATCGTCAGGCCGCCGCCGGCGCGGTGCACTGACCGCAGGTTGACGATGCGCGCCGGCGCGCGCGTCGCGTGGCCGTAGATGCGTTCGTGCGCCGCCAGGAAGCCGTCGTAAAGGGTGGCGAGCATCGTGTCCGGGGCCGCCGGGTCCACCGGCACTTCGAGGTAGTACGACTGGCCGACAAAGCACACGTCGGCGGAGTAGGCGATCCTCACGGCGTCCGGCGTGACCCGGTCGAGCGTCATCAATTCGGCGCACCGCGTGTCCAGCGCCTTGAGTTGCGCGAGGATGGCGGCGGGCTTCACTTCCTCGAAGCGCTGCGGATAGGCAAGGAAGGCCTCGTGCTCGATGGGCGCGGCGAGCAGACCGATGGCGGACAGCACGCCCGGCCGGCTGGGAATCAGCACCCGCGAGATATAGAGGTCCTGCGCCAGCGCCGCCGCGTGCAGCGGCCCTGCGCCGCCGAGTCCCACCAGCGCGTACTCGCGCGGGTCCACGCCGCGGTTGATCGACGTGAGGCGGATGCCCTCGGCCATCTGTGCATTGATGACACGGTGGATGCCCAGCGCGGCTTCCTCCACGCTCATCTTCATCGGTTCCGCGATTTTCGTGCGGATGGCGTCGAAGGCTTTCCGCGGATCGAGCTTCAGCGCGCCGCCCGCGAAGAAGGCCGGATTGAGATAACCCAGCACCACGGAGGCGTCGGTGACGGTCGGATCGGTGGCGCCGCGGCCGTAGCAGGCGGGGCCGGGCTCGGAACCCGCCGAATGCGGGCCGACGCGCAGCAGGCCGGAGCCGTCCAGCCAGGCGATGGAGCCACCGCCCGCGCCGATGGCGTTGACGTCCACCATCGGCACGCGCACCGGGTAACGGTCGATGATGCCGTCGGTGCGGATCAGCGGCGTGCCGCCGGTAATGAGCGCGATGTCGCAGCTGGTGCCGCCGATGTCCACCGTGATGAGGTTGGGCTCGTTCGTGCGCGCGCCGATCAGCGCGCCGCCGATGGCGCCGGCGGCGGGCCCGGACAGGAACAGACGCACCGGCCGTTCGCGGGCGACCGCCGCTGAGCACACGCCGCCGCGCGACTGCATGATCTGCAAGGGTGCTGCCACGCCGTCGGCCGCGAGGTTCTGCTCCATGCCGGTCAGGTAGCGGTCCAGCACCGGCTTCACGTAGGCGTCGAAGGCGGTCACGGTGGTGCGCTCGTATTCGCGGAAGGCCGGATCCACGTCCGAGGACAGCGACACCAGCAGCCCGGGCGCGATCTTCCTGATGATCGCCCTGGCGCGCTGTTCGTGCGCCGGATTGAGATAGGAGAACAGGAAACAGACTGCCAGCGCCTCCGCGCCTTCCGCGACCAGTGCTTCGACGGCCTTCGCGAGCGCGGCTTCATCCAGCGGCGTCAGCACCGCGCCGTCCACGGTCAGCCGCTCGGGCACACCGCGGCGAAATTCGCGCGGCGCGAGAAACACCGGCGTCTGCGGGGGCACGACCGTGGCGTAGATCTCCTGCCGGTTGCCGCGGCCGATCTCCAGCACGTCGCGGAAGCCCTCGGTGGTGAGGAGGCCCACCTTCGCACCCTTGCGCTCGAGCACGGCATTCGTCGCGACCGTGGTGCCGTGGACGAAGCGGCCGATGTCGGCGGGGGCGATCTTCCACTCGCGGACCATGAAGGCGACGGCGTCGCGCACGGCCTGCGCCGGGTTGGCACGGGTGGAGGGCAGCTTGAACTGCTTGAGCGACCCGTCGGGCAGGCGGCAGACGACGTCGGTGAAGGTGCCGCCGATGTCGATGCCGATGGAAAGGGTTTCAGTCTTCAAGCGAAATGAGCCGCAAAAACGGAATTAGCCGCAGAGACGCAGAGAGCGCAGAGGAAAATAAAAAAGATCAGTCCCTAGCATCTTCGTTTTGCCGTTGCGTTGAGGTAGGGCCAGAGCTTGTTCCGCTTGCCTTTGCCTGAGCTTTCAAGAAAACACGTGGACACGGCGTTTTCCAGCTTGTCGTCCTGTAATACGGCATCGTTCAGGAAACTTGAGAACGCAAGAATTTGTTTTTCCGAGAACGTTTTGAATTGTTGCCCAAAATAATCGCGAATCTCCAGCATCACCGCATGGAATGCGAATTTGCCATCTTCTTCTATATGGGGATTGTCTTCGTCTTCCCAGTACGGCTGAAAATCCGGAAAGATTCCGAACATACAATCCCGTAGTTCTTCTGGAGAGGCCGGACGAGGCATGGCGTTTGGAGTGCGATTTCTCTGCGCTCTCTGCGTCTCTGCGGCTAATTCTGGTTGAGCGCCTTAACGGTTCGCCAGCTCGACCAGCGTCGCCGCCAGCACCCGGGCGCCCGCCGCGAGGTCTTCGGGCTTCGCGTTTTCCGCCTCGTTGTGCGAGACGCCTTTTTCACAGGGCACGAAGATCATGCCGGCCGGCCCGAGTTCGGCGGCGTAGTTCGCGTCGTGGCTTGCGCCCGACGGCAGGCGCAGGTTCGCGAGACCGAGGGCCTTGGCGGATTGCTCCACCGCGTTCACGATGTCCGTGTCGAACACGCGCGGGTCGGAGCGCAGCGTCGGCGTGATCCGGTAAGTGCAGGTTTTCACCGCTTGTTTGATCAATGGCGCCACGGCGTTGCCGAGCGCTTCCACGCGCGCGGGGTCGGGGTGACGGAGGTCGACGGAGAACAGCACGTGGCTCGCGACCGAATTGGGTGAGTTCGGCGTGACCTGCATCCGGCCGACGGTGAAGCGAGTGACGTCGGCGGGGTCGTGCGCCAGCTGAGTGAGGGCGTTGATGCAGGCGATGGCTTCCTTCACCGCATCCTGCCGCAGCGACACCGGCGTGGTGCCGGCATGGTCCGTGCGACCGAAGATCTCGATGTTGAACCAGCGCAGCCCCTGGATGCCGGTAACGACACCGACCTGCTTGCCCGCGTTTTCCAGCAGCGGGCCCTGTTCGATGTGGGCTTCCACGTAGGCCGCGGGCGGCGTGCCGAAATCGCGATGCGCGAGGCCCGGTGTCGCGGCGAGTGTTTCGTTCAAGGCATCGCCGAGCCGGATGCCGTCGTTGTCGGTGACCGCCAGCACGTCATCGAGTTTGGTGACGCCCGCGTAAATCATCGAGCCCATGGTGCACGGCTGGAAGCGACCGCCTTCCTCGTTCGTCCACGCCACGACTTCGATCGGCCGGCGTGTCTTGACGCCGGCCTCGTCGAGCGCCTCGAGCGACTCGAAGCCCGCGAGCACGCCGTAGATGCCGTCAAAACGCCCGCCGCGCGGCTGGCTATCCATGTGGCTGCCGGTCATTACCGGCGCGGCGTCGGCGTCCATCCCCGCGCGGCGGATGAACAGGTTGCCGATGCCGTCGGCGGCGATCGCGTAGCCGCGCTGCTTCGCCCATGACAGCAGCAACTGTCGCGCGACGATGTCCTCTTTCGACAGCGCGGCGCGGTTGACGCCGTTGCCGGGGATCGCGCCGATCTTCGCCATGTCGGCGTGGCGCTGCCACAGGCGGTCCTGATTCACCGCGGCGGCGGCGTTGCGTGCATCCTCGCGCATATATTCGGGATTCGTGATTAGGGATTGGGGATTGGGGATTGGAGGGCAGTGCGGGGTGTTCAGTTTTCGATCTTGATGCCCGCGGTACGCACGACCTTGCCCCACTTCGCGACGTCGGATTTGACCTGCTGCGCCATCTGGTCGGGCGTGCCGCTCTGCGCGATCGCGCCCTGCGCGAGCATCTTTTCCTTCACGTCGGGCTGGGCCAGCACCTTCTGCATCTCGGCGTTGAACTTGACGACGACCTCGCGCGGCGTGCCGACGGGCGCCATCAGGCCGAACCAGCTGTCGGCTTCAAAGCCCTTCAGTGATTCGTTGAGCGCGGGGATGTCGGGCAGTGCGGGCGAGCGCGTGGACGAGGCCACGCCGATGCCCTTGAGTTTTCCCGACTTCACGTACGGCGCGGAGGATGGAATGCTGTCGAAAAACAACTGCACGTTGCCCGGGATGAGGTCGAGCAGCCCCGGTCCGCTGCCTTTGTACGGAATATGGTTCGCCTTGAAGCCGCCCATCTGCATCAGCATTTCCTGCTCCAGATGCGACAGCGTGCCCTGGCCCTGCGAGGCGAAGTTGAGCTCGCCGGGACGCGCCTTGCCGAGCGCGATGACGTCGCGCACGGTCCTGACCGGCAGCGCGGGATGCGCGACGAGGATGTGCGGAATGTTCGCGCCCATCGCCACCGGGACCAGATCCTTCTCGAGATTCCAGTTCAGCTTGCTATAGGCGGCCATGCCGACCGCGTAAGTGGTGATGGGCGCCATCAGCAGCATGTAGCCGTCGGCGGGCGCCTTGGCCACCACTTCCGCGCCGATGTTGCCGCCGGCGCCGGGCCGGTTTTCGACGAGGATCTGCTGGCCCCAGGCGTCGGCGAGTTTGGCGCCGGTAATGCGGGCGACGAGATCGGCGGCGCCGACCGGCGGGAAGGGCACGACGACGCGCACGGGTTTTGTCGGATAGGCCGTCTGGGCGTGCGCGGCGGCCGCGACGAGGCAGGCGAGACAGGCTAAGCAGGTGAAGACGGGGCGGATCATGGGCGGGCTCCTCGGAAGGGCGCTCCGGCGGATGGCCGGACCTGGTCTGCGTAACGCAAGCGCTATGCCAGCGGGGCCGGTAGCGGAGGGACCGCGGATTATAGGCCGCGCGCCCAGTCTTGGTGCGTCTGGCCAGGAGGCGGCCCGGCCGCCGTGCGGACGATGTTGAGTTGGCGGGCGGGCCCCCGCACAATGCGCCCTCACCCTGCACCTCGTGCAGTCGTGAACCCGTCCGGAGGAGTTCCCCCATGAAAATAATGTCCCGTACCTGGCTCGCCCTGTGCGGCGTAGCGATCGCCGTCGGCGCGCCTGCAGCGTTCGCGCAGGCCTATCCCGCGAAGCCCGTGCGCATGATCGTCGGCTTCCCGGCCGGCGGCCCGATCGACATCGTCGCGCGCATGATGAGCCCCAAGCTCGGCGAGACGCTCGGCCAGCAAGTGGTCGTGGAC
>JBOIEQ010000054.1:0-26209 GCA_050741255.1 Burkholderiales bacterium | reverse complement strand
CGCGCGCGCAGCGCCGCGGCCACCGCGTCCGCGGGCGCCGCGCCTTTCAACGCCGCCAGCGCGTTGCCCATCGCCACCGCGATGTTGCGCAGCCAGCGTTCGTGCCCGATGCGGCGGATCGCGCTGCCGGCCAGCCGCTCGTTGAAATCGGCCTCGCTCCACGCAAAGAGTTCCGTGAGCGACGCCGCGTCGAGGCCGTTGCGCACCTGGAAGTCCGGCGCCTCCGCCACCTGCGCGTAGCGGTTCCACGGGCAGACGAGTTGGCAGTCGTCGCAGCCGTAGATGCGGTTGCCGAGCTGCGGGCGCAGCGCTTCGGGGATGGCCCCCTTGTGCTCGATGGTGAGGTACGAGATGCAGCGCCGTGCGTCGAGTTCGTAGGGTCCGACGATCGCCTGCGTCGGACAGACGTCGATGCAGCGCGTGCAGGTGCCGCAATGCGCGGTCTCGGGCGCATCGACCGGCAACGGCAGGTCGGTGTAGATGTCGCCGAGGAAAAAATACGAACCCTGCTCGCGGTCGAGCAGCAGCGTGTGCTTGCCGCGCCAGCCGAGGCCCGCGCGGGCGGCCAGTTCGACTTCCATCACCGGCGCGCTGTCGGTGAACACGCGGTACGCGAACGGCCCCGCCGCCGCCGTGATGCGATCCGCCAGCGTCTGCAGGCGATTGCGCAGCACCTTGTGATAGTCGCGCCCGAGGGCGTAGCGGGACACGTAGGCGCGGGCGGGGTCGGCGAGGGTGGCGTCCGCGTCGGCGGCAGCGGGCCAGTAGTTCATCCGCGCGGAAATCACGCGCAACGTGCCGGGCACCAGCGTCCCCGGCTGCGCGCGGACAACGCCGTGGCGGGCCATATAATCCATGTCGCCGTGGTATCCCTTCTCCAGCCAGGCCGTGAGCCTGGCCTCCGCCGCCCCCAACGCCACATCCGCGATCCCCGCCTGTTGAAAGCCGAGCTCGACCGCCCACGCCTTGATGTTTCGCGCCAGTTCGGTGAAGTCGCGAGCAGCGGTTGGGGACGGAGCGGTCGGCATGGCGCGCATCTTAGCCCCCGATGACTGACGCCCTCACCCGCTTCCTGCCCGATGAAGCGGCCACGCTCGCGCTCGGCCGGGCGCTGGCGGTCAGCCTCCAGCCGGGGATGGTCGTTTATCTGGTGGGCGACCTCGGCGCGGGCAAAACCACCCTCGCCCGGGGGGTGCTGGCCGGACTGGGGCACCCCGGCAAGGTGAAAAGCCCGACTTTCACCCTGGTTGAACCTTATGATCTTTCTAGATTATACTTGTATCACTTTGATTTTTATCGGTTCGGAGAGTCGCATGCACCAGACTCACATGAACTGGACGATGCCGGCTTTCGCGAATGTTTCGACGGCCGCAGCGTCTGCCTGATCGAGTGGCCGGAGCGCGCCGGCAGCCGCCTGGCGTCGCCGGATCTGACGCTGCATCTGGCGTTGCAGGGCACGGGCCGCAGCGCCGCCATCGCTGCACAGACGGAGGCCGGACGCGAGTGTCTGGAACGCCTACCACCGTAAAGCTTTGCCTCCAGGGCGCCGCGCTCGTGCTCGCGGCCTGCGCCCTGCTCTCCCCTGCCGCCCTCCCGACGGCCACGGCCGCCACACCGATCATCGCCGCACGCGTCTGGCCCGCGCAGGAATACACCCGCATCACCTTCGAATCCGCGCAACCGGTCCAGCACAACCTGTTCATGCTGGACAGCCCCGACCGGCTGGTGCTCGACCTGGAGGAGATCGAACTCACGCCAGCGTTGACCAGCCTGATCGAACGCATCGGCAGCAACGACCCCTACGTGAAGTCAGTCCGCATCGGCCGCTTCAAGCCGGGCGTGCTGCGCCTCGTCCTCGACCTCAAGGGCAAGGTAAAGCCACAGGTGTTCGCGCTGCCGCCGGTGGCCGAATACAAACACCGGCTGGTACTCGACCTCTACCCGCTGGTGCCGCTCGACCCGTTGATGGCGCTGGTCGAGCGCGCGCAGACACCATCCGCCGACACCCCCCCAGTCGCCGCCCCTGCTGCCAGGCCAGACAGTCCCGTGCCCGTGCCTGCAATCCCTGCCGACGTCGCCAAAGCGCCGGCGGCGCCACCTGCGGCGCGTGCGAAGCCCCCGGCGCCCACCGACAAGCGCCTGATCATCGTGGCGATCGATGCCGGGCACGGCGGCGAGGATCCCGGCGCCCGCGGGCGCAGCGGCACGCACGAAAAGAACGTCACGCTGGCCATCGCGAAGAAGCTGAAGGAACGCATCGACCGCGAGCCCAACATGAAAGCCGTGCTGACGCGCGACGGCGATTACTTCATCCCGCTGCATGGCCGCGTGCAGAAGGCACGCGCCGTCAACGCCGATCTCTTCGTCTCCATCCACGCCGACGCCTTCATCCAGCCGCACGCGCGCGGCTCGTCGGTGTTCGCGCTGTCGGAATCCGGCGCCTCTTCCGCCGCCGCGCGCTGGCTCGCGAAAAAGGAAAACGATGCGGACCTGATCGGCGGCGTGAACCTCGACGTGGCCGATCCCTACCTCAAGCAGACGCTGCTCGATCTCTCGCAGGCGGCCACGATCAACGACAGCCTGAAGCTCGGCAAGGCCGTGCTGGGCGAACTGGGCGAGATCAACACGCTGCACAAGGCGCAGGTCGAGCAGGCGGGCTTCGCGGTGCTGAAATCGCCCGACATTCCCTCGATCCTGGTCGAGACCGCATTCATCAGCAACCCGGAAGAGGAACGGCGGCTGAAGGACGACGCGTACCAGTACAAGATGGCCGACGCCATCCTCGGCGGCATCCGGCGCTACTTTTCCGCCAATCCTCCCCTCGCCCGGTCGCGGGTCGCCCAGAACCCCTGATCGCGCGGCAGCGCCCGTAGCCGTCACGGGGCCGCGTTATACTGCACAGCAGCAAACGACGCCCATCGGGGCGGGCCGCCTGACTATGCGGCGGCCAACCAGGATTTTCCCGTCATGCCCGCCCCTAAGACTCGCCTGAACAAATCCCACCAGCCCAAGGCGCGGCCCCCATTCGACCGCATCGCGCTCCTGCTGCAGGGGGGCGGCGCGCTCGGTTCCTACCAGGCCGGGGTGTACCAGGCGCTGGCGGAAGCCGACCTGCATCCGGACTGGGTTGCCGGCATCTCGATCGGCGCGATCAACGCCGCACTGATCGCGGGCAATGCCCCGGAGCAGCGGATCGAGCGGCTGCGCGAATTCTGGGAAACGATCACCACGGCGCCGTTCGGCATGCCCACCCTGATGGACCTCGATCTGCGCGGCGACATGGCGCACCGTTTCGTCAACCAGATGCGCTCGTTCGGCAATCTGCTGGGCGGCGCGCCGGGATTTTTCCAGCCGCGCATGCCGCCGCCCTTCCTGCACCCGCCCGGCAGCCCGGAGGCCTGCAGCTATTACGACGTGGCGCCGCTGAAAGCGTCACTGGAAAAGCTGGTGGACTTCGACCGCATCAACGCCGGCGGGATGCGGTTTAGCGTCGGTGCCGTCAACGTGCGCACCGGCAACTTCGCCTATTTCGACAACAGCACTCATCACATCACCGCCAGTCACGTCATCGCGAGCGGCTCGCTGCCGCCCGGCTTTCCGGCGACCGAGATCGAGGGCGAGCACTACTGGGACGGCGGCATCGTTTCCAACACGCCGCTGCAATGGGTCCTCGACACCCTGCCGCAGGCCGATACGCTGGCCTTCCAGATCGACCTGTGGAACGCCCGTGGCGAGCTGCCGCTGGACCTGAACGAAGCGGCCGTGCGCCTGAAGGACATCCAGTTCTCCAGCCGCACACGGGCCGCGACCGACAACTTCAAACGCGCGCAGGGCCTGCGCCGGGCCGCGGCAACGCTCCTCGAGCAGATGCCCGACAAACTGCGCCAGACGCCGGAAGCCAAACTGCTGAGCGAGGCGGCCGCCCACAAAGTCTTCAACATCGTGCACCTGATCTACCGCGCCCGGCGCTATGAAGGCACGTCGAAGGACTACGAGTTCTCGCGGCGGACGATGGAGGAACACTGGCAGGCGGGTTATCACGATGCGATCCGCACGCTGCGCCACCCGGAAGTGCTGGAGCGCCCGGACAATGCCGAAGGCGTGTGCACCTTCGACCTCGCGCGCGACGGCCGCAACTGAAACCACAAGGAAACCCGGCATGAAGGAAAGCGATGTTCGCGGCAAGGCTTACGCCATGCCGCTCACCAGCCCGGCCTATCCGGTCGGCCCGTACCGCTTCTACCACCGCGAATTCCTGATCATCACCTACCGCACCGACCCGCAGAAACTGCGTGCGCTGGTGCCGGAACCGCTGCAGATCGAGGAGCCGCTGGTGAAGTTCGAGTTCATCCGCATGCCGGATTCGACCGGCTTCGGCGACTACACCGAAAGCGGCCAGGTGATCCCGGTCACTTTCGAGGGCCGCAAGGGCGGCTACACGCACTGCATGTTCCTCGACGACCACCCGCCCATTGCCGGCGGGCGCGAGCTGTGGGGCTTTCCGAAAAAACTTGCGAAGCCGACACTCAAGGCCGAGATCGACACGCTGGTCGGCACCCTCGACTACGGCCCGGTGCGCATCGCCACCGGCACCATGGGCTACAAGCACAAACCTGCCGATCTCGCGGCGGTCAAGGCGTCGCTATTGGGGCCCAACTTCCTGCTGAAGATCATCCCGCACGTCGACGGGACCGCGCGCATCTGCGAACTCGTCGAGTACCGCCTCGAGGAGGTCGATCTCAAGGGCGCCTGGACCGGCCCCGCCGCGCTCGACCTGCACCCGCACGCGCTCGCCCCCATCGCCGAACTCCCGGTACTGGAAATCGTTTCCGCCACCCATTTTGTCGCCGACCTCACGCTGGGACTGGGCAAGGTCGTGCACGACTATCTCAAGTAGACCCCGAAAGGATTACTCATGCGTCTCAAGGACAAAGTTGCCGTCATCACCGGCGCCGCCAGCGGCATCGGCAAGGAAATCGCCATCCTCTTCGCCAGAGAGGGTGCGAAGGTCGCCATCGCCGACCTCAACCTCCAGGCCGCCGAAGCCACCGCGCGCGAACTCGACCCTTCCGGCAAGCGCGCGATCGGCGTGGCGATGGACGTCGCCGACGAAGCGCAGGTGGACGCCGGCATCGCGAAAGTGGTTTCGACCTTCGGGGCGCTGGACGTGCTGATCAGCAACGCGGGCATCCAGATCGTCGCGCCCATCGTCGAGTTCGAGTTCGCCAAGTGGAAGAAGCTGATGGCCATCCACCTCGACGGGGCTTTCCTCACCACCCGTGCGTCGCTGCGCCAGATGTACAAGCAGAAGAGCGGCTGCGTGATCTACATGGGCTCCGTGCATTCCAAGGAAGCCTCCAAGCTCAAGGCGCCCTACGTCGCCGCCAAGCACGCCCTCATCGGCCTGGCCAAGGTCGTCGCCAAGGAAGGCGCCGAGCACGGCGTTCGCGCCAACGTCATATGCCCCGGCTTCGTCCGCACCCCGCTGGTCGAGAAGCAGATCCCCGAGCAGGCGAAAGAACTCGGCATCTCCGAGGCCGACGTGATCAAGAACGTCATGCTGAAGGAGACGGTGGACGGCGAATTCACGACCGTGGACGACGTTGCCGAGACCGCCCTGTTCCTGGCGGCCTTCCCGTCCAACGCGCTGACCGGCCAGTCGATCGTCGTCAGCCATGGCTGGTTCATGCAATAAACACGCGAATCATGGGGGAATCCATCGTGAAAGCAGCCTCGCTCGCGCTTGCGGCAGCGGTCCTCGTCGTTGCTTTTCCGGCCCCGGCAGCGGCGCAGACCAAGGCCGCCGCACCCCAGACGCCGGCGCAGCGCGGCGAATACCTCGCCCGCGCCGGCGACTGCGTGTCCTGCCACACCGCGCCGGGTGGTCAGCCTTTCGCGGGTGGCCTGCGCCTCGACACGCCCTTCGGCTACATGCTGTCGCCGAACATCACGCCCGACCGGGCAACGGGTATCGGCAACTGGTCGTCGAACGACTTCTATCGCGCGTTGCACCACGGGGTGAACAAGCGCGGCCAGGACATGTATCCGACGATGCCCTTCGACTTTTACACCAGGGTGACGCGGGCCGACATCGATGCGATCTACGCCTACCTGCGCACGGTCAAGCCGGTGCGGAACAGCGTAGAGGTCAATCATCTCGACTTTCCGTTCAGCATCCGCATGTCGATGCTCGGCTGGCGCGAGCTCTATTTCCGGGAAGGCACCTTCAAGCCGGATCCCTCCCGGTCGGCAGCGTGGAACCGTGGCGCCTATCTCGTGGAGGGCCTCGGCCACTGCAGCGACTGCCATTCCCCGCGCAACCTGCTGGGCGGCATCGAGAAGAGCAAGGACTTCACCGGCGCGGTGATCGACGGCTGGTTCGCGCTCAACCTGACCTCGGACATCACCACGGGCCTGGGCGCATGGTCGGTGGACGACATCGCCACCTATCTCAAGACCGGCGCCTATCCCGGCAAAACGACGACGCTCGGCCCGATGGCGGAGGTCGTGAAGAACAGCCTGAGCTACCTCACGGACGCCGACCTGAAGGCGATGGCCGAGTACCTGAAATCGATTCCGGCCGATTCCCCCCTGCGCACCGGACGCAAGACGTTCGATGCGTCCCGCCAGGCCGGCGCGCAACTCTACCTCGACCATTGCGCCGGCTGCCACCAGGCGCAGGGGCGCGGCGTGCCCAACGTCTTCCCGCCGCTGGCGGGTAATGGCGTCGTGCTCGCGCCCGATCCGGCCAACATCTTCAAGGTGGTGCTCGGGGGCATACCCGCGCAGGGGAAGTTCTCACCGATGCCATCCTTCGCCGGTGTGCTGACCGACGAGCAGATCACGGCCATCGCGAACTACGTCCGCACGAGCTGGGGCAACAAGGCCCCGGCCAACGCGAACCCCGACGGGGTGGCCAGGCTGCGCAGGCAATAAGCGCGTGACGCGGGCGAAGCCCCGTGCACGCACCCTGCCGCGCAACGGCGGGCAGGCGAAAGCGGATAGTGGAGGAGCCGGGATGAAAGCACGCAAGGACACGCTGAAAGGCATGGAGCGCATCGACGATCCCGTGCGCAACAAGGGCACGGCGTTCACCGGCGCGGAACGCCAGCGGCTGCGGCTGCACGGCCTGCTGCCGCCGCACGCGGAAACCCTGGCGCAGCAGGTAAGCCGGGCCTACGAGGCCTACCGGCGCAAGGACGACGACCTCGAGCGCCACATTTACCTGCGCTCGCTGCAGGACACCAACGAAGTGCTGTTCTACCGGCTGCTCCTCGAACACGTCGAGGAGATGCTGCCGATGGTCTATACACCAGTGGTCGCCCAGGCCTGCCAGCAGTTCAGTCACATCTACCGCCGCCCGCGCGGCCTGTTCATCTCGTATCCACAGCGCCACGACATCGGCGCCCTGCTTCGCAACCGCCCGAACCGCGACATCGACGTCATCGTCGTGACGGATGGCGAGCGCATTCTGGGCATCGGTGACCAGGGCGCGGGCGGCCTCGGCATCCCGATCGGCAAGCTCTCGCTCTACACGCTGATCGGCGGCATCCGGCCGGAACGCACCCTGCCGATCGTGCTCGACGTCGGCACCAACAACCCGGAACGGCTGGCGGACCCAGAGTACCTGGGCTGGCGGCACAAGAGGGTCACCGGCAAGGCTTACTTCGATTTCATCGCGCGCTTCGTGGCTGCCGTGAAGAAGGAAATGCCGCGCACCTGCTTGCAATGGGAGGACTTCGCCACGCCCCACGCGCGCCCCATCCTCGAGCGCTACCGCGATCAACTGCTCACCTTCAACGACGACGTGCAGGGCACCGCGGCCGTCGTGCTGGGCGCGATCATCGGCGGCATCAAGGTCGCAGGGGGCGGCATCCGGGACCAGAGGATCGTCTTCCTCGGCGCGGGCTCGGCCGGGATCGGGGTCGCAGATTATCTGCGCGCCGCCATGGTCGCGGACGGACTCTCCGACACGGAGGCGCGGCGACGTTTCTGGATCGTGGACAAGGATGGGCTGCTGCACGATGACCGCAAGGATCTGACCGCGGAACAACGCGTCTATGCCCAGCCTGCCGCGAGCATGCCAGGCACGGGCAGCCTCGCCGACGTCGTGGCGCAGGCGCGGCCGACCATCCTCATCGGGCTGTCCACGGTGGGCGGCGCCTTCACGGAAGCCATCGTCCGCAGCATGGTCGCGCAAGTGAAACGTCCGATCATCTTCCCGCTGTCGAATCCGACCGATCACAGAGAGGCGCAGGCGGAGGACCTGATCCGGTGGACGGAAGGCCGCGCCCTCGTCGCCTGCGGTTCGCCGTTCGCGCCCGTGCAGTACGAGGGGCGCAGCATCCGTATCGCCCAGTGCAACAACGTGTTCATTTTCCCGGCCGTTGGACTGGGACTCGTCGCCTCGCGCGCCACGCGGGTGAGCGACGGCATGCTGCTGGCCGCCGCCCGCGCGCTCGGTGAACAGTCACCCGCCCTGCGCGATCCGAACGGTTCCCTGCTGCCGGCGATCAAGGACATCCGGCAGGTGGCGCGGACGATTGCCGTCGCCGTCGCCCGCCAGGCGGTCGCGGAAGGCCTGGCGCCCAGGGCCGGCGCGGCGCAATTGAAGGCGAGGGTCGCCGCCAGCCAGTGGAAACCCGCGTACGACTGAACTCTGAAGACTGCATACGGCGAACGATAAAAATACCGCTGCCGATACGACAGCACCAGGGAGGGGTCGACCATGACCATCATCGAAGAAATCATCGCCGCGATCGTGCCGGTCGCATTCGTCATCCTGCTCGGCTACCTCGCCGGCAAGCGGGGCAGGCTGAAAAAGGACGACAGCCTGCTGATTACCCGGCTCGTGCTCGAATGGATCTTCCCGGCTCTGATGCTGGTCAGCATGGCCGGCACGCCGCGGGAACAGCTGCTGGACTTCAAGTTCCTGCTCGCCGTCCTGATCGGCCTCATGGGCATGTACGCGATCGGCATGGTGTGGGGCTGGCTGCGGTTTCACAAGCTGCAACAGGCCACGCTGAAGGGCTTCGTCGCCGGCTTTCCGGATGCGGCATTCATGGGCATCCCGATCCTGCACAGCCTGTTCGGTCCCTCGAGCCTGTATCCGATCCTGGTCGTGAATCTGGTCGCGCTGCTGGTCATGGTGCCGCTGACCACCACGCTGCTGAACGTCGGTTCGGGCAAGGGCAGCGGGGCCAACGCCTTCGTCAGCAGTGTGGGCGCCGCGGTGCGGAAGCCCCTGGTGTGGGCCCCCGCCATCGGTATCGCGATCTCGCTGCTGGGCCTGGAGTTGCCCGCCGTGGCCAAGAGTTCGCTCCATCTGATCGGCAATGCCACCGCCGGCGTCTCCTTGTTCTGTCTCGGGCTCATCATGTCTGGCCATTCCCTGAAGCTGACCCGGGAGGTGACGGGCAACGTCATGCTGAAGAACCTCGCGCATCCCGCCTTCATGTTCGGCCTCTGCGTGCTGTTCGCCATCGAAGGTCCCCTCGCGCGCCAGATCATCCTGCTGTGCGCCCTGCCCTCCGCCACCATCACCGCCATGTTCGCCAACGAAGCGCGGGTCTATGAGGCCGAAGCCTCCACCTCGATCTTCACCGGCACGGTGCTGTCGATCCTGACGCTGTCCGCGGTGATCTGGCTGACCGCCGGCTACGGGCACTAAGAGCGCGTAACGGGATAAAACGCACGTGCGTTGCGACCAGAATTGATGATGGCGCGAAGGCAGATGGGCAAAGTGCCGACTTTGGCTCCGGAGGCCGACAAAGTCAGCGACGATTCTGGTCGCAACCCTTCGGGCTGGCACGAGTTTGGCCCATGGCGTCGTTATCTGCCTTGGCCGTATACCCCATACGGCCGGCGGCCGGAGAAGGGTGTGGGGCCCCTTCTCCCCACACGGCCTCGTCCTGAGCCAAACTCGTGACAGCGCATCGCGTGTTTTATCCCGTTACGCGCTCTACCGCCCGGGCGGGCCCGGCGCGCGTCGGTTAGAATGCGCGCCGCATGAGAACGCTTCTTGTCCGCTGTCTGCTCGCCGGCGTCACGCTGCTGACCGGCTGCGCGACCACGCCCGAACCCGCGGTCGTGGCGCTCCCCTACGTCAAGAGTTTCTCCTGGAACAAACCCAGTGAAGGCGTGCCCGACGGCTGGCAGCCGTGGACCTTCGCGCGCTTCAAGCGCCCCACCGAATACCGGCTGATCGACATGGACGGCAAGACGGTGATCCGCGCGCGCGCCACGGATGCCGCCTCGGGGCTGGTCCACCCGGTGAACATCGACCCCAGGGAATACCCCTACCTGCACTGGCACTGGAAGGTGGACGAACTGATCGCCAAGGCCGACAACACCAAACGCGCGACCGAGGATGCCCCGGCGCGGCTGGTGGTGAGCTTCGCCGGAGACATCGATTCCCTGCCGATGGACGAGCAGGTGTTCTTCGGCAACGTGAAGATGGTGTCCGGCCAGCAGCTGCCGTACGCGACCCTCATGTACATCTGGGAAAACCGCGTGACGCGCGGCAACGTCATCCCGAACGTGCACACCTCGCGCATCAAGATGATCGTCGCCGAAAGCGGCCGGGAAAAGCTCGGCACGTGGCAGGAAGTGACCCGCAACGTCTACAACGACTACCGGCGCGCCTTCGGCGAGGAACCGGGCCGCATCACCGCCATCGGCATCATGACCGACACCGACAACACCAGGGAAAACGCCTCCGCCTATTACGGCGACATCCGGTTCCTGCGGCAGCGGGTGCAGGCGCCGCAGCCGTCCCCGCCGCCCCCCGCCGTCGTCAACGACGCAGCGACGTCCCAGTAACGATCGCGCATTCCCCCTTCACTTTTGTCCGGAGACTCCGCCATGCGCGTTACCTGTCTGCTCGCAGCCCTTGCCACCGCCGGCCTTCTGTCCACGACCCTCGCACAGGCGGCGGACACCTACCCCTCCCGCCCGGTGCGCATGATCGTCCCCTATCCGCCCGGCGGCGGTTCCGACATCACCGGCCGCGCCATCGGGCAGAAACTGACCGACGCCCTCGGCCAGACCTTCGTCATCGACAACCGGCCGGGCGCCACCGGACTCATCGGCACGCAGCTCGCCGCGCGCGCGCCGGCCGACGGCTACACCATCATCCTCGCGGACGCGCCGCACACCATCAACCCGCTGGTCTACAAAGTACCGCCATACGACGCAATCAAGGACTTCGCGCCGATCAACCTGGTGGCCACCTCGCCGCAGACGCTGATGGCCCATCCGTCGTTCAGCGCCAACAACCTGAAGGAACTGATGGCGATGCCGAAGGCGCAGACCGAAAAGCTCGCGATGGGCTCCAGCGGGCTGGCGAGCGGCCCGCACATGCTCTATGAATGGCTGCACCTCAAGACCGGGCTGACGCTCAATCATGTGCCCTACAAGGGCGGCGGCCCGTCGCTGGCCGACGCGGTGGCGGGACAGATTCCGCTCGTCATGAATGCCGTTCCGGCCTCCATGGTGTACATCAAGGCCAACCGTCTCAAGCCGCTGGCGATCTCCAGCGCCACCCGCCATCCCCTGCTGCCCACGGTGCCCACCTTCGTCGAATCCGGCGTCAAGGACTTCGTGTCCTTCCAGTGGTACGGCATGCTCGCGCCGGCCGGCACGCCGAAGTCGGTGGTCGCCACGCTCAACCGCGAGATCAACAAGGCGCTCGCCGCGCCCGACCTGAAGGAGCGCTTCGTCGCGCAGACCTTCGATCCCACCCCGGGCACGCCCGAGGAATTCCTCAAGTTCCTGCAGACCGAGGACGTGCGCTGGCGGGACGTGCAGAAGCAGGTGAACGTGCGGCTCGATTGAGCGCCTTCATCCGCATGAAAAAGGGCCGCGATCGCGGCCCTTTTTTTATTGCCGCCATCCCGCACTCGCCCTGGCTTTACGCCATCCGCGGGGCTTCGCTATACTGGTGGTAATTATTCTCACCAGCAATCCGGGGTCCCGCCATGGTCACTGCCGTCAAGAAAACCATTTCCCTTCCGCCCGCGCTCGCGCGCGAAGCGGAAGAGATCGCACGAACAGAGGGGAAGACGCTCAGCGCGGTCATCCAGGACGCCCTGCGCAGCACGCGTGCGGCGCGGCTCAAAACCGACCTACGCAGCATCCAAGGCTATTGGTCCAGGAAAGCAAAGGAAAAAGGCGTACTGAGCGAACGCGATCTGGAACGCCTCCTCGGCTCGTGAGGGCCGTCTTCGACACCAACATCTTCGTCTCCGCTCTCGCGTTACCGGGCGGACAGGCCGAAAAAGCGCTCCTGTCGGCCGTCGAAGGCAGGGTCGAACTTGTCGTTTCCAAACCGATCATTCTCGAAGTGCTCGGCGTCCTTGCCCGCAAGTTCGACCGCGCGCAGGACGAACTGGCGCGTGTCGCCGTGTTTCTGGCGGAAGTCGGCGAAGTCGTGCAGACGCGCAAGGCCGTTGCCGTGCTGAAAGACGAGCCCGACAACCGCATTCTGGAATGCGCGCTGGCCGGTGGCGCCGAAGTCATCGTTACCGGGGACCGGGCCATGCTCGCCCTCGGCACATTTGAAGGCATCCCCATCGTGTCGTTGCGGGCGTTTCTCGAGGATATCCGCAAGTAAGGCGGGACATGCGGAAACGGGTGAACGAGCGGCTCGATTGAGCACCTTCACCCGCATGAAAAAGGGCCGCGATCGCGGCCTTTTTCATTACATCGAGACGGCGGGACCGGTCACTTCGGCGGCGGCACGGGCGCCGACGCCGGCGTCGGCGTCGGCTTCAGTCCGCGCAGTTCGGCGAAGCGCGTCGCCACGATCAGCGACCACTTGTCGAAGGCGTTCTTCGCGTACGACCACGCCTGGAACGAATTCATGTAGCCGCTCGCCCAGGTCTGCGCCGCGCCGACGGCGCCCTGATTCATGTCCGAAGCGTATTTGCGGCCGATCTGCGTATCGCGGCACTCGGCGAGGATGTTGCCCGTCGCCCCGTCGCGGAACTGCATCTCCATTCCGGTCTCGCCCATGTACGGCGTCGAACCCACGGGCCGGCCGGTCGCCGCGCCCGAGCCCGCTTCCGCGATGAACGCGTAAGGAATGAGCGTCCCGGCCAGGCTGTCGGTCACCGTCGTCGGCACGAGATCGGTGAGCGCGATCCGGATCACCACGACCCCGGGCCCCGGCTTGTCGACGACCGCCATCTGCGGTTTCAGCGCCTTGACCATGGCGTCGTAAAAATAATCCGTCAGTGTTTTCAGATCGGTCGGATCGATCGGATCTTCCTTGACCTCCGGGTTGCCTGCCTTGAGCGTCACGACGATGCGCGCGATCATGACCTTGTCGTATTGCTTCGCATCGAGGCCGGCCTCACGCCAGCATTCGATGTCCTGCGCCAGCGGATTGGGCCGCAACCGCGCGTAGTCGGAGAGGAAACCGCTCTTGGTCAGCCGCTTGCTGTCGGTCGCCGTGACGCTCGTGCCGCTGCCCATCATCGCGTTGTAGGTTTCACAGCCGGCCAGCAGACCGCAGGCGATCAACGCCGCCGCGATGACTGTGCGCCGGGCAATGCTTTTTGGTGTCGTTGGAACGTTCTTCATCATCACTCCCTGAAAGTGGCCCGATTATCACTTATTCGTCGCACGGACATGCGACCGGGATCACCGCTGCAGCGATTGCACCAACTGACGCGTCTGTGGATCGCCCGGCGCCAGCGCGGCCAGTTGCTGCGCCCAGCGTAACGCGGCGGCGCGATTGCCCCGGTCGCGTTCGAACGCGGCCAGCGCTTCCAGCACGTCACGCTCGGCCGGAAAGCGCCCGTGCGCTTTCTCTAGCGCCGCGATCGCGGCCGGCACTTTGCCCGCGCCGTGGAGCGCCACTGCATGCACATAGGCGTAGCGTGCGCTGTCCGGTGCAAGCTGCGCCGCCAGCGCGAGTGCGGTCACCGCATCGCCGGCCCGTTTCTGCCGCACCAGCGACAGTCCGAGCGCGTAATGCAGGGCGGCGTCCCGCGGCGCACGCGCGAGCGCGGCGCGGAGCACCCGGTCGGCGTCCGCCTCGCGACCCAGCGCCCGGTACAGGTCGGCGAGGTTGACGGCAGCCGGCGCATAGGCCGGATCCAGTTCGAGCGCACGCCTGAACTGCGCCGCGGCCTCCTCCGCGTCGCCGCGCTCCATTGCCAGCGTGCCCAGATTTGTCACGGACTCGGGGCGGTCCGCATTGAAGCGTTCCGCCGCGATGTACTCGTCGATCGCCTTGCCGAACGCCGCGCGGTCCGCGGCCGGCAGTTGCGCCTCCGGGGCGCCGGCCAGCCCCCGGGCCGCCTCCATCCGTACGCCGCGTACCGGATCGGAGAGGCGCGGGGCCAGCAACTGCGCGCGCATCGCCGGATCGGCCTGCGCGAGCGCGCCTGCCGCCGCGCGGCGCACCAGGGCGTCGGCATCGTTCAGCGCCCGCTTCACCAGCTCCAGAGTCGCCGGGTCGTTCACTCCGCCGCCACCCAATCTTGCCAGTGCGCTCGCGCGCGCGATGGCCGGCTGTTCGCCGTCAGCCACGACGTCGCGCAGTGAGGCCGCCGCGCCGGCCGCATCGCGGTCCGCCGCATGCAGGGCGGCGCCGAAGCGCTGATGGCCTGCCGGCACATGGCCGTACCATTTTTCAACCTGCGCGGCGGCCCATTCCGGCTTCCTGTCCCGGTGGCACTGATTGCATGCGTTCGGCGTCCCCAGCTTCACGGACAGGTCGGGCCGCGGAATACGCAGCGAGTGGTCGTGACGCGGATCCACCACCATGTAGGTCGTCGTCGGCATGTGGCAGGCAACGCATTCGCCGCCCTTTGATCCGGCGGCATGAAAACTGTGCTGCGGCCCGTCGTACCTGGCGGGCAGATGGCACTGTGCGCAGACCGCGTTCCCCGGCGCACGCAGCTTGAGCGAATGCGGCTCGTGGCAGTCGCCGCAGGTCACGCCCTTTGCGAACATCCTGCTCTGCAGGAAGGAGCCATAGTTGTAAACCTCGTCCCGCTGCTGGCCGTCGGGCCAATAGAGCCCGGGCTCGAGGAGCGCCGCCCGGTAGGTGTCGGCGAAGGGTTTGCCGTGAACGAGATCGTCGCCGAACTGGCCGCGCCGGGCATGGCAGCGCGCGCAGGTCTCGATTTCGCGCACGCCGCCCGGACGTGGCGTGCTGCGCGCGGCATTGCCAGTCGCGGCGTTCATGGCCCACGTGACTCCGCGACGTTCGTCCAGTACTTCCTGCAGCCCCTTGCCGCGGCCGCCGAAGCGCTGCCAGTCGCCTGCCTTGTTCGCCCACGCCACGTGATTGGAAGCGGGGCCGTGGCAGGCCTCGCACGACACGTTGATCTCGGACCATGTCGTGTGAAACTCACGCTTGCCCGCGTCGTAGTTCTTTTTCAGATTGGTGGAGTGGCAATCCGCGCACTGGTAGTTCCAGTTCTGGTCGAGCCCGGTCCAGTGCAGCCGGTCGCCGGCCTTTGGCGGCTGCGCCGGATAGAGATGAAACCAGCGCTGCCCGCCCTGCGCCTGCGGGCGGCTGTCCCACGCAATCCCCAGCGCCTGCACCCGCCCGCCCGGCAGCTCGATCAGGTATTGCTGCAGCGGCGTGACGCCGAAAGTATGTTTGATCTCGAAATCCGCGAGCTTGCCGTCCGGACCGTCGGTGTTGACGTAGTAGCGCACGTCGCGCCTGAAGAAAGTGCTGGTGACGCCACCGGCAGTAAATTTGGCGTTGGCGAAGTTGCCCAGCACCGTCTGTTCGTTCGCGACCTGCATCGCAAGATCATGGTGAGAGCCCTTCCACGCGGCGTGCTCCGGCGCGTGGCAGGCGGCGCAAGCCTGCCCGCCGACGTAGGCTGCGGGTGTAACCGGGCCAACGGGTATCTCCGGCGCGGCGACGTCCGGCACGGGCGGCCGCGCGACGAAAAAGGCAACGAGGATTGCGGCAACGGCCGCGAGCAGTGCCGCGACGGCCACAATCGCCCCGCGGCGGCCGGGAGCGGCTGACGGGTCGGGGCCGGACGCGGGCGCGGGAGCCGCGGCACGGGGCCGGGAAGACGATACGCCTCCGCGGCGCGGCTTGTTTCGGCGGCTCATGACCGGGCGGATTATCCCTGATTGAAGTGCTGAACGAAAAAGCGCGCGCCCTGGCGGGCGCGCGCGGTCTCGGGCAAGGCCTCCCTGGAAATCAGTTCAGGTCGTCGTCCTTGAAATACTTCGTGCCGGACGCGGTGATCTGCGCGGCGAGACCGGTGGACGTGATCTGGTAGAGGTAGACGCCGGGCGACACCGATGCGGCGCCCGCAAGTGAGCCGCCCTGGTTGTCGGCCGCCGCCGCGATCGACGCCGAGGCGCCGAACTCCCAGCCCTGGTTGATGAAGGCATTGAGGGCGGACTGCGTCTCGAACACGAAGATGAGCCGGTCCTTCTTGACGCCGAGCCCCAGCCCGGCCTGCAGGCCGACCATGCGCATGTACGTCCTGCGGTGCGTGCGGTTGTTGACGACCATGCCCTTGCCGTTGGTGCCGCCGGCAAAGAACACCTTGATGCCGAAGGTGCTGAACACCGCGTAACCTGCTGCGTGTTCGATAATGGTCCGCGCGCCCGGAGCCGCCTCGTAAAGAGCCGAGAGTCCATCGTGGCTCACTTCCTGGATCTGCTGACGCGCCTGGATGATCTTGGGTTCGCTCGGCGCGCCGGCGGGCAGCACGTTCTCGACGTCCTTCATCGGGTCCCAGGACCATTCGGCGGCGTCGGCGGAACCGGATAACAGGCTTGCGGTGGCCGCGACAGCAGCGATGACAGTGCGTAGGCTTTGCATGGCTTTCTCCTTGACATGAAATTCCGAAATCCACGAACGCCGCCAGTGGCATTGGTGGTGAAAAAACTAACGGACGGTCTCGAGGACCGCCCGTTATTCAAACCATTCGATGCTGGTTGCCGGTCGGCAACGAAGGCCTAGAGCCTGTTATGGCCCGTGCGCTGCGGCTTGCGTGGCGGGTACTGGACTTGGAGCGCGTAACACAATTAAACGCACGATGCGCTGTCTCGAGTTTGGCTCAGGGCCAAGCATCTGCCGCTGGCGGGAGGCCTGATCGCCGGGCCATTGTCGCCCCTCGTCCCGCGACGTACCTTGACTTGCATCAACCCTCTCCCAGGAGTCGCGACCGTCATTCCCGCGCTCCCGTGTTGATGACTGCCCGGACGGTCACCAGCAGCCCCGTGCCGCAAAACGGCTGGGGCAGACGGGCTACTTCACGGGCGCCGTCGCGGAGGCTGGCGACGCCGCCGCGGAAGCGCCGGCCATCTCCACCTTGACGCCGGACTTGAGCGTCTCCAGCTGCTTCATCGCCGTCTGCTGCTGCATCTGTTGCATGAGCTGCGGCTTCACCTCCGCCAGCGGCGGCGCCTGGATGGGTCTCGAATCCTCCAGCGCGATGACGTGGTAGCCGAACTGGCTCTTGACCGGCTCCAGCGTGAACTTGCCTTTCTGCAGCTTGCCCAGGGCCGCGGCGAACTCCGGCACCATTCTCCGCGGATCGAACCAGCCCAGGTCGCCGCCCTGCGCCTTGGAGCCGGGGTCTTTCGATTTTTCCATCGCCAGCTTGGCAAATACGCTCGGGTCCTTCTTGAGCCTGGCGATGATGTCCCTGGCCTCGGCTTCCTTCTCCACCAGGATGTGGCGCGCCCTGTATTCCGTGCCGGTGACCGTCGCCTTGAGGCGATCGTATTCGGCCTGCAGTGCCTCGTCCGGGATCGACGTGTTCTTGACGAGGTCCTGCATGTAGGCGTTGGCCAGCACCGACTGCTTTACCGCCTCGACCTGTTCGACGACCTCGGGGCTCTTGTCCAGCCCTTTCTTGATGGCCTCGTCCGCCAGGACAATCTGCAGCGCCAACTGGTCGATGACGGCCTTGCGGGCTTCCGGCGTATTCGGACGGCCGGTCGCCGCGGCCTGCTGCAGAATCAGGTCAACGGTGCGCTGGCTGATCACCTTGCCGTTCACCGTTGCCGCAGCCGGACCCTGTGTTTGCGCATCCGTTGCCGGTTTGCACGCACCCAGCAACAGCAACGAAGCCGCACCGGCGAGCAAAATACCTGTCGATCTCATCTTTTTCCCCTGACCATTGTGGAATACAGCCGTAATGTTAATCGAACGCGAAAATCTTCTTCCAGTCATTCTTCATGCTGATGACCGTCCAGCCTTTCTTCTTCGCCTCGTCGTGCAGCGCCTGCGTAAAGGTGCCGACCTTGCTCGCGGGCAGGCCCGTCGC
This sequence comes from Burkholderiales bacterium, assembly GCA_050741255.1. GTDB lineage: Bacteria > Pseudomonadota > Gammaproteobacteria > Burkholderiales > SG8-41 > CAZXNF01. Next base: position 7,940 of record JBOIEQ010000054.1, on the reverse strand, counting down.
CGGCCCGTAGGCGTATTCGCGCGCCGCATCATCGTGCAGCACCAGCATGGCCAGCCGCGCCCCCTCGCCCGCCCTGGCGTACTCCAGCATCTGCCGGTCGCCGGTCGAATTGCCGACGGCCGCCACCGGCCGACGGCCGATCATGAAGTAGATGCCCTGCGGTTTCCCGGCGTTGTTGTCGTTCAGCAGCAGCTTCGGTTCCTTGGTCAGGAAGGGCTTGCCGTCCTTGCCGTAACCGTATTTCGTGCCTTCCGCGCTGCCGACCACCTGCTCGGGCGGTATGCCGTAGGTCTTTTCCGCATACTGGCGGACGAAGTCCTGCCCGCCGCCGGTGACGATGTAGGTCTTGTAGCCGCTGGCGCGCAGGTACTTCAGGAGTTCCTGCATCGGCAGATAGGTCAGCTCGGTGTAGGGCCGCTTCCAGCGCGGGTGCTTTGCGGTTGCGAGCCATTGCTTCACCTCCGCGTTGAACGTCTCGACCGGCATGCCGGTGAGGGTGGCGGCGAGGAGCTTGAACAGTTCGGCTTCCGGCAGATTCACGATCGCTTCGCGGTTGCCTGACAGCACCGTCCTGAATGGCTCGACCTTCGCCAGCCCGGGTTTCGCCTTCACGACCGCCGGCACGCGATCGAGGACATACATCAGCTGCGGAACCATCGGCTGCTCGACCCACAGCGTGCCGTCCTGGTCGAAGGTGGCGACGCGGTCGGCGGGCGGCACGTAGCGGGGGCTGTCCTGCGTCGTGGTCGTCCGCACAAACTCCATGACCGCCGCCTTGGCGGCACCCTCATTCCAGGAGGGCAGCGGGTCCTGCGCCCGCACTGCAAGCGGGGCGGTGAAAAAAAACGCCAGCAGACTAGCGACACGCAGGAAGGATTTCATGATCGGGGCTTTTCGCGCCATCGCTCCTGCCCGGATAGCGGGGAGGAACGGTGCGATGGGGTATATTACTTTGGAATGCGTGCCCGGCATGCCTTCCCCGCACAGGCCTCCGCAAAGTTTTGATTCCCGCGGAAGTCGACGACACTGTCCTCACCCGGCTTCCACACCTTCGCATGGCAAACATCCAGAATGACGTCAGCCGCCTCGAAGCCGTGCCGGGCGAGATCGCGCAATTGCCGCTGTTCCAGCATCTGGAGCAGGTCATGCCCGCCGCCGACCTGTTTTTCGGCGCCGGCATGCTCATGTTCATCATCCTGGTGCACGCCGCGGGCGTGCGCTCGGTGACCAACCATGTCGTGCTCTGGTCGGTGCGGATTCTTGCGCGGCCGACCCGCTGGCGCGCCGACCTGCTGATGAGCGGCACGGTGTTCCTGCTGCTCAGCCTGCACCTGCTGGAGATCTTTCTGTGGACGGCGGCGCTGGTGTATTCCGGGCTGGTGTCCGACTGGCGCGCCGCGGGTTTCTTCGCGGGCAATACCTACACCACCGTCGGCTACGGCTCGATGATCCTGCCGGCGGGCTGGCGGATGCTCGCGCCCATCATCGCCATCTCCGGCCTGTTCACCTTCGGCTGGTCGGGCAGCGTGCTGGTGGATCTCGTCGCGCGCTGCCAGAAGATCAAGGACGCGGCGGGCGCTGGCTAGCTGTTATGGACGTCCAAAACAGGCTCCAGGGGAGCTGCCCTGGCCTGCGCGCCAGGACTTTCACGCTACCGCCGGAGCAATCTCTCGCTCAATGCGCTTCGCATTGCCGATCTCGGCCACGCGCAGGTCGTAAGCGGCCTGAAGGTTCAGCCAGGAACGCGCATCGCCACCGAAGTAGCGGGCAAGCCGCATGGCGGTATCGGCGCTGACACCGCGCCGTTCGCGAACGATGTCGTTGATCCGTGGCGTGGGGACGTTCAGGGCCTTCGCCAGCGCATTGGCGCTGACCCCGAGCGGAAGCAGATAATCCTCGCGCAGGACTTCGCCAGGATGAACCGGCCGCATGCCGTTTTTAACCATCGCAGTTCTCCCTCAGTGGTAGTCAACGATCTCGACATCTTCCGCGCCCGCCGCCGTCCAGCGAAAACACACGCGGAACTGATCGTTTACGCGAATGCTGTGCTGCCCAACGCGGCTGCCGCGCAAGGCCTCAAGCCGGTTGCCCGGCGGCGACCGCAGAAACTCCAGGGTTTCTGCCGCGTCCAGTTGCGCCAGTTTGCGCGTAGCCACGATCGAAAAGCCCGAGAACCGCTTGCACTTCCCGGTCTCGAACAACGCTTGCGTATCGGCGCAGCGGAAGGTCCTGATCACGCCGGCAGAGTATAACGCATAACGTTAAACGTCAAGCCGTCGTCGGCCCCATCTTCCACTTGGCGGCCAAGGTTCTGCGGCGCATCCAGCCGACGGCAGGCCACGTGTTCACCAGCAGTGCGCGAGAGTCACCTTCAGGTCGTGCCGTGCGTTGCCTGAAGACAAGGACGCGGCCGATGGCGGCTGACCGTGCGGCGTCAGAGCCCGCCGCCCCAGCGGTACTGCCACCCGATGCCGATCAGGTCGTAGTTGTTGCCGGTGCGGGCCGACACCCCGCTGCTCGCGTACAGCTTGATCGAATTGTTGCGGTCCACAGGGAAGGCCACGGTCCCGCCGAGGCGCCAGTTCTGCTGCAGGTCGTTGTTCAGCACCCCGTTCACGGTACTGCGACCGCCCGAAAACCAGGTGGCGTCCAGCGAACCCCAGATGCCGTTCTTGAAGCCGTAGATGACGTGCCCCTGCCCGCCGTACAGCACGTCCTGCGACTTCTTCTTGCCGTTGAAGAAGTCATTGTTGTCCGTGTAGAAAGTGGCGCTGGCGGAGAGTTCCAGCGTCCACTGGCCGAGCGCCTTCGACGCGCCCACCTGCGGCGTAAATGACCACACATTGTTGCCGATGTTGACGAGCTTGGTGGAATCGTACTGGCCCATCGGCGCAACCACCGTCAGGTTCGCGCCCACGATCAGGTCCTGCTGGTACTGCGCGAATTCCTTTACGCTCAGCGCCGGCGCGCCGTACAGGTTCGTGGACAGGCGGAAGATGGGGTCCGCCAGGCCGTTGACCTCGCGCTCGATGGGCTGCCCGGCGAACTGCGCGGAACCGCTCAGCCAGGTGTACGGGACGATCGCGGAGAGCTTGGCGGATTGTCCCCACAACTCGATCACGCGCGCATAGACGACTACCGCGCTGTCCGTATTGATGTTGGAGTTGCTGATCGGCAGTGACGAGGCCGGCAGGCTCCCGGTGGTGTGCGCGTAGCCCGCGATCACGAAATTGACGCCGACCGGCGCGTTGGAAAACGAGCGGGGCTCGATGTCCTGCGCGCGCGCGGCCCCCGTCCCGGCCGCCAGGATCAGGAAGAGAAGGAAACGGGCGAAACCCGCTGCAGGGTCGGAATTGCGCATGTCATCCTCAGGATAGCCTGAAAACCGGGTCAAGGAACGCCGTTGCGCTCATTGACCCGCCACGCAGTTCTTACTTCGCGGGCGGCTTGGGCGCGGGCGCCGGCTTGAGGCCGCGCAGCACGGCAAAGCGGTCCGCGATCTGTTTCGACCACTTGTCGAAGGCGTTCTGCGCGTAGGCCCAGGTCTGGAACGAATTCATGTAGCCGTTGATCCAGGCCTGCGTGGCACCGCTCGCCCCCGCATCGACGTCCGCCGCGTACTTGCGGCCGATCTGGGAATCCGCGCACTCGGCCAGGATCGCGCTGCTGGCGCCATCGAGAAACTGGATCTCCACGCCGGTCTCGCCCAGATACGGCGTCGAACCCGCCGGCCGGCCGGAGGCCACGCCGGAACCCGCTTCCGCCACAAAGCCGTAGGGGATCGCGGTGCCGATCATGCTGCGCGTCGTCTGCGTCGGCACGAGATTGGTGAGCGCGATGCGGATCACGATCACGCCTGGGCCCGGCTGTTCCACGACCTGCCAGTTCGGCTTGAGGGCCGCGGCCAGGGCGCCGTGGAAGTAATCGACCAGCACCTTGAGATCGGTCGGATCGACCCCGCCGGACTGGTCCGGCTTGATGCTCACCACGATGCGGTTGATCAGTACCTTGTCGTAGGCCTTGAGGTCCACAAGGTCGGGCTGGCGCCAGCACACCGCGCCGTCGCCCGCCGGCGCCTTCTCCAGGCGTCCATAGTCGCTGAGGAAGCCCGACTTCGTGATCCGCGTTGGATCGCTCGCGGTGACATTAGCGCCCTTGCCCATCATGTCCGCGCAGCCGGTCACGAGCACTGTGCCCGCAAGCATGCCGGAACAGGCGGCGCGCCGGACCGTTGCGGCCCATGCGGCCATTCCTGAACTACGCCCGGTCGTTGACATCATTTTCTCTCCCTGATTGCATCATTGTGGTGGGTTCGTGTTGTTCAATCCGCCTGCGAGAGGGCGGCAGCGGGCTTTTGCGGGGCTTCCGCTTTCAGTTCGCGCAAAAGCTCCTGGTAACGCGGCGAGTCGCGCATCAGCCTGCCCGCCACCGCGCGCAGCCGGTCAACCGCATCCGGCGGCAGCACGAAGCTCGTTGGCAGTTCCTCGAAGTAGTGTCTTTCCTTCGGATCGGCGATCGCCTCGAAGCCGATGTCCACCGCGAACAGGTCCAGCCGCCGCACACTCGCCTCCGCCGCAGCCTCGGTCATGCCTTTCAGACGCGCCTGCGCCACCGCCAGCTCGCGCTCCGTGTTCCAGCGCGCCACGATGTCCTTGACCAGTTCAACCGACTCGTAGGAATACCGGTCGATGGGCACGCTGGCCGACTGGAACAACTGGGCCACCATGCCCGGCGGCGCTTCCTTGAGGTTCCAGTCCACCGCCGGCGCGGAACGCGCGTTGACGACGATGATGGCGATCCGTTTGGTATTGCGCAGGACCGTCTCTCGCAGGACTTTCGTCGCGCCAGCCGTCACCAGCATTTCCAGAACGGGTCTCGTCGCCAGATTGTCCGACACACCACCGTCGATGAGGTGGATGTACGGCCGCTGCTTGCCGTCCTCCAGGTCAAGGATCTCCTGGATGCGCCGGCGCACCCGTTCCGCTTCCTTGCGCGAGTCGTCCTTCGCCAGCACTTCCTTCGCCCAGGACGGAATCGCGTAACCGCACGTGCCGCCGTAATTGTTGAACGTCAGTGGCGAGAGCACGACCGGGACCGAGGAGGAGGCGGCGGCGGCCCGCGACAGGCGCACCGTGCCGACATCCGAGCAGATGGGATCGAAGGTGTCCTGCAGGAAGGGGAACCGCGCGCCGGTCACGACATCCGTCGCGACCGCGATCGCAATGGGCCCCGGTTTGCCGATGAGATCGTTGAACGTGGCGCCCTGGAACAGTATTTCGTCGTAGTACTCCGCCGCCAGTTCGGAGCGTCCCGCGCTGCCGCCCATGATGGACGGCCAGTTGAATGGATTGAGCGTGCGCGAGACCAGCGCGCCCTGCACGTTGCGCTTGAGAAACCGTTCTTCATATTCGGCGAACAGGCGGTCTCCGTACAGCGAATACGCCAGCGCCGTGAAACTCCCGCCCGATACACCCGTAATGACATCGACCTCGTCCAGCAGCGTGCGCTTGCCGCCGGGCGCAATGACCGGCGTCTGGCGCAATTCCTCAAGCACGCCGTACGCAAAGGCGGCAGCGCGCGTGCCGCCGCCGGAGAAGGCCAGTACGAACAGGGTTTCCGAATCGTTGTCCCTGACCTTCATCACCTGCGTGGCGAGGCGATAGCCGCTGCGGGGATCGACCTTCGTAATCGGTTCGTTGATGGGGCGCGACGCGCAGCCCGACAGCACGGCCGCAATCAGCGCCAGCAGCGCCGAACGCCAGACACGGTTCGCCGTATTGACACTCATCGTCATGCCCATTTTTCTGAATACGATCGGCGCGCCGGACAGCCGGCCCGCCAGCCGTCCGCTACTGCACGAGCGGAATCTCCTTCGCCAGTTCGTATTTGATGACGGCCCTGATCTTGTTCTCGATCTGCAGGTAACGGGCTGCTTTAACGGCCCCCACCGCTTTCACGAACTGCGGCGCGTAGGTCTGCTTGAGCTTGAGCTCCGCCTGGTCGAGTGCGACGGATTCGTGGATCAGCTTCTGCGCGGCCTCGTTGGACACGGCACCCTTCTTGTACACGTCCGCGTAGTTGACGATCAGCGCGCCCAGTCTTTCATTCACGCCTTGCAGATCCTTCTGGTAATGGTCGTAGACCGGCCAGAATTTCTTCCCTTCCGCGTCCGCCAGCTCCATGTTCGCGGCGACGACGACTTTCTTGTCGGCTTTCACCTTGTCGCGCAGGATCTGCATGTTGGTGTCGGCCCCCTTGTCCTGGGCAGTAGCGGGCCCCGCCGCAGAGAACGCGGCGCACAGCGCAATCAAAATCAGTCGTTTCATGATGTCTCCGGGATAAAAATGTCGGCTGGAATCGGGTGGCTCGTTACTTTTTGCGCATGCGCGCGTCGAGCGACTGGCGCACCGAGTTTGTCCAGGCGTTGATCTGCGGCCGGGCCTCCGCCATGGTAAGCGGCTGGCCGGCCTTGACCTCGATGCCCTTGGCGCTGCGGACGATCAGGGCGAGCGTCTCGCCCGTCACGCTGTCCGTGATTTCCGATTCCACCTGGAGCGTAGCCTGGCCCTTTTCATTGCCGGACGCCTTTTTCGCGACGGTGAACACCAGCGCGACGGGAACCAGCTGATAAGGCTTGAAATCCGCGCCAGCCACGCCGGCCGCCGTAAAGGCCACGCGCACGCGCGCGACACCGGGTCCCGGGCCGTTGTCCATGGGAACGGTCGTCGCCACCGCCTCTTTCATGGCCCTGTTCGCGTAACTGATGATGTTGGCCAGCGTGTCTTTCGACACCTGCTCGCTAGCCTGGGGTTCGGGGTAAAACACGATCGGATCAAGCAGGATCTTCTGGTAGTTCGCCCCGGTGAACTTGGGACTGACCCATACGCGGCGTTCCACGCCCGTCGGATCCTTCTCCACCTTCAACTGCGAGTAATCCTTCAGAAAGCCGGATTCCTTGCCCTGCGCGGCGGCGTTGCCCGCCAGACCCGCGCCCAACGCGGCGCCGAGAACCGCCAAAGCTGCTTTTCCTGCGATCGATCGAATCATGAGTCTCTCCTGGTTGAATTGAGGTGATCGTGTGGCTGCGGCACGATCAGGGAATGAAGCCGCACTCGAACAGCTTGCCCGCAATCGGCGCGGCAACCCTGTCGAGGAACGCCGCGCGCAACTGCGGGTCCTGGCGCATCATCTGGATGGCGCGCTTCTGCATGTCGGTCGGCGGCTTCATCTTGTCCGCGGCCAGTTGCTGGCAGCTCGTCGTCTGGTATTTCTGGATGACGTTGTTCGCGATCGGATCGAGCATGGGGTACGCCTGGGTCTGGGGTAGAGGCTGGGCCTGCGCCGCGGTCGCGGCCGCGACGGTCAGGGCTATTGCCGTTGCTTTCAAGCGGATGTGGGTAGGCATGGTTCTCTCCTGTTCGGGGTGGCTGGATCCGCGCCGGACCGGCTTCCCGGGCGCGTGCAATTCGTTGCTCGCTAGTACCCGGGCGGTGGCGCAACGTGGACGTAGGTGACCGTGCCATTGGCGTACGCCTGCGTGTAATACGTCGTGCCGCAGCGGTGGTACGTGGTGCCGCCGGCGTTGATGACCGTGGCCGAGCACGGAAGCGCCGCGACCGGCGCTGGCTGCACGACCACGACCGTGGTGGTGGGTGGCGGCGTGGCCGGTTTGGCCGCCGCCGACGCCACTGCCGCACCCACGACGAATCCGGCGGCCGCCGCACCTGCGTTGTTGTTGCAGTCCCAGCATCCGCCGTAATAGGCGCCACCGCCGCCGTAATAGTTGACGTTGGTCGAGTTGACGTTCGCCGCGTTGACGTTGCGCGTGGCGGGCGTCCCGGCCGCCCCCGCTCCAGGAGCACCCGCAGCGCCAGGGCCGCGCGCACCTGCACCGGCTGCCCCTGGTCCCGCGGCGCCTGCCGCCCCGGCGCCACCCGCAC
>JBOIEQ010000053.1:0-26539 GCA_050741255.1 Burkholderiales bacterium | reverse complement strand
GCCGCGCCACGGCCGCGCTGCTGCCCTGGCTGGACGCTGTAGCGCGCGAAACCGGCCTGCCATACGCGCGCGCGGCCGTGCGCGGGCAGCGCACGCGCTGGGGCAGCTGCACCGCGCAGGGCGCGATCAGCCTCAACGCGAAGCTGTTGTTGCTGCCGCGGGACGCGGCGCGATACGTGCTGGTGCATGAGCTCGCGCATACGCGGCAGCTCAACCACTCGGCGCGGTTCTGGAACCTGGTGGCGCGGCACGAGCCTGGATACGTGGCGCTCAGAAAGGTGCTGCGCGAAGCCGGCGCGCGGATGCCGGTGTGGGTGGAGGGTGGCGGGTTGATGGAGGACAACCAGGGTTAACGTTCGAGTTGGGCTTCCCGGAAGCACCAATGCCACGGTTCGTACTGGTAGCCGTGTGGATTGCCAGCGGGGTAAGACAGAGAGAACCCGAACTCGTTGGCGTGCTTCGTTAGCCAAGCGAAGGCGGGGGTTTGATCGAACTCGACCTCAAGTGACCGAGTGCCGAAAGTTGAGACGTCGACGGCACGCCCGGTGTGATGCTCGCTGAAGCCGGGCGGGGCGCAGACCGTAAGAATTTCCTCGATGGTTGCGCCTGCGTCGAGCTTGCCGCGGACGATTTCTGCCTGACGCTCAACGCTGCGAAAGGCGGAGACAATGAACAGCGAAATATCGTCACGATGGGCGGCGGCCTTGAGCATTCGCCAGGCTTCTGCGGCAGTGGCGACCAGAAGATGATCTCTCCCGTCCGCTCCATGCTCTGCAACTTCGAGGCACTCTGCTTCCTCGCACTCGCGCAAGCCGCGAGCGGCCAGCAAAGTGGTGGAAATTCCAAGCTCGTCAGTGATTGCGATAAGGCGCGGGTGCATGGGGATCAGGGCGTCCAACGCAAAGTTAAGGGGCGCGCCGCTTTTGGCGTGTCCCTCTTGAACGCCGGGTTGGGCTGGTTAAGCTAATATCGACCAAGACATCCAATAGGCAATCTTTCCATTGTGATCGTGCAACGATGCATAATCTGTGCGGCATAGCGCGGTAGCATCGGGCAGGCGGTCGCGTCTTACGTTATTCCCAGGCTGTGCCTGATGATAGCCACCAAGATTGCACCAAGAACAAATAGGGGGATGAATAGATATCCACAGACACTAGTCGAGATTGTTCGCGCATCTTTGACGGTCAACGGGATTAAAGTGTTTGCAAGTTTGAGTAATGCGCGTGAATGTACATTCCACCAAACTACGATAGCAAGGACAGATCCGACGACGTTTCCCAGAACGTTCCAGATGCCCGTCGCATGCGCAAGTGGAGCTGCGTTTGAGAAAACAAAGGCGACCACTAGACCACAGAATCCGGCCTTGAGCGCCACGCCAAGTGCATCCTTGTAAGCAATGATCCAACCTTTAAGCTTTCGGGCGCGCCACAAGAGTATCGCTGCGCTCAACAATGAAAACAACAGCAGCGAAATACTCTGCGACAGAAGCGCCGCGAGAACAAGACTTGCCAGCGCAAGGGTAAACCAGATCACCGCACTAACAATAATGGGAATATCAGGTATGGACATGCCGCCCAACTAGATTTAGATGGCAGTGTAAACATGTACTAAACGCCGGTATCTGCTTAACCGGTGATCGTCCGTTTTCGAAAAGCAGTGATGCATCATCATGTTCGCATCATCGTAACCATTTTCATCGACACATGCGTGACGATAACCAACGGGCCTGTCCCGAATAAATGAGAGACCCAAGCCCGGGTTCGCAAGGCATGGCGATGCGTCAGTAAGCCCCACCCCGCACAAACCGCACGATCCCAGCCGCCACTTCGGCATCCTGCTCGAAGTATCCATGCGGCGAGCGGCCTTCGCAGGCTTCCAGAGCTGAACTAACGGTGGAACTGCCGGGGCCACCCATGACGGTGACGACCTGTTCGCGTGCGCTGTTGGTACGCGCGGTGATTTTCTCCATGAGATTCGGCGGCGAGCGGACGCAGGTGTCCGCCGCATGGCCGACGACGAGCACGGGCACCTTGACCGCTTCGAGCGGAAGATCGAACACGGACTGGGCCACCCACGGGATGCGGGCGCCGGGCTGGCCGGCCATCAAGGCGGAAGTGACGACCACGCCGTCGGGCGCCGCCGGGCCGGTCAGGCGGGAGGCCGCATTGACGGCGGAAATCGCGCCGCGGCTGGTGCCGACGACCCACACCGGCGCCTGCGTGCGGGCGCGCAGGTCGGCGATGACCCGGCCGAGGTCCTCGGCATGCGCCGCCGCCGTCCGGAACCCGCCGAGCCCATCTGCGCTTTAGTAATCGGACGGCGCATCGACCAGCGCCGTCACGAAACCGTCGGCGACGAACAACGGGATGAAGCGGATCAGGGAGTTGCCGCGCAGCGCCCGCGCGCAGCCCTTGTCGTCGAGACTGGCGTGGCCCGATCCGCCGGGCAGCAGCACCAGCGCGATTTTCCCGGCGGGGCCGCCTTGCGGAACGCCCAGCGCGTAGCGTGTGGTGCTGCGGTCGTGTGTTTCCAGTGTCACCACTTGGCCGCACGCGTCGGCTGGCGCCGGCTGGGCCGGACAGGCGGGCGCCAAAAGCAGGCAGAAGGCCAGTAACGGGATGCGCATACGAGAGGGCCGGATCGCCTGGCGCCGCATGGGGTTATCTCTGGCCCAGCGCCCGGTTGGCGTAGTCGCGGACCCGCGGATCCTCCGCATTGGTCGCGACTTCCTGTAGCAGCGGCTTGTATTTTTCCTGTCTGGCGTGGCCGAGCGCCTTCACCATCCAGTCCACCACGTCGACGTCCTCGAAACTGGCGTAGCGCGTGCGGTAGGTGGCCTTGATCTTCTCGGCCAGCAGGTCGAGCAGGACCGTATCCTTGTTCTGGAAATACACCCGCTTGGCGCCCAGTTTCCACACCTGCGGGTCCTTCGCGTTGAGCATGTTCCTGACCCGGTTCACTTCGTCCGTATATTGCGGATCGAAGGTCGCGCGGTTGGAAATCACCGGGTTCGCGGCCTGGTAGAACGGCCGCTGCTCCTGGGCCGTGCGGCTGTAGTTCGAATAGGACTGGTCCTTCTGCAGGATGGCCAGCGTGGGCAGGTATTTCGGCTGGCCCGAGAAGCCCAGCGCGCGCACGTACCAGGCCACGCGCGTTCTCTCCCGTCGGTCGGTGCGCGCCGCTTGGTAATCCTCGAGCGCGCGGCGTTCGAGGAGGTCGAACAGGCGCGGATCGGACAGCCCCATCCAGCCCAGCGATTCGCCGGCCTCCGCATGCTGGCTCTTGTCGCCGTTGAAGATCGCGATATAGCGATTGACGTCGTCCTCCACCGTCGCGGCCGCGGCGGGCCCGATCAGGGACAGGGACAGTAAAACGGCAGTAATGATGCGCATGGCGGACTCCCCTCGAAAAGAACCCAATAGCGTTAACGGTGCGTGATGTCAGCCGTCCCGTTTGAACACCGCGTCGATCTTTTCCTTTGGCACCTTGATCTCCACGCCCGCACGCTCTTCCTGCAACAGCATGGAAATGCGCGAATCGCGTTCGCTCCAGCCGCGCGCGATCGCAGCATTCATTTCCGCCAGCGCGATCTCCGACACCTGCATCGGCACGCCCAGCTCGCGGCCGAGTTCGGTGGCGAGCCGCACGTCCTTGGTGGCGAGCTTGAGCGCGAAATCCGGCGGGTCGAAGCTGCCCTGCAGAAACTGGCGGGAGAGGCGGTCGAAGGTGCGCTGGCGACCGAGCGAGCCCTGGCGCACGGCGGCCCACAGGTCGAGGGCGGGCACGCCGGCCTTGACGCCCATGGTGAAGACTTCCGCCATCGCGGTCTGGATGGCGTAGCCCGCGCAGTTGTGCACGAGCTTCGCCACCGAGCCGGCGCCGATCGCGCCGATGTAGAGCACCTGGTCGCCGATGGCGTCGAGCACTGCGCGGTAGCGGTCGAACGCCGCCTTGTCGCCGCCGACCCACAGCGCCAGCTTGCCCGACTTCGCGCCGTGCGGGCCACCGCTCACCGGCGCATCGAGCACGGCGATGCCTTTGGGCGCGAGGCGTGCGTGCAGCTTGCGCACGACGGTGGGCGAATTGGTGGTCAGGTCGAACCACGCGCCGCCGGATTTGAGCCCTTGCAGCAGGTCGTCGGCGATGGCTTCGGTTTCGGGCGGTCCGGGCAGGGAGGTCAGCACCACGTCGGAGGCCGCCGCAACGTCACGCGGGCTGGCGGCCCAGGTGGCGCCGGCCGCGAGATGCGGGGTGGCGGCTTCGCGCCGCAGGTCGTGCACGGTGAGCGCGTAGCCGGCTTTGCGCAGGTTGAGCGCCATCGACGCGCCCATGGTGCCGAGTCCGATGAAACCGACGTTCATGAACGTTCCTTCTATTGCGTCCGTTATTTTGAGGGGGGGTTGTCCGCCGGGGGCGGCGGTTGGGTCTTGCGCCATTCAACGACCCACGCCGCCGGCGTCGGCGCGGGCTGCGGATCGGCGCGCCACGTCAGATTGACCGGCGCCGAGAACTGCCGCGACGGTTGGCCGGGCGCGCTGACAGTGAACCGCAGTTCGTCCACGCGCGTGGGAATCTGGCCCCAGTAAAAGAAGGAGGCCACGGCACGCCCGCCGCCCGCGGGCAACGTGATCTCCGCCTGCGTGGCGAGGCCTTCGACCGCATCCTCGCCGCGGTAGCGCGGCATCAGCGCCACTTTGACCGGCGCGCGGCTGCGCACTTCGAACTGCACATAAAACGGCTGCTGCCGGCCGAGACGCGCCTCGGCCGGCGGATCGGTGGCGATCAGTTGCCATTCCGGGACCTCGGGCCCGCGCGAACAGGCGCCCAGCAGCAGAAGAAGGCAGAAGAGAATGGGGCCTGGATGCGTTCGGATCATCGAATTCAACCTCCGGATTCAGGGGCCGAGAGTAGCGCGTCCGGCCTTCTGCGGCCACAGCGGAACGCCCGCTTCGCCGCGAACCCCGCAAGCGGGGTGTGGTCCTAAAGCGATGAATACTCGCAAGTCGTCAGAAATGCACGCTGCTGCAGCGCCCGGGCTGCGCCTGCTGATCGTACTCGCCACAATGGGAGCCGCAGGTACGGCTGCGGCGGCGGAGCCGGCCTGTACCGTGCGCAGCCGCTACGACATGACTGTTACCGACGCCGCGCTCGTTTTCGAGCGCACCGCCGCGCCCGGGCAGCACCTGGAGATGCAGACGGGCCGGCTGGCGGCCAATGGCGCGTTGGTCGAACTGGGGCTGGCCGACCGCAATCGCATTGCCGCGTTCGAAACGAACGCCCGGACGCTGGTGCCGCAACTGCGGGCGCTGGCGCAGCGTGGCGTGGACCTGGGCGTGGCGGCGATCCGCGAGGAAGCCGCTGCGACTTCTCCGAAATCCGCGACGAATGTGCAGCTCAACGCGCGGCTCGACGCGCGGGCACGCACGCTCAAGGCGCGCATCGCCGCGAGCAATTCCAGCAAGGACTGGCGCGGCCCCGCCGTGAAGCGGTACATGGCGGAGGCGATGACCGACGTGGTCCCGCTGATCGGCGGCGACCTCGCGCAGCAGGCGCTAGAGGCCGCCCTGCGGGGCGACCTTGCGGCCGCGGCCGCGATCAAGGGCAAGGCCGAGCGGGTGCGGCCGTCGCTGGAAGCGCGCATTCAGCGGAAACTGGAAACGCTGCAGCCGGAAGTGGACAGGCTCTGTCCGGCGCTGCGCCAACTGGACACGTTGGAATCCGGCATGGCCGCCACGCTGCCGGACGGCAGCCGGCTCAATCTCGTCGACATCGGCGGCTAGCCAGGACGATCCGCGCGCGTCCGCTGTTACTATGCGGGCCGCATGCTCGCCTACCGCCACCAGTTCCACGCCGGCAATTTCGCGGACGTCTTCAAGCACGCGCTGCTCGTGCAGCTCGTGCGCGCGCTCGCGCAGAAGGACAAGCCCTTTTTCTGCCTCGACACGCATGCCGGCAGCGGCCGTTACGACTTCGCCCATCGCTGGGCGCAGCAGAACAAGGAACACCTGCAGGGTATTGCGCTTGCCTGGGAGCGCAAGGACGTGCCGCCCGAGGTGGCGCCGTACCTCGACGCCGTGCGGGCGGAGAATCCCGACGGCAAGCTGCGTCACTATCCGGGTTCGCCGCTGCTCATCCGCCAGTTGCTGCGGGCCGACGACCGTATGGCGCTGACGGAGCTGAACAAGACGGACCACGAGGCGCTGGAGACCCTGTTCGGGCGCGACCGCCAGGTGCAGGTGCGGCGCATGGACGCCTACGAAGGGCTGAAGGCCTTCCTGCCGCCGAAGGAGCGGCGCGGACTGGTGTTCGTCGATTCCGCGTTCGACCGCGCGCAGGAGTTCGACCGCATGCGGCGGGCCTTCGCCGCGGCGCATCGCCGTTTCGCCACCGGCGTCTACGCGCTGTGGTATCCCCTGATGGAGCCGGCGCCCATGCAGGCTTTCGAGCGCGGGCTTGCCGCCGCGCGCATCCCGAAGCTGCTGCAGATCGAGCTGTCGGTGAAACCCCTGCACTGGCGCGATAGCCTGCGCGGCACCGGGATGCTCGTCGCCAACCCGCCGTTCGGTTTCGAGAAGACCGCGAAGCGGATCGTCGAATGGCTGTGGCCGGTGCTGTCGACGGAGGGCAAGGGCGGGACGCAGGTGCGCTGGCTGGCGGGGGAATAGCGCCGTCGCGTTGTCGTCTGGCGGGCGGGGCGCGGTATGATCGCGTGAACGTTTTCTTTCCTTCCCGCGAGGTTGCCATGTCCTTCCGTCGTATTGCCGTTGCCCTGCTGGCGTGGACCGCGCTGGCCGCACAGGCCCAGTTTCCCGACAAGCCCATCCGCTACATCGTGCCCTCGGCCGCGGGCGGTGGCGCCGACGTGCTGGCGCGTCTGCTGGCGGTCGAGCTGACGAAGCAGATGGGCCAGCAGGTGGTGGTGGACAACCGCGCCGGCGCGAGCGGGCGCATCGGCATGGAAATGATGGTCGCGGCGCCGCCCGACGGCTACACCATCGGCTACGGCAACACGCCGCTCCTGGCCATCAACCGCGCGCTGATTCCCAATTGGGATTTCCAGATCGGGCGCGACCTGCAGCCCGTCGCCTGGATGACCAGCTCGCAGAACCTGCTCGCGGTGACCAACGCGCTGCCGGTGAAGTCGGTGCGCGAGCTAATCGACTACGGCAAGAAGAATCCGGATGTAATGACCTTCGCGTCGTCGGGCAACGGCACCACCATCCACCTGTCGGGCGAGCTGTTCAAGCAGATGACCGGCGTGCAGATGCGCCACATTCCCTACAAGGCGGTGACGGTCGCGCTGACCGAGCTGATCGCCGGCCAGACCAGCATGATCTTCGACAACCTGACCTCGATCACACCGCACGCGAAAGCGGGCAAGGTGCGCGCGCTGGCCGTGACCGGCACCACGCGCGCGAGCAATTTTCCGGAACTGCCGACGATCGCCGAAGCGGGGGTGCCCGGTTACGACGTGACGGTCTGGACCGGCGTCGTGCTGCCCGCGAAAACCCCCAAGGCCGTCGTGACGCGGCTGAACGCGGAGGTGAACAAGGCCTGCGTGGCGCCGACGCTGGTCGAGAAACTGACGGTCGTCGGCAACCGCTGCGTCGGCAGCACGCCGGAGGAATTCGGCGCGCTGGCGAAGAAGGAGTACGTGAAGTGGGTGGAGGTGGTGAAGCGGTCCGGCGCGAAGGTCGACTGATCAGCCCTTGTACTTCAGCCGGCGCTTGAGTTCGTCCATGCGCGGGTTGTTCAGCATCAGCTCGCCGTTGACCACGAAGGAAGGCGTGCCCACGCCGCCGGGCGGGACGTTGTTCGCGGCGAGCAGTTCGCCGAATTTCCGATGTTGCGCCTCGTCCTTGTCCAGAAAGATTTCCGTAAAGGGAATGCCGGCGGCGGTGAGCTGGCCGCGCTTCTGCGTGCAGTAGCCGCAGGTAGTAAGTGAATACATCACGACCTCGTTGCCGGGCGCGAGTTTCGCGGCGACGTTTTCGGTCCTGCCGCCGCTGAAGTGCCAGGCGACGAACAGGCCGACGACGAGCAGGACGATTTTGACGGGGCTACTCACGGGCGCCTCCCTTGGCGAATTCGGGCAGGGTATCGAGGTCGACCTCCAGCACGGTCCAGCGATCGGCCTCGGCCGAGCCGAACGCGTGGCGCTTGGGGACCGTGCCGACGATGCGGGCGCCGCGCGCGACGAACATGCGAATCACCTCGGGCCGGTCGGCCTCGCTCTTGATCGTGCGAATGCCGCGGCGGTACATCTTGCGGCGGCTCGCATCGATCAATTGCTTGCCGATGCCCCGGCCCCGGTAGGCGGGCGCGACGGCGAAGCTCGCGCCTTCCGCGACCGTCGGCGACAGGACGATGTAACTGTTCACGCCGATGATGCGTCCGCCGTCGACGGCGACGGTGGCGTTCTCCACCGTGAACTCGGTACGTTCGGGATGCGGGTTTTCCGCCGACGGCGCGGACGGCGCGAGGTTCCAGTGCGCGAGCAGGGCGAGCACCGCGTCGAGGTCGGCGCGCTGCATGTCGCGGAAGGTAACGGTCATGACGGCGCTCTTGCGTGAGTGTCTTCGTCAACGGGAATGCGGCAGACGAAGGCGTCGAATTTCATGCTGGTCGACCGCGGAATGTCGGTCACCGGCGAGAGGGTGATGGTGAAAGGATGACCCAGCGCGTCCTGGATCGCGGCCGTCATCCCGCGTTCCTCGTCGGGCTGCAGTGCGCGTTCGGCGACGAAGCGCGCCTCGACGCGCTCCAGCGTGTGCTGGACGAGCTGAATCTGCTGGATCGGCGCGACGCCGGCCGAGCGGATGATCGGCGAGCTCGGAAAGTAGCGCCGCCCGCCGGGCAGCACGAACATGTGGCGGCTGCGGCCGAGGATGCGCGCGAGGACCGGCAGGCCGCGGCCGCAGGGACAGGCTTCCCCGGCTTCCGCGTAGTCGCCGAGGACGTAGCGGAACAGCGGCATCGCGAAGTTGTGCAGCGGCGTCACCACGACGCGTCCGGTCGTGCCCGGTGCGCAGGGTTGGCCGGCGTCATCGAGCAGCTCGACAATCACGTTCTCCGCCTGCACGTGATAGCGGCCCTGTTCGGGGCACTGCAAGGCGAGGTAGCCGGTTTCCTCGGCGCTGTAGCTGTCGGTCAGGGGGACATTCCAGGCTTCGCGGCACAGCGCGCGCAGATCGTCCGTGACCGTCTCGCCGAAGGTGCGGACTTCCTTCAGCTGCGGCAACCGGATGCCGTGCTGCAGCGAATAATGGGCGAGCGCGCGGACGTTGACCGGATGCGTGAGCAGATAAGCGCCCGCGTGCTGCTGCAGCCATTCGAGCTGCCGTCCGGTGTCGGCCGTGATGTTGAGGATCGCGCAGGGGCCCGTCGCCGCCACGTTGTCCGTGGCGGTGCCCCAGCCGGGTTGCACGCGGTCGTCCACGCGGCTGCGGATGGCGCACAGGGTCCCCGCGAAGTCGCGCCGGTGCCACAGATGATCGCGCAGGGTAAACGCCAGCCAAAAAAGGCGGTTGAGTTCGGTCCCGAGCATGCTCACCGGCTCGCCGGTCGATCCCCCGGTCCGGTACTCCACCGGCCGGCCATGATCCGGAGGAATGGCAGTGGACAGCAGCGCGTTGCCCGCCGCCTGGACATCGCGGCGGGTCATGAGCGGGATGCGGCGCAGCGCCTGCGGGTCGATGTCGCGATCGGGCGCCAGGCCGGCGGCCGCGAGGCGTTCGCGGTGCCAGGGCACCGTTTTCATCGCATGGGTGACGACCGCGCGCAATTGGCGGAACTGTTGCGCCTGCAATGCGGCGGGGGCCAGGCGTTCGCTTTGCGCGAACTGGTACTGCAGCGCGAGCAGAGCCGCGCCCTGCGGCGCCGGCAGCGCCGGCCACGCGATACCGGGGACGCTGCTTTTCCACGCGGGCATGATCGCGCGGAGTATAGCGAATCGTTCCGCGCTATTTATATGCCGCGTTCGGCCAGGAAGGGCGCGAGCACCTGCGCCGTGTGTGAACGGTCGGCCTTGAGTATTGCTTCCGGCGCGCCCTGCGCGACGACGCGGCCGCCGCCGTCGCCGCCTTCAGGGCCGAGGTCCACGAGCCAGTCGGCTTCCGCGATGACGTCGAGGTTGTGCTCGATCAGCACGACGGTGTTGCCGGCGTCCACCAGCCGGTGCAGCACGCGGATCAGTTTTTCCACGTCCGCCATGTGCAGCCCGACGGTGGGTTCGTCGAGCACGTACAGCGTGTTGCGCTGCGAGCCCGCGCGGCCCGGCCGCGCGGCGGCGTCCGCCCCGTCGGTGCGGACCTTGGACAGTTCCGTCACCAGCTTGATGCGCTGCGCCTCGCCGCCGGACAGCGTCGGGCTCTGCTGGCCCAGGGTGAGGTAGCCGAGGCCCACGTCCTGCAGCAGCGTCAGGGCATGGTGGATGGACGAATGCGCCGTGAAGAACTCGACCGCCTCGTCCACGCTCATCATCAGCACGTCGCCGATCGAACGGCCCTTGAACTGCACGGACAGCGTCTCCGCATCGAAGCGTTTGCCGCCGCACACGTCGCAACCCACCTTCACGTCCGGCAGGAAGCTCATCTCGATGGTCTTCACGCCCTGGCCTTCGCAGGCGTCGCAGCGCCCGCCGGCGGTGTTGAAGGAGAAACGGCTCGCGGTATAGCCGCGCAGGCGCGCCTCGTTCGTCTCCGCGAACAGGCGGCGGATCGCGTCCCAGAAACCGACGTAGGTGGCGGGGCAGGAGCGCGGCGTTTTGCCGATCGGGGTCTGGTCGACCTCGAGCACACGGCCGACGGCTTCCCAGCCCTGGATGGACGCGCAGCCTATCCACGCGTGACCGCGCGCGTTGCGCTTCGCCTGCGAATGGCCGTGCGGCGCGATCAGCGCCTTCAGGTTGTCGAACAGCACGTCGCGCGCCACGGTGGACTTGCCGGACCCCGACACGCCGGTGACGACGGACAGGCGCGCGAGCGGCACGCGGATGTTGGCTTTCTTCAGGTTGTGTAGGTCCGCGCCGAGGATCTCCAGGGCGGGGGTGTCGCGCTTCACGGCGCGGCGCGGCTGCACCGGATGCCGGAGCGGCGCGCGGAGGAAGCGGCCGGTCACGGAGTCGGGCGACGCCATGAGTTCATCGGCGGTGCCGTGCGCGATGACGTGCCCGCCGCGCTTGCCGGCGCCGGGACCGAGGTCGATCACGTGATGCGCGCGGCGGATCGTGTCTTCGTCGTGCTCGACGACGATCAGCGTGTTGCCCTTGCGCTCCAGCTTGTCGAGTGTGTCGAGCAGGATGCGGTTGTCGCGCGGGTGCAGGCCGATGGTCGGCTCGTCGAGGATGTAGCACACGCCCTGCAGGTTGGAGCCCAGTTGCGCGGCGAGCCGGATGCGCTGCGCCTCGCCGCCGGACAGGGTCGGCGCCGCGCGGTCGAGCGCGAGGTAACCGAGCCCCACGTCTTCCAGAAAGCTCAGGCGCGAACGGATTTCGACGAGCAGGTCGCGCGCGATCTCCGCGTCGCGGCCCTTGAGGTCGAGCGCGGCGAAGAATTCGGCCACCTTGCCGACCGGCAGTTTGGTCACGGCGGCGATCGAGCGGGCCTTGACCCGCACGTTGCGCGCAACCGGATTGAGGCGCTCGCCGTCGCAGGCGGGACAGGGCGCGGTGTCGCCTTCATACCAGGCGTTCCAGGAGATCTCCTCGCCGCTCTGCTCCGCGTCGAAGCCGGAGAGCTTGAGGCCCGTGCCGTAGCAGGTGCCGCACCAGCCGTGCTTGGAGTTGAACGAAAACAGCCGCGGGTCGAGCTCGGCGAAACTGGTGCCGCAGGACGGGCAGGCGCGTTTCACCGAAAACACCGTGGGCTCCAGTTTTGCGGAGACGCCGGTCGCGTCGCCGCCGGCAATGGCCGCGCGCAGCCGCTCGACGCCGGCCGCCATGAGCGCGACGCCCTTGCCATGCTCGAGCGCGGTGGCGAGCGCGGCCCGCAGTCGCGGCTCGTTCTCCGGTGTCACGATCAGGTCGGCGACCGGCAATTCGATCGTGTGTTCCTTGAAGCGGTCAAGGCGCGGCCACTTCGCGGTCGGCAGGAAGGCGCCGTCCACGCGCAGGTGCGTGTAGCCCTTGCCGCGCGCCCACTTGGCGAGGTCGGTGTAGTAGCCCTTGCGGTTCACGATCAGCGGGGCGAGCAGGCAGATGTGCTGGTTGCGTTGTTCCTTCATCAGGCGCGCGACGATGGCATCGGCGGTCTGCGGCTGGATGGGCACGTCGCAGTCCGGGCAGTACTGCGTGCCGAGCTTGACGAAGAGGAGGCGCAGGAAGTGGTAGGTCTCGGTCAGCGTGGCGACGGTGCTCTTGCGTCCGCCGCGGCTGGTGCGCTGCTCGATGGCGACCGTCGGCGGGATGCCGAAAATGGCGTCGACGTCGGGCTTGGACGCAGGCTGCACGAACTGCCGCGCGTAGGCGTTGAGCGATTCCAGATAGCGCCGCTGACCCTCGCCGAACACGATGTCGAAGGCCAGCGTCGATTTGCCGGAACCGGACACGCCCGTCACCACCGTGAACCGGTTGCGCGGGATGTCGACGTCGATCCCCTGCAGATTGTGTTCGCGCGCATTGCGGACTTGAATGCTGTGAGGGGTGAGGCGTGAGGCGTGAGGCGCTACCCTGTCCTCGTGCGCGGCCAACGCGGAGGGGGCGAAAAGTGCAGTCTCATAGTCCCGCAGCGCTTTCCCGGTGTGTGACGCAGGGTGGGCCATCACCGCTTGCGGCGTGCCGGTGCAGACGATCTCGCCGCCCGCGTCGCCGCCCTCGGGGCCGAGGTCGATGAGCCAGTCCGCCGCACGGATCACGTCGAGGTTGTGCTCGATCACGATCAGCGAATGCCCGGCGGCAAGCAGCTTGCGCAGCGCGCGCAGCAGTTTCGCCACGTCCTCGAAGTGCAGGCCGGTGGTGGGCTCGTCGAATAAAAACAGTGAGGCGTGAGGGGTGAGGCGTGAGGGGGAGCCGCTCGCGGCTTCGGCCAGGAAGCCGGCGAGTTTCAACCGCTGCGCCTCGCCGCCGGACAGCGTGGGCACGGGCTGGCCGAGCCGCAGGTAGTCGAGGCCGACTTCCGCCAGCGGCGCGAGCCGCGCATGCACTTCCGCTTCGCCGGCGAAAAAGGCCAGCGCCTCGGTGACCGTCATCTCCAGCGCGTCGGCGATCGATCTTCCGTTCACCTTCACTTCCAGCACTTCCGCGCGGAAACGCCGGCCGTCGCAGTCGGGACAGCGCAGGTAGACGTCGGAGAGGAACTGCATCTCGACGTGCTCGAAACCGTTGCCGCCGCAGGTCGGGCAGCGGCCATTGCCGGCGTTGAAGCTGAAGGTGCCGGGCGTATAGCCGCGCGATTTCGATTCGGGCGCGAACGCGAACAGGTTGCGGATGGCATCGAAGGCGCCGACGTAGCTCGCGGGATTGGAGCGCGTGGTGCGCCCGATCGGCGTCTGGTCGACCATCACCACGTCGTCGATCGCCTCGGCACCCGTCAGCGCGCGGTGCGCGCCCTGCAGTTCGGTCGGCTTGCCCTTGATCTTGAGCAGCGCCGCGTACAGCACGTCCTGGATGAGCGTGGACTTGCCCGAGCCGGAGACACCGGTGACGCACACCAGCCGGTGCAGCGGGAACTCGGCGTCGACGTTCTTGAGGTTGTGTTCGGTGACGCCCTGCAACCGGATCGTCTTGCCGGACGCGGGCAGCGCTGTCGGCGCCGTGCCGGCATCCGCACGCTTGCGGCCGGACAGGTACTCCGCGGTCAGCGTATGCGTTCGCTTCAGCGCCGCGGGCGTGCCGAAGAACACGATCTCGCCGCCGCGCTCGCCGGGGCCCGGACCGATGTCGAGGATGCAGTCGGCCTCCAGCATGATCTGCGGATCGTGCTCCACGACGACCAGGGAGTTGCCGGCGTCGCGCAGCCGCTTCATCACGCCGATCACCCGGCCCATGTCGCGCGGGTGCAGGCCGATCGAAGGCTCGTCGAGCACGAACAGCGTGTTGACCAGCGAGGTGCCGAGCGCGGTCGTGAGGTTGATGCGCTGGACCTCGCCGCCCGACAGCGTGCGGGATTGCCGGTCGAGCGTCAGGTAGGCGAGGCCCACCTGGTCGAGGTATCCGAGCCGTGTGCGAATCTCGGCGAGCAGCAGTTGCGTGGCCTCGTCGAGCGCGCTCCCGCTGCGGGAGGTGGAGGCGAGCGTGTCGAAGAAGCGCCGCACGCGCTCGACCGGCAGCAGCATCACGTCGTGCAGCGAGAGGCCCGGCAGCGCGGCCAGCGTTTCGTCGCTCCAGGTGACGCCGACCGGACGGAAGGGCGTTGCACCCGCCAGCGCGGTCGCCGCGTGTTCGCGCGTGCCGACCCGCCACAGTAGCGGTTCGGTCTTCAGGCGCGCACCGTCGCAGTCGGTGCACGGGGTGTAGGCGCGGTACTTCGACAGCAGCACCCGCACGTGCATCTTGTAGGCCTTGGTCTCCAGCCATTTGAAGAAGCGGGCGACACCGTACCAGACCCCCGGCCAGGACTTGCGCCAGTTCACCCACTCCGGTTCGCCGTCGAGCACCCAGCGTTTCTGCGTCTTCGTCAGGTCGCGCCAGGGTTTGTCGAGCGGAATGCCGCGCTTCTTCGCGTATTTGACGAGATCGTCCTGGCATTCGTTATAGGCGGGCGTCTGCCAGGGTTTCACCGCGCCGCCGGCCAGCGTTTTCGATTCGTCGGGGACGATGAGGCCGTAGTCGATGCCGATCACGCGCCCAAAGCCGCGGCAGGCCTCGCACGCACCGACCGGCGAGTTGAAGGAAAACGCGCTCGGCACCGGCTCGTGATAGTGCAGGTCGCAATCCGGGCAATGCAGGTCGGTGCTGTAGCGCCAGGGGGCCGCCTTCGTTTCGCCGGTGTCGGCAAGCGCGAACACGTTCACGCGACCCTGGCCCACGCGCAGCGCCGCTTCCAGCGAGGCCATGAGACGGCTTTGTTCGGTGGCGCCGAGGCGGAAGCGGTCCTGGATCACGTCGAGCCGCTCGCCGTTTTGGGCATGGATGCGCGTGTAGCCCTGCTGCTCCAGCAGTTGCCTGACCTCGGCTTCCGAGAAGTTCTTCGGCACGGTGATCGGAAACGTCACGACGAGCCGCGGATCGCCATTCGCTTGCGCCAGCGCGCGCAAGGCGGCGGAAATCGATGCCGGTGTATCGCGCCGCACCGGCTGGCCGCAACCGCGGCAGCACAGCGTGCCCGCGCGGGCGAACAGCAGCTTCAGGTGGTCGTTCAGCTCCGTCATCGTGCCGACGGTGGAGCGCGAGGTGCGCACCGGGTTGGTCTGGTCGATGGCGATCGCCGGCGGGATGCCTTCGATGGCATCGACCTGCGGCTTGTCCATGCGGTCGAGGAACTGCCGCGCGTACGGCGAGAAGGTCTCGACGTAGCGGCGCTGGCCCTCGGCGTACAGCGTGTCGAACACCAGCGAGGACTTGCCCGAACCGGAGACGCCGGTGACCACCACCAGTTCCCCGGTGGGGATGTCGACGTCGAGATTCTTGAGATTGTTCTGGCGAGCGCCGCGGATGCGGATCGCGTTGAGCGCGGCAACAGGAGGGCGGGGGTCGTTCATGCGACGGGAGGCGGGTGCTGCGGTGCGGGGTGTCGATTCTACCGGCGCTCCCGTTGCCGGCGGGCGGGAACTTGTCAGGTGACGCCGTGCGGTGTCCGTTTCGCCTTCAGTGCTACGCTGTCAATCTTTCTTCAACCCTGTTGGCGGCGCTGCTATTGCCGTTCCCCCGCACCTACAGTTATGAGGAATTTGATGTACGTCATTACCGTGGAGTTCACCGTACGGCCGGAGGCATTCGACGCGTTTCTGCCGCTGATGCTGGTGAACGCGCGGTTGTCGCGGGAAACGGAGGCGGGCTGCCGCCAGTTCGACGTGTGCACCGATCCGGGACGACCGGGGGTGGTGTTCCTCTACGAACTCTACGACGACCGTGCGGCCTTCGACGCGCACCGGGCCACGCCGCACTTCCGCTCGTTCGATGCGGCGGTGAAGGAGATGCTGACCGCCAAGGTCGTGCATGCCTGGACGCGGCGGGCGCCCGCCTGAGCTTGCGGCCCCGGCCTCGGTGTAAGACGTGTCCGACAGCGCAATCGGGCACGCATTGGTCCAATGCGGCTTCGGTGAAATCTCCAGGGCGCACCACGGGCCCCCAAACATAGGCTTGGAAGGACGCTTCAGTTGAGACTTTCACTGCGGTTCATCGTGCCGCTGGCACTGGTCCTCGCCGTCATGGCCTACGCCGTGACGCCGCTCGTGGATCAGTTGACGCTGCGCTGGTTTGTCCGCGACCTGGACATCCGTTCGACGCTCATCACCAGTACGGTCCAGGAACAGCTTTACGCGTCCGTACAGGCGGGACGCGGCAGCGAGGTCAAGCGTTTTCTGGCCACCCTTACCCAGGATGAACGCCTGTATGCCGCGGCGTTCTGCGATCCCTCCGGCAAGCTGGTCTACCGTTCCGTGGCTTTCCCGGACGGGCTCGCGTGTGCCGATCACAGCGAGGGCGCCACGGCGAGCTGGATCGCCCATCTGAAGCGGGGCCCCGTACATGTTGGCGACGTACAGGTGAAAAACGAAAATCAGGTTTTTGGATCCCTCATCCTCGTTCACGACATGAGTTTCGTGCAGCGGCGCAGCGAGGACACCAAACGCTACCTGTTTTACCTGTTCGCCGGCATCGCGGCGGTTGTTTCCATCGTGACGGTGGCTGTTGCCGAACTCAGCTTCCGCGGCTGGATGCAAGGGCTCAAGAAGCTCATCAGCACCGCACAGTTCCGGCGCCCCTCGGACGCACCAGAATTGCGTGAGCTGCGGCCCGTCGCCAAGGATCTGCAGGCGCTGGTGCGGGAGCTCGAAGCCGACCGCAGGACGCGGGACGATGCGCAAACCAACTGGACCTCCGAGTCTCTCCGGCTCATCCTGCGGGACGAGCTGAAGGGCGAAGCAGTCCTGATCGTGTCGAACCGCGAGCCGTACATCCACGTGCACGACGGGGACTGGGTCGAGGTGCGGCGGCCGGCCAGCGGCCTGGTCACCGCCCTCGAGCCCGTCATGCGTGCCTGCTCCGGGACGTGGATCGCGCACGGTGCCGGGAGCGCGGACCGGGAAACGGTCGACGCCCACGACCGCGTGAGGGTGCCGCCGGGGCGTCCCGCGTACGCGATCCGCCGGATCTGGATGAGCCCGGAGGAAGAGCAGGGGTATTACTACGGATTCTCCAACGAGGGCATCTGGCCGCTGTGCCATATCGCCCACGTCAGGCCCACGTTCAAGAGCAAGGACTGGAAAATGTACCAGGCCGTCAACCGCCGGTTTGCCGACGCGGTTGCGCACGAAGCCAAGCGTCCCGACCCGATCGTGCTCGTGCAGGATTACCACTTTGCCCTGCTCCCGCGGCTCATCCACGAGCGTTTGCCCGCGGCCACCGTCATCATGTTCTGGCATATCCCGTGGCCCAATCCGGAGACCTTCGGCATCTGTCCGTGGCGGGAAGAGATCCTCGAAGGCATGCTGGGCGCCGACATTCTCGGGTTTCACACCCAGTTTCATTGCAACAACTTTCTGGATACGGCCGACCGCTTCCTTGAGGCCCGAGTCGACCGGGAATCGTTCAACATTTCGTACGGCGGCGAGTTGACGGCGGTGCGGCGCTATCCGATCTCGATCGCCTGGCCCCTGCCCGACACGGTGTTCGCCAAATCGGTGGCGGAGTGCAGGCGGGCGCTGCAGACCGCCTTTTCCCTCGCGCCCGGCGTTCGGCTGGGCGTCGGGGTCGACCGTCTCGACTACACCAAGGGGATACTCGAGCGGTTTCTCGCGGTCGAGCGGCTGCTGGAGATGCATCCGGAGTGGATCGGGCGTTTCAGCTTCCTGCAGATTGCCGCGCCGTCCCGCTCGTCGATCGAGGAATATCAGCACTTCGAGCTTCGGGCCCGTGCGCTGGCGCAGCGCATCAATGACCGTTTCGGTCGCGATGACTGGCAACCGATCCTGCTGAAGGTCGAACACTACGATTCGGATGAGGTGTACGAATGCTTCCGCGCGGCCAATCTGTGTTTCGTGTCGAGCCTCCACGACGGCATGAATCTGGTCGCCAAGGAGTTTGTCGCCTGCCGTGACGACGAGCGCGGCGTGCTCATTCTCAGTCAGTTCGCCGGCGCCTCCCGTGAACTGGTCGAGGCGCTCATCGTCAATCCCTACGATGTCGATCAGTGTGCGGCCGCGCTGCATGGCGCGCTCACGATGCCGGACCAGGAGCAGCACAACCGGATGCGGAGCATGCGCGGGCTCATCCAGGAGTTCAACGTCTATCGCTGGGCGGGGCGCATGCTCCTGGATGCGGCCCGCATGCGCATGCGCCGCCAGGTGCTTGAAAGCGGGGTCCCGGCCGCGCGCAGGTCGGCGGTGAAATCCTAGCCCGTATCGGTCCCGTATTTCCCACGCCGGCAATGAGCAGAGAATCCGCAGAGCGCAACGACCGCGACGGGCGATGGCCGGCGTTCGCGCCGGATTGGGCATTTTTTCTGGATATCGACGGCACGCTGCTGGAACTGCGCGAACGGCCGTCAGCGGTGGTGGCCGATCGGGATCTGGTATCTCTGTTGCGGGACCTGATGCGGGGCGCAGGCGGCGCGGTGGCCCTGATCAGCGGACGTGCGGTCGCGGACATCGAACGGCTGTTTGTACCCTTGCCCGTGCTGGCGGCCGGCCAGCACGGCACCGAGCGGCGCGACGCCCGCGGCCGCCTGCACAACCATGCCGTGCCGCGCGCCGGCCTGCGGCATGCAGCGGGAGTGCTGGCGCAGTTCGCGCGGGAGCGGAAAGGCCTGCTGCTGGAGGACAAAGGGCTCAATCTCGCGGTTCACTATCGCGCTGCGCCCGACCGCGAGCAGGAGGTCGAGGCGATGACGCGCGCGCTGGCTGCCGAACTCGGCCCGCAATTCGAGGTGCAGCAGGGCAAGATGGTGTGGGAAATCAAGCCCAGCGGCCGGGACAAGGGGTCGGCGATCGCGGAGTTCATGCAGGAGGCGCCGTTTGCCGGGCGTATCCCGGTATTCATCGGCGATGATCATACTGACGAGTTCGGTTTTGAAGTCGTCAACCGGCTGGGCGGTCATTCGGTGAAAGTGGGGGCCGGAGATACGCGGGCCGGCTGGCGCGTGTCGCATGCGGCGGACGTCCGCCGCTGGCTTGCAGCCTGGATGAATCACGTCATGGGAGAACCCCGGCAATGAGCGGGCTGGACGGTTACGCACTGATCGGCAATTCCAACGTGGCGGCGCTGGTCGACGAGCGCGCGGTATGGACGTGGGCCTGCCTGCCGCGTTTCGACGGCGATCCGATGTTCTGCGCATTGCTGGAACCGCGGGGCGCCGGCCGGGAACATGGAATGTTCTCGATCGAGATTCTCGACTTCGCGCGCGCGGAGCAGGCCTACATCGAGAACACCGCCATTCTGCTGACCCGTCTGTTCGATATCCATGGCGGCGCGGTCGAGATCACCGACTTCGCGCCGCGCTTCGAGCAGTTCGGGCGCATGTTCTGTCCGTCGCTGTTCGTCCGGCAGGTGCGGCGCCTGGCCGGCAGCCCGCGGATCCGTGTGCGGCTCCGGCCGCTTGCCGGGTACGGAGCGCGTCGGCCGGACATGACCTACGGCAGCAATCACATCCGTTATGCCGGAGGCGATTTCGTGATGCGGGTGACGACCGACTGTTCCATTACGGCCGTTGTCGAGGAGATTCCCTTCCTGTTGCACGAGGAGGTGAACTTCGCTGTCGGCGTCGACGAAACCCTGCAGGGCAATGTGCCGGACGTTTGCCGCCGCTTCCGCGATGAAACGCAGGCGTACTGGCGCGACTGGGTGCGCCGCCTCGGCATCCCCTTCGAGTGGCAGGATGCGGTCATCCGGGCGGCCATCTCGCTGAAGCTGGCCGCCTATCACGATACCGGCGCCATCATCGCCGCCGTGACGACCTCGCTGCCCGAAACGGAGGGCAGCATGCGCAACTGGGACTACCGCTACTGCTGGCTGCGCGACGCCTACTTCGTGGTCAATGCGCTGAACCGCCTCAATGCCACCAAGACGATGGAACGGTACCTGACGTATATCGTGAACATCGCGGCGAATGCGAACGGCGCGGTGCTGCAACCGGTATATGGCATCAACGGCCGCGCGGAGCTTTCGGAAGCGGAGGTCGACTCGCTCGCGGGATACCGCCAGATGGGCCCGGTGCGCATCGGCAACCTGGCGTATCAGCAGGTGCAGCACGATGTCTACGGTTCCGCGGTGCTGGCCGCGACGCATATTTTTTTCGACAATCGTCTGAAGGCCGCGGGCGGCAACGCGCTGTTCCATCATCTGGAGGCGCTCGGCGAGCGCGCGGTGCAGGTCCACGACCAGCCCGACGCCGGGTTGTGGGAGCTGCGGGGCAAGGTGCGTGTGCATACCTTCTCCAGCGTCATGTGCTGGGTGGCCTGCGACCGTCTGGCAAAGATCGCGCACCGGCTCGGCCTGGCCGACCGGGCGCGTTACTGGCGTACCCGGGCCGACGCCATCCATCGCGTGGTGTCCGAACGCGCCTGGAATGCCAAACGCGGCAGCTTTGTCGCGACGTTCGAGGGCGAAGCGCTGGACGCGAGCCTGCTCCTGTTGAACGAACTGGGTTTCCTGCGCGCGGACGATCCGCGTTTCGCGGGTACTGTGGCGGCAGTGGAAGGTGAGCTGCGGCGCGGCGACTTCGTGTTCCGCTATGCGGAGGCGGACGACTTTGGCGTGCCGGAGAACGCCTTTATCGTGTGCTCGTTCTGGTACATCGATGCGCTGGCGGCGCTCGGCCGCCGCGAGGAGGCGCGCGCGCTGTTCGAAACGATGCTGGCCTGCCGCAACCGGCACGGCTACCTGGCGGAGCACATCGATCCGCGCTCGCGCGCGCTGTGGGGGAATTTTCCGCAGACTTACAGCATGGTCGGCCTCATCAACTCCGGGGTGCGGCTGTCGATTCCCTGGGATCAGGCGTTCTGATCGCACCGTCCCCGCTTTGCATCTCGGCATCGACATCGGCGGCACGAAGATCGAACTCGTCGTGCTCGACGGTGCGGGGGACGAACGTTACCGCACGCGCATCGCAACACCGCACGGCGCGTACTCCGATGCGCTAGCCGCGCTGACACGATTGATTGCCGCCGCCGAGACTGCGGTTGGCACAGCGGGCAGCATCGGCATCGGCGTGCCGGGAACGCTCGGACTTGAGGACGGCGTGCTACGCAACGCCTTTGCCACGCCCTATAACGAACGGCCGTTCGGACGGGATCTCGCGGCTCTGCTCGGGCGCCACGTCGAGGTCGGCAACGACGCGAACTGTTTCGCCCTGTCCGAAGCCGTCGACGGCGCTGGCCGCGGGGCACGCGTCGTGTTCGGCGTGATTCTCGGCACCGGCGTCGGTGGCGGCCTCATCGTCGACGGCCGGATTTGGACGGGCGCCAACGCCATGGCGGGCGAATGGGGGCACAACCCCTTGCCGCTGCGGGACGAGGTCCCGGATCCGCCGGTGTGCGGATGCGGTCGCCGCGGCTGCATCGAAGCCTACCTGTCCGGACCGGCAATGGCGCGCGATCACGTACGATTAACGGGCAAGGTCCTTTCCACGGAAGCCATCGTCGCAGCAGCCGATGCCGGCGATGCAGCCTGCGGCAGGACGCTCGCGCGATACGAGCAGCACCTGGCGATCGTCCTGGCGGGTGTCATCAACCTGCTCGATCCGGACGTGATCGTCCTCGGTGGCGGTGTGTCGCGGACCGGGCGCCTGTACCGCAACGTACCGGCGCAATGGGCGGCGCACACGTACCTGCCGCCGCAGGCTACGCGCTTGCGGCCACCGGCCCACGGTGACGCCAGCGGCGTGCGCGGTGCTGCGTGGCTGGGCTTGTGGGCGCCGGCGGCAGAACAAGGGCGCGCTAAGCGCCCTTGATGTTGGGCAGGTTGAGCATCAGCATGTCGATCTGGTCGATCAGCAGGCCGTACTCGTCTTTCGCGTCCAGCAGGACGAGGCACTGGGTGAAGCGCCGTTCCATCTCCGCCGCCGGCTGGCCGGCCGCACCCGTCAGCAGTTGCGCGACCTCGGGCAGGTCGGCGGCGGTCGCGAACTTCGCGAGTTCGGGCAGCTTCGCCTCGATCTCCGGGCGGGTCATGGTGGTGGAAAACTTCATGGTGGAGTCGAAGGTCATCGCGTACTCCCTGAGGGTACTGGCACTGGAAATATTCTAGCGGGTGAAGCGCTTTGCCGTTTCCGGACTGCGGGCGGCGGCCATGAAGCGTTCGGCGTCCTCCGGCAGGAGCAGTCGCGCCGCGACCAGCCTGCGCGCGGCCTCGTCCACGCGCCCGACGTAGGCGGCGTGGCTCGCATAGCGCTCCTCGACGGACGCGCGCGGGTCGTTCGTCGCCTCGCGGGCGGCGCGGGTCGGCGCAAACGGGCTGTAGGTGCCGTCGCGGTCGCACAGCGCGCCGGCGGGATACGGCTCCGCGTACAGGTTCCAGCCGGTGTAAGTCGCGAGCGGCACGGCGATGTCGGGCAGCAGGACACCGGCGGTTTCGTTGCCGTCGGCGTCGACCTGCGTCACCAGCGGCCGGTACGGCTTCGCCAGGTCCATCGCGGGTTGTACCCAGTCGGTCAGCACGCCGAATTCGTTCATGCGCCGCGCCACCTGCACGCCCGGAACCGCGGGAAACCTCACCTGCTGCGGACCCACCAGCGTGGCGTCGCGCAGCCGCGGCGTGCGCGAGTCCGGTGGTGTCTTGCCGTCGGTCCACTCGGAAAGGGCGACGAGCAGCGCGCGCAGCGCCGGCGTCGGGCTGTGCGGATTGCGCGGGTTCGCGCAGGGGCCCCTGGTGGAGGTCATCCACGCCTGCCCGCCGTGCTGCGTACCCGCGATGAGGTAGGCGCGGGCGTTGCGCGGCAGTTCAAGGTCGTAGGTGGCGAGCGGATCGGTCACCAGCAGCGAGGCGCCTTTCTGCCAGTACTCGGTGGAAGTGTTGGTCTCGATCCAGAGTGGGTCGAAGCCGTCGCCGCGGAGCAGTCCGTCCGTCTTGCCGGTTATGGGATCCGTCAGCCGCGCGGTGGAGAAGGGGAAGGCGTTCTCCGGAAAGGTGTGGTCTTCATGCTGCGTGTTGGTGCGCGCCGGCTGGCCGAACTCCGTGTTGAGGAACACGCCGCCCACGCCCGCCGTGTGCGCGAGCACGCCGTCGAACACCTTGCGCGCGGATTCGTCCTGGTTGAAACCCTGGTGTACGAAGTCGCGCAGGAAGCGTCCGCTCTGCGACACGCCGAAGGCGAGCGTGCCCTTGATCCCCGTGCCGGCGGGATTTGGCCGGCCCGCGGTGTCACGTGTCGCATAGCGTAGAAACGCCACGAAATCGCGCGTTGCCGCGAAACCGATGCCCAGCACGCGCGGGTCCTTCGCCGGGTAATGGAATTCGTAGAGCGTGCCCGGCTCGGGCTTCGTCCCCTCATTTCCGTAACCGGGCAGCAGGCGGATCTCGCGCGTGTTCACGTACGTCCAGCCGGCGGCGGGTACGGCTTCGCGCGCATCGCCCTGATGGCGCCGTTTCGTCAGCCGCGCCTGGCCCTGGTCGAGGTTCGCGGCCTCGTAGGTCAGGCGCAGCGTTTCGCGCGCGGGGCCGCGCAGGCCGCTCGTGAGCTCATCGCGGATCGTGCGCACGATGGGCGCGCCGCTGTCGGTGGCGATCACCGGTTTCATCGTCAGGCCGTTGTTCGTGCGCGGCGCGTCCGGGTCCCAGCCGCTCCACGCGAGCGTATAGCCCATGCGCAGAAGCAGGCCGTTGCCGGCGTCCGCGAGCGTGCGGGGATCGTTGCCGGACGCGGCCGACGCGAGCTTCGCGTCCATCAGCCGCCAGTGCACGTACATGCGGCCGCGGTTGACCACGTCGTACAGCACCTTGCTGTTGCCGCGCGCGGGGTCAACGGGGCGCAGCAGGAAGAAATCCGATTCGTAGTCGATTTTGCCCTGCGCGTTGCGCGGGGCGCGGTCGAGGTTGACGATCGCCCGGTTGCGCGGGTCGGCGGGGTCGAGTTCGCCCTTGAACGTCCCCTTGACCCGCTCGTAGGCGCCGGTCTGGCCGAAAGGCGTGCCGTCGGCGAAGCGCTCGACGCTCGTGACGTTGATGTCGGTGACGACGGCGTGGGCCGCGGTTCCTGCGGCCGCGGCCGACAGCCAAACGACGGTCCGCGCCCAATATGCAGCGTTCATCGGCAGTTCCTCCTGGTGATCGCCCTCCGTCGCGGTCTTGCACTGCCGCTGCCGGGGATGCGTCCCTATCTTACTGCGCGGCGGTCTCGGCGGGCCGGCGAATCTCCGCCAGCAGCCATTCCATGAACTGCCGGGCGCGCGGCCGCTCCTGCGCCATAGGCGCCAGCAGCACGTAATACTGCCGGGTCACCGTCACGCGGTCGCGGAACGGCGCGATCAGTTCGCCGCGCGCCAGCTGGCGTTCGAGCAGCGGCGTGCGCCCCAGCGCGACGCCTTCGCCTTCCACGGCGGCGTGCACGACCTGGTCGTAATGACCGAAGTGCAGGGCGCCGGCGGGCTTCACGTCCGGCACCTTGAGCGCCACCAGCCAGTCGGCCCAGGTGAGCCACGGCCAGTCGCCGCGCGGGTCGGCGAGGTGCAGCATGATGTGGTGTTTCAGGTCGGCGGGCGTCTTCAGGGGCCGTTTGCGGTCGCGCAGCAGGCGCGGACTGACAACGGGAAACACGTCTTCGCGCGTCAGCGGCACGGACCCCGGCGGCGCCTTGTGCGGTTCGCAGAAGCGAACCGCCACGTCGATACCGTCGCGCGCGAGGTCCGCCACGTCGTTGTTGGCCGAGAGCCGCACGTCGATAGCGGGATGCTGGGCCCGGAAGCGCGCAAGACGGGGCACCAGCCACAGTGCGGCGAACGAGATCGACGCCGTGACGGTGACGGGCCGGTCGTCGCCCAGCACGGAGAGGCGGTTCACCGCCTGCTCGATGCCGCCCAGCGCCGCGGTGACGGCTTGCGCCAGTGCCTGCCCCTGTTCGGTCAGCAGCAGCGCGCGGTTCAACCGGCGGAACAGCGGCAGGCCCAGTTGATCCTCGAGCGTCTTGATCTGACGGCTGACCGCGGACTGCGTGACGTGCAGTTCCTCGGCGGCCTTGGTGAAACTCAGGTGCCGCGCGGCGGCCTCGAAGCCGCGCAGCAGGTCGAGGGAGGGGAGGCGGGCGGTTTTCATGGGTGGGGTCACCGGCAAAGTCACATGCGTATGGCTCATGCGAATCATACCGAAAGATCGTTTGTTGCAGGGAGCAGCCGGGCGGAAACTGCCACCCTCGTCATTCTTATGACGCATACGAAAAGGAGCCTGCCATGCCTTTCATCCAGATCAAACTCGGCGGCGACCGCGATCCGGCGCTGGCCCGCGCCGTCGCCACGCGGGTGACCGCGCTGACCCGGCAGCATTTGCACAAGGACCCCGCGCTGACGGCGGTCGCGGTGGAATTCGTGCCGGCGGAACAGTGGTTCATCGGCGCGGCCGCGCTGTCCGCGCAGGGCGCGCGCAGTTATCACCTCGCGATCGGCGTCACGGACGAAACCAATACCAAGGACGAGAAGGCGGCCTACATTGCCGCCGTGCATGCCGCGATGGACGAACTGCTCGGCGGCGTGCACACGACTTCTTACGTGCATGTCCACGACGTGCGCGCCGCGGGCTACGGCTACGGCGGGCTCACGCAGGAGCGCCGCTACGTGCAGGCGCAGGCGCCGGCGGCGCTCAGGCTGGCGGGGGCGCGATGAGCGCCGCGTTCATCCTGGGCCGGCGCGTTCCGGTGGCCGCGCACCGCCCGGCGCGGTCGTCACGCGGCACCTGGCGCGGCTGGGCTCGCTGGGCGTGGACGCAGCTGGCGGCGGTCGGCGAAACGCGCTATCGGGCGCGCATGGCGCGCGGCCACTGGCGTTAACCCGGAGGACACGCCATGGATCTCACCTTGCATCAGGGCAGCGTCGCGCTGGAACGTCTCGGGGGACTGTCGCTGCAGGACGCCGCCGGCGCCGCGGTCACCTGCCTGGCCGGCCGGCTGTGGATCACGCAGGAGGGCGACGCGCGCGATTTCGTGCTGGCCCCGGGTGAATCGCTGCGGATCGCCCGGGGCGGGCTGACGCTGGTCAGCGCGGTCGAATCCAGCCGGTTGTCCGTGACCGCGTCGCGCCGTCCCGGCGCACTGACGCGCGCGCTCCAGTGGTTCTGTCGCCCGGCCGCTCCCAGCGTCTGCACGACGGCCTGTGACTGATCACAGGCGGATTCAACCGTTCCGGCGCGTCGCGCGTTGAGCGGGACATGGGCCTGCTGAAAAATCTCTGGACGCGCCTGCGCGCGAAACGTCTGACCCGCCGCAACGGCTACGGGCCGGACGTGCTGTGCGCGGGCTGGGTG
>JBOIEQ010000052.1:0-26680 GCA_050741255.1 Burkholderiales bacterium | reverse complement strand
GCTGCCACAGGTCGCGCCGGCCATCGCCGCTGAAATCAACGGCGTATTGCCGATAGCTCGAAGGCAGGAACTGGGAGATGCCCATGGCCCCCGCGAATGACCCCTTGACGACGAGCGGATCGAGGCCCTGCTCGCTGACCAGCAGCAGGAAGGCCTCCAGTTCCGCGCGAAACAATTCCGCGCGGGGCGGGTAGTGAAACGCCAGCGTCACCAGCGCATCCAGCACGCGGTAGCCGCCGGTGTTCCGGCCGTAGAAGGTCTCCACCCCCAGCGTCGCGACGATCAGTTCCGGCGGCACGCCATACGCGGCGGCGGCGCGCTCCAGCGTGCCCGCGTGCTCCTGCCAGAAGCGCACTCCGGCGCTGATCCGCCGTGCGTCCACCACGGCCGGTCGGTATTGATACCAGGGTCGTGCGGTGGCCGGCTGCGCCATCGCGCGCAGGATGCCGGGCTGGACTTTGGCTTGCCGCAGGATCCGGCGCAAGACCGCCGCATCCAAGCCATGCCGCTCGGCCACGTTCCCCGCAAACACGTCCAGGGCAGCCAGGTCCGTTTGCGCAAGGCCCGCGAGCGGGGAAAGTGCAAAGACCGCAACCAACGCTGCGCACGCCTTCCGCCACCACCCTGGCGATAGCGGTGGCGGTGGCGCTGGCGCTGGCGACTCGCGACTGCTGTGTACTGTAGAAACAGAAATGATTATTTTCATCCTGACGGGTTTCTGCTCCCCATCGACGCTCGTGTCAATAAAAATGCCCACTCGAGGCGGGCATTTTTTGGGAAGGGCCGTTGTAAAAGCACCCATGGTCTGACCAGGACGAGCCTGGCGCCGCCGCGCGGTCTAGTCTACTTTCGCTCCCGACTGTTTGGCCACTTTGTCCCATTTGATCAGTTCAGTCCTGATATAGACGGCAAACTCGTCCGGTGTTGAAGCCACCGTTTCCTGCCCCGTCGCCTTGAGGGTTTCCTGAACATCCGGTTGCCTCAAGCCTTTGGCGATTTCTTCATGCAGGCGTTTGAGGATGTCGCGCGGCGTTCCCGCTGGGGCCAAGTAGCCGATCCAGCCGCTGACTTCGAACCCGGGGAAGCCGGATTCCGCAACCGTCGGAACCTCGGGCAGAAGTGCGATCCGCTTGAGGCTGGAGACCGCGATCGACTTGAGTTTGCCGGCCTGCAGCAGAGGCAACGCGGAAGGCACGGAAGCCAGGGTCACGTCGGATTCGCCGCTCACCACGGCGGAGACGGCCGGGGCGCCGCCCTTATAGGGAATATGGACTGCCTTGAAGCCCGCACGGGTCGCGAACAACTCCATGCCGAGATGCTGTGCCTGCCCGCTGCCCGGTGACGCGTAGGCCATGCCGTCTTTTTTGGATTTCGCCAGCGCCACCAGGTCCTTGACCGATTTGGCAGCCAGGCCCGCAGGCACGGCCAGAATGAATCCTGAAGCGGTGGTCTGCGTGATAGGCGCAAAATCCTTCGCCGGATCGTACGCGAGCTTGCTGTACAGGCTGGGATTGATCGCCAGGCTCGCGCCGATGAGAAGCACCGTGTAGCCGTCCGGCGCGGACCTGGCGGTCATCTCGGCGCCGAGATTGCCGCCTCCGCCCCCGCGGTTGTCGACGATCATCTGCTGTCCCAGTGTGCCCGAGGCTTTCTGGCTGACGATACGCGCAATGAAGTCGATGGAACCGCCCGGCGTACCTGCCGCGATGACGCGGATAGGCTTGGTCGGGTAGGCCTGCGCCACCGCCGTGCCGGCTGCACAAGGTCCCAGCATAGCCGCGATGACGACACAGACCGTCTGCCGCATGCGCTTGTTCATTTCCACTGCCTCCCCCTGCTCTCGCATTTCCATCATTACGCCGCGACCGTGACACCCACCTGTTCGCAGGTATTGGCGATGTCGCAGACGGTTACCCGGCGCATGTCGCGCGGCCAGCGCAGGTCGTCGTAGTCGGTACCGCGATGCATCGTGCAGCGGTTGTCCCACATGACGAGCTCGCGGGGGCGCCAGCGATGCGTGTAGACGAATTGTCGCTGCGTGGTGTGGTCGAGCAAGCCGTCGATGAGCGCACGCCCTTCCGCATCGGGCATGCCGTAAATACGGCCCGCGTGAGAGGCGACGTACAGCGACTTTCGGCCGTTCTCGGGCAGCGTGCGCACGAGCATCTGCGGCACCGGCGGCTGGCGCTGCTGCTCGTCCTCCGTGAACTCGGTGAAGCCGCTGCGGCGCCTCGACGTGGCGATCCAGTGCTCGGCGACCAGCCCCTCCAATGCCGCTTTCTTCGCCTCCGGCAGCGCATCGTAAGCGGCCCGCTGGTCGGCGAACTCGGTATGCCCCCCGACCGGCGCCGGGGTGCTCGCGTACAGGAAGGATGCCAGCCCCGGGCGGTACTTGAAGGAACTGTCCGTATGCCAGAGCTTGTTGCCCGCCTTGTACATTCTTGCGCGGCTGTCTCCGCTCCAGATCTTCCCGTCCGCGGTGAGATTCGAGACGTCCGCGAAGCTGCTCTCGAAACGGCTGGGCGTGGCCTTGCGGTCCAGCGTACGCTCGGTTTCGATCGGCCCGAAATGGACGGCGAAATCGAGTTGCTGCTGCGGCGTAAGTTCCTGTCCGGGGAAGACCAGTACCGCGTACTTCCAGAATGCCGCCTTGATGGCTTCCAGGTCGGCGGGCGGTAACGGCGCGGTGAGATCGACATCGCCGACCTCGGCGGCGAACGCCGGCATGACGGGCACGATGGTAGCGCTCATAACACCCCCTCTGAATGGCTCGTTCGATCAACCCTTCCTGGCAGAGCGGCCCGCATCCCGGGCCGGCTCGACTCAGATGGCAAGATCGTTCTTGTTGTAGTTGCGGATCACCCGTTCGAACGTGTCTGCGCTGAAGCGGAACCCGTCTTCGCGTCCCGCAAACGGCTGATAGCGGAACGGCTTTTCGTCCGGATACTTCTGCCGGCGCGCGTCGATCGCGACCGCAATGACGGCGGCGCGCCGGTCTATGCGTTGCTCATCGTAGACCACGCCCTCCACCTTCATCTTGAGCGCGGTTTTCTGGCCCAGCACCGATCGGCGGCGGTGGAAGCCGAAAGTGATCGATACGCGCAGATCGGGCGACGTGTTGGCGAAAGAACCGTGCAAGGTCTGCCGGTTCACGATGGTGACGTCGCCGGCCGCGCAAATCAGCGGGATCGCGCCCGGCAGCTGCTCGCTGCCGCCATTCTCGTCGACCATCCGCTTGATATCGGCGCGCCCCCTGTGCGTGCCGGGCATGACCCACAACGCGTTGCCCGCCGTTGCCGGATAGATCTGCACCTGGAAGTTGAACCCATGCACGCCTTCATCCCACGCCGGGGAGTCCCAATGGGTGACGCCGTCCTGATGCCAGGCGACGGAACCACCGAGTCCAGGCTGCTTGACGAAGATGACGTCGTTGAACGGCACGAAATCGTCGCCATTGATCGACGCGGCGATGGTCAGGAGCGCGGGATGGCCGTACACGCGCAGGCCCGCCGGCATGTGCTGGCACATCGCGCGCATCTTGTGCACCACGTAGCTGGGCGCATTGGCGTCGGGTTCCGGCTCGGCCATGCGGCTCGGATGGCGGCCGGCGCGCGCCTGCGTTCCGCCGACCGGGTCCGACAGGGGTTTGATCAGCGCGTACGTCGCGGGGGATGCATTCGGGCCCAGCGCTTCGCGACCCCGCGCGTCGAACAATGAGTCCGGGCTGACCGGCGCGCGCTCCAGCATCATGCCGGCATCGACGCGCAGTTCCTCGACTTCAGCCCGGCCGATCACGCCCTCAAAAACGTAGTAACCGTGCTTCCAGTACGCCGCGAGGATGTCGGGATGCAGGCGGCCGTTGTCATCCAGCCGTACCGGACCGCGGTTGCCGATCTCGTCGGCGCGCCGCACGCCTTCCCGCTGGTACGCGGCCATGCCTTGCGCATGCTCGGCGCGTGAGGATCGGATCCCGCTCTCGACAACGGTGTTCATGATGTACCTCCAGACCGCGACGGGCGCCTCGCGTTCAATCGAACCGCGCGCCCGAGGCTTTGACGGTTTTGGCCCACTTGGCGATCTCCGCCTTGATATAGGCCGCCAGTTCGGCGGGCGTGCTCGTCATCGGGTCGACGCCGCCACTGGCGAACTTCTCGCGGACGTCCGGCATGCGCACAGCATCGGAGAGCGCCTTGTTCAGTCGGACGACGATGTCCTGCGAGGTGCCGGCCGGCGCCAGCACGCCATACCATTGGGTGACATCGTAACCCTTGAGGCCGGATTCCGACATCGTCGGCAGATCCGGTGCGTTGGCGCTGCGCTTGATGCTGCTGATCGCGAGCATGCGCAGCCGCCCGCTCTGCACGTGCGGCAGCGCCGACAGGGGTGCGGCAAACGTCATGGCCACCTGGCCCGCGGCGACGTCGGTCACCGCCTGCGTGGTCCCTTTGTACGGCACATGGATGATGTCGATGCCGCTTTGCACCTTGAACAGTTCGGCAGCCAGATGCGGCAGGCTGGCGGTCCCCGGAGAGGCGAAATACAGCTGGCCCGGCCGCGCTTTGACCAGGGCGACCAGTTCCTTGACGTTCTTGGCCGGGATCGACGGATGCACGACCAGGGCCAAAGGCAACGCACCGACCAGGCCCACCGGCTCGAAGTCCTTCTCGAGGCTGTAATTGAGTTTGGCGCCGATCGTCTGGTAGATGGCATTGCCGGCATAGGCGACCAGCAGGGTATGGCCATCCGGTGCGGCGCGCGCGCCCATTTCCGCGCCGATGTTGCCCGAGGCGCCCACCCGGTTGTCGACCACGAACTGCTGGCCAAGCGCCTCGCTCAGTTTGGGTGTGATGATGCGGGTGACGATATCGGCGCTGGCGCCGGCCGCGACGGAAACGATGACCCGTACGGGCTTGGCCGGATACGCCGGCGCCTGCGCGTGGGCGGCGCAGGCCATCAGCGTGAACGCCAGCGCGACAACCCGTTTCTGCAACCTGCCTGCCATGCCTACTCTCCTCCTACCGCTATTCATGCCGTTGACCCAGGACCGCGGGACAGCGTGCAACGTGCCAGACGCATCACGGCGCGACGTCGGCGACCAGGCCCGCTTTCCCGATGCCAAACACGCAACAGGCTTCGTCCTCCCCGCCTGTACCCGCCACCGCACCGGCGCCGCCGCTGGCGCCGATCGCGCCCAGAACATTGCCCTTGGTGTCCTTGATCAGCGCGCCGCCCGGCTGCGGCACCATCTGGCCCTTGGACGCCGCGATCAGCCCGCCGAAGAAATTCGGATTCTCCTTGGCCCGCCGCGCCAGCGAGCGGCTGGATGCGCCCATAGCGACTGCCCCCCACGCCTTGCCCAGCGCAATCTCGAAGCGGAACATCGTCGCGCCGTCCTGGCGCTGCACCGCCACGATGTGACCGCTGTCGTCGAGCACGACCAGGGTCAATGGCGGAATCTTCATTTCGCCAGCCTTCGCCAGCGCTTCGTTGATGATGGTATTGGCCTGCTTCAGCGTGAGTCTCGACATGATCTTTCCTTCTGCACCTCAATAACGTTACCGGACACCTCGCCGGATGCCCGCACGCAGCGTCACAGCTTCATTGCCTCCAGGCCCACACGCGCCAGCTTCTCGTCGCGCTCGGCGCTGGGATAACCGCCCACGCCGATGCCGCCCAGGATCACGCCGTTCTTCAGGACGACGACGCCCCCCTGGCCGAACGTGATGTTCGGATCCCCCATCTCGCTGACACTGCGGCCCTGGCTATGCCATTTTTGCGCGTGAGCACCGCTGTCCATGCCGACCAGCGCCGCGGTATAGGCCTTGCGGATCGCATGGCGACGGCCGAACAACCGCAGGTAGCCGGTCTTGGCATAGGCTTCCAGGTTGCCGGCGGCATCAACGATGGCGATCGCCACCGGCTCGTTGGGCGTCAGCATGGCCGTATCGATCATCGCTTTCATGGCCGCCTGGGTTTGTGCAAAAGTCAGCATCGAATCGATAGACATGCCTGCTCCATAAGATTAAGTCTAGATACCATGTTTGACGACCGCGAAACCAGCGGCAATGGACTGCAATAATAAGCGCTTGTACAGAATGAAATGTTATCCCATTTACGTCAGTGAAATGAGTGGCGGACAGGTCGACAAAGCTTTGAGAAATGAAAAAAAACCTCGATTCCATATGCTTTTGTTATGGTCCCTTAACTCACCCTTGTGATGCGCTGCGGCAATACATCCACCTTCGCAAGTACTCAGCTTACGTGCCTTGCGGACGGTGATGGATCCGAGCAGCACGGCCGGGAACCGGTAAGGATCACACAGGCTGTTCGTCAGCCCCTCCACGGGCCGGATGTTCTGTTTTGCTGCCGACCGGCAGACTTTTCGATCGGATACCGCATTCCGCGCCAATAAAAAAGCCCGCACAGGGCGGGCTTCTTTATTGGCGGAGGGGGTGGGATTCGAACCCACGATACGCTTGCACGTATGCCGGTTTTCGAGACCGGTACATTCAACCACTCTGCCACCCCTCCAGTGAAGAGATATTCCGGGGGCGGCAGGGCCCGGAAAGCGCGCGATTCTAGCAAAAAGCCCGGGGATGGTCAGGCCGGCCGGGTAATCCGTTCCGTCCCGCCCATATAGGCGCGCAACGCCGTCGGGACCGTCACACTGCCGTCGGCGTTCTGGCCGTTTTCCAGGATCGCCACCAGCGTGCGGCCGACCGCCAGCCCCGAACCGTTGAGGGTATGCACCAGCTCCGTCTTGTTCTTGTCGTTGCGGAAGCGCGCCTGCAGGCGTCGCGCCTGGTAGGTCTCGAAGTTGCTGCAGGAGGAAATCTCGCGGTAGACGTCCTGCCCCGGCAGCCAGACCTCGATGTCGTAGGTCTTGGCAGAGATGGCCCCCATGTCGCCGGTGCACAACGTGACCGTACGGAACGGCAACTCGAGCTTTTTCAGGATCGTTTCGGCATGCCCGGTCAGCGCTTCCAGTGCTTCATACGACTGTTCTGGGTTCACGATCTGCACCAGCTCGACCTTGTCGAACTGGTGCTGGCGGATCATGCCGCGGGTGTCCTT
Source organism: Burkholderiales bacterium (assembly GCA_050741255.1). Taxonomy (GTDB): domain Bacteria; phylum Pseudomonadota; class Gammaproteobacteria; order Burkholderiales; family SG8-41; genus CAZXNF01. Next base: position 19,606 of record JBOIEQ010000052.1, on the reverse strand, counting down.
GCCATAGGAACCCGCTTCACTGCGGAAACATGGCGAATGGCAGACAAACTTGAGCGGCAGCACCGCGCCGGCCAGAATCTCGTCGCGCACGATGTTGGTGACCGGCACTTCGGCGGTCGGGATCAGGTAGAACTTGCCGCCGTCGCTGCGCGGCACGGCGAACAGGTCTTCCTCGAACTTCGGCAATTGGCCCGTGCCGCGCAGGCTCGCGGCATTGACCATATAAGGTGTGTAGACCTCGGTATAGCCGTGCTCCGTGGTGTGCACGTCCAGCATGAACTGCGCGAGCGCGCGGTGCAGCCGTGCGACCCCGCCTTTCAGCAGCGCGAAGCGCGCGCCGGCGATCTTGGCGGCGGTGTCGAAATCGAGCAGGCCCAGGCCCTCTCCCACATCCACATGGTCCTTGACCGGAAAATCAAATGTTCGCGGCGTGCCGACCCGGCGCACCTCGACGTTGTCGTCTGCCGACTTGCCGGTGGGCACGCTCTCGTGCGGGATGTTGGGAACGCCGAGCAGGAAGTCTTCCAGGCGTCCCTGCACAGCGGCCAGTTCCTGCTCCAGTGCCTTCAGGCGCTCGGCCTGCGCGTTCACTTCCGCAATCAGGGCAGTGGCGTCCTCGCCCTTGCCCTTCGCCTGCCCTACCTGCCTGGAGAGCTGGTTGCGGTTGGCCTGCAGTGTCTGGGTTTCGGTCTGGATGCGTTTCCGGTCGCCTTCCAGCGCCTCGAAACCGGCGATGTCGAGCGCATAGCCGCGGTCGGCCAGCCGCCGTGCGACGCCCTGAATGTCAGTCCGCAATCGTTGTACGTCGAGCACTGTCCGCCCCGCTGAAAAAGCGCGATGTTCTCAGATTTCAGGGCGTTCGTGTGCGGGCTACAATCCCCGCCTGCGTGAGAACGCACCACCGAGTTCGCGTCGCAAACCGGAAGAGAAAACGCATCCCATGTTGACCTCCGCCCTCCTTGCCCCAACCATGCCAGGTGCCGACCCGAATCCCCGCACGCCCGCCGTGAAGTTTCCGCCCGGTGCGACCGATTGCCACGCCCACGTCTTCGGTCCGCAGGCGAAATTCCCTTACCCGCAAAACCCCAACTACGTGCCGCCGGACGCCACGACCGACGACTACGTGCGGATGCTGCGCGCCATCGGTTGCGAACGCGCCGTGCTGGTGCAGCCCTCGGTCTACCGTACCGACAATCGCTGCATGCTCGATGCCATGCGCTCCGGCAAGTTCGCCTTCCGGGGCATTGCCGTCATTGACGATCAGACCTCCGATGCCGATCTCAAGGACATGCACGCCGCGGGCGTGCGCGGCGTGCGGCTCAACCTGGCATCGAAAGGCGCAGCCTCCGGCACCGACGCGGCCTTGCGCGTCGCACAGCGCATCGCACCGTTGGGGTGGCATTTGCAGTTTTTCCTCAACCTCGGCCAGGCCCCTGAAATCGAGCAACTGGTGCCGCGCTTGCCGGTGGACGCGGTGATCGACCATTTCGCACTCGTACCCGCCGAGCAGGGCGTCGCCGGCGCGGGATTCCAGGCCCTGCTGCGGATGGCGAAGCACCCGCGCTGCTGGTTCAAGCTGATCGGCCCTTACCGGGTCTCGAAGCTGCCCCCCAAATTCGCGGATGTCACGCCATTGGCCCGCGCGCTGTTCTCGGCAACCCCCGACCGTTGCGTCTGGGGCACCGATTGGCCGCATCCCAATACCAGTCACATCCCGAACGACGGCGATCTGGCGGATATGGTCCCGCAATGGCTACCTGACGCTGCATCGCAGCAGAAGGTATTGGTGGATAACCCTGCCCGCTTGTACGATTTCTGACCCCATGTGTCAGACCGCGCCGGACAGCGCAGGTCACCCACGGGTGTTAATGTTGGTTTACGGATAACCGCCGGTTGCCCGCTTCTGCTCAGGGAGGATCCCATGTTCGCCAAATCCATACGACTGATACTGCTTGCACTTGCAGGGTTCGCAACCGCTGTATCTGCCGCCGAACCGACCAAAGACCAGCAACGCGCCGCACTTCGCAAGGAAAGCGACCAGATCCTTGCCGCGCTCTACAAAGCCCATCCTGCCGCCAGGGAACAGGTGGCCAAGGCGCCCGGCTACGCGACCTTCAATGCCGGTGGCGTCACCGTACTGTTCATCGGCGGCACCGGCGGTGAGGGCGTTGCCATCAACAACGCGACCAAGCACGTGACCTACATGAAGGCTGCGCAGATTTCGGTCGGCCTGGGCCTCGGCTTCAAGGATCAGAGCCTCGTCATGATTTTCAAGAATAAAAAGGCTTTCGACAATTTCGTGAACAAGGGCTGGGACTTCGGCGGCCAGGGCAGCGCGGCCGCCAAAGTGAAGAAAACCGGTGGCGCCGTCGCCGGCTCCGTCGACTACGGCGATTTCGAGGTCTACCAGCTCACCAAGAACGGCCTGATGGCCGAGGTGACGGTCACTGGCACGAAGTACTCCAAGGACGCGGAGCTGAACTAGTCCTTGTCCGCCGCACGATCGCGGGCGGCCAGCTCTTCCAGCCGCCCGCGTATTTTCGCTTCCAGTCCGCGCTCGGTGGGTTCATAGAAGCGCACGGATTCCATGCCGTCCGGCAGATAGCGTTCGCCGGCGGCATAGGCATCCGTTTCATCGTGGGCATAGCGATAATCCTTGCCGTAGCCCAGGCCTTTCATCAGCTTCGTCGGCGCGTTGCGCAGGTGCATCGGCACCGGGCGTGAACCATCCTGCTGCACGAACGCCCGCGCCGCGCCGTAGGCCACGTATGCCGCATTGCTCTTGGCGGCCACCGCGAGATACAGCCCCGCTTCCGCCAGCGCCAGCTCGCCTTCCGGCGAGCCCAGCCGTTCATAGGTTTCGACTGCGTCCAGCGTGACCCGCAGCGCGCGCGGATCGGCGAGGCCGATGTCCTCGATCGCCATGCGGATCAGCCGCCGTCCGACATAGAGCGGATCGGCGCCGCCATCCAGCATGCGCGTGAGCCAATAGAGCGCCGCGTCTGGATTCGAACCGCGCACCGATTTATGCAGGGCGGAAATCTGGTCGTAGAACGCTTCGCCGCCCTTGTCAAAACGCCGTACCGCCGCGGCCAGCGCGGTGCGTGCGAAGGTTTCGTCAATCCCCCCCGTGGCGCCAGTCTCACGGCTCGTCGCAAGCTGCTCCACCGCGTTGAGCAGCCGCCGTGCATCGCCATCGGCGTAGGCCACGATCATGTCCCTGGCCGCCGGTGCGATCTCCACGCCTGCGAGCACCTTCTCCCGCGCGCGCTCGAACAGCAGCCCCAGGTCTGCCTCCCCCAGGGGCTCCAGTACATAGACTGCCGCCCGCGACAGCAACGCGGAATTCACCTCGAAGGAAGGGTTTTCCGTGGTGGCGCCGATGAAGGTGACGATCCCCCGCTCCACGAACGGCAGGAAGGCGTCCTGCTGGCCCTTGTTGAAGCGGTGGACTTCATCGACGAACAGGATGGTCGCGCGACCGTGCTGCTGCAGCATCAGCTCCGCCCGGGACACGGCATCGCGGATGTCCTTCACGCCCGACCGCACGGCGGACAGTGCCTGGAACTCGGCCTTGAAGGCGTTGGCCATCAGGCGCGCCAGCGTGGTCTTGCCCACACCCGGCGGACCCCACAGGATCATCGAATGGGGCTTGCCGGATTCGAAGGCGCGCCGCAGCGGCTTGCCGGGGCCCAGCAGATGGCCCTGCCCCACCACCTCGTCAAGCGTGCGCGGGCGCAGCAGTTCCGCCAGCGGGGCCGCGGGCGCATGCCGGCCCGGGACATCACCACCGGAAGTGCCCCCACCGGGACCGTCACCCGTGAAGAGATCGTTCACCGCGGCGGCGCTGGCTATTCGGCGATCACGTCCGCGCCCTTGGGCGGCGTGAAGCGGAACGACTCGGGAACGAGTTTTGGATTGCGTTCAATCGAACCGAATTTCATGAACGTCGTCTGGCCGAACGCATCGCGCAGTTCCATGGCCTCAAGGCCTTCCTTCCCGAACCCCATGCGCACGCGCTCGAACGTGCTGTCCTTCGAACGCGGCGTCGCCTCCACCCACTCCATGCCATCCTGCGTACCGGCATCGGCCAGCGTGAAGGCCTTCTCGATCTCGTTGCTGCCGGCGAGCAGCGCCGCGGGCGTCGACCCCAGCGCGCGGTCGAGCTTGCGCATGGTCACCTGATTCAGGTCCTTGTCGTAGATCCAGATGCGCGCGCCGTCGCCCACGATCAGCTGCTCGTAGGGTTTGGCGTATTCCCAGCGAAAGCGTCCCGGCCGCTGCAACTGCATGGTGCCGGTGGCTTCGGAGATGCGCTTGAGATTCTTGTCGACCACGACCTGCGCGAAGCGCGCCTTGACCGTCTGCGTGTCGCGCAGGTAGGTGCGCAGTGCATCCGTGCCCCCGGCGTGCGCCACCGCCGTGCCGACCGTCAACAATGCCGCGAGCAGGCAGCGCATCAGAACTTGCGCGTGCGTTCAAGGTTGACAATGCGGCCGCCGCGCAAGGTGATGATGGTGTAGAACGGGTTCGAGCCGGTCGGCATGTAGTTGTAGGTTTTCACGAAAAGTCCTTGGATATTGTCCAGTGAATCGAGATCCGGTTTTCCCGCACGCGTCAGCAGCTCTGCCTCGCTCATGCCGAGCTTGAGATTCCGGTACACCTCGAAATCCATGCCGCGCACCGGCGGTGATTCACGTTCGGCCTTCGCCCGCTGCGCCTCCGCTGCCGCGTCCGCCTCGTCGCGCTTGCGCCGCGCCTCATCGGCCCGCTGGCCCTGGCACAGGATGGTGTAGCACTCCCGGGGGCCTTCCGACTCCCAGCCGTAAGGCTTCGTGTCCACCGGTTGCGCGCCCTTGGCCGGCGGCGCATCACCGTAGATCGTGCGGCCCTTGTCGTCCTTCCATTTGTAGGTCTGCGCGGCGGCATGGCCCATCGCAACCGCGAGGACCAAGGCAAGACCGCAACGAAGCAGGGACGTTCCCATACGACCGATGATACGCCGCCCGCGTCAGCCCGGATTCGCCTGCGCGTTACCGTTCTTCGGCGCCGGCGTCCGGCGCCAGTACTTCGCGGTTGCCGTTGGACTGCATCGCCGACACCATGCCCGCACGTTCCATCTGTTCGATCAGGCGGGCCGCCCGGTTGTAGCCTATGCGCAGATGGCGCTGCACGAGAGAAATCGACGCACGGCGGGTCTTCAGCACGATCGCCACCGCCTGGTCGTAGAGCGGGTCGGCCTCGCCGCTGCCGCCTTCCGCCCCGTCCACGCCTTCGCCACCGTCGGCGGCCGGGGCCTCCAGAATGCTGTCGATGTACTGCGGTTTCGCGAGGCTCTTCAGATAATCCACGACCTTGTGCACCTCGTGATCCGCGACGAAGGCACCATGCACGCGCTGCGTGAGGCCGGTGCCCGGCGGCAGGTAGAGCATGTCGCCCTGCCCGAGCAGCGCTTCCGCGCCCATCTGGTCGAGAATGGTGCGCGAGTCCACCCGCGCCGACACCTGGAACGCGATGCGGGTGGGGATGTTCGCCTTGATGAGGCCGGTGATCACGTCCACGGAAGGTCTTTGGGTCGCCAGTATCAGGTGGATGCCCGCCGCCCGCGCCTTTTGCGCGAGCCGTGCGATCAATTCCTCGACTTTCTTGCCGACCACCATCATGAGGTCGGCGAGTTCGTCGATAACGACCACGATCAGCGGCAATTCACTCAACGGCTCCGCCTCCTCCGGGGTTGACGCCAGCGCCGCCGTCAGCGGATTCACGATCGGCTTGCCGGCCTTGTCGGCATCGCGCACCTTCTGGTTGAAGCCGGCCAGATTGCGTACGCCCACGGCCGACATGATGCGGTAGCGGCGGTCCATCTCGCCCACGCACCAGTTGAGCGCGTTGGAAGCCTGCCGCATGTCGGTCACCACCGGTGCGAGCAAGTGCGGAATGCCCTCGTAGACCGACAGTTCCAGCATCTTGGGATCGATCAGGATCAGCCGGATCTGCTGGGCGGGCGCCTTGTACAGCAGCGAAAGGATCATGGCGTTGATCGCCACCGACTTGCCGGAGCCGGTCGTGCCGGCCACCAGCAGATGCGGCATGCGCGCGAGATCGGCGACGACCGGATTGCCCGCGATGTCCTTGCCCAGCGCGATCGCGAGCGGCGAGCTCACGTCCGCGTAGACCTGCGAGGAGACGATCTCGGTCAAGCGCACGATCTGGCGCTCGGGGTTCGGAATCTCCAGGCCCATGCAGCTCTTGCCGGGAATGGTTTCCACCACCCGGATGCTGACCACCGACAGCGCCCGCGCGAGGTCGCGCACCAGGTTGATGATCTGGCTGCCTTTCACGCCGACTGCAGGCTCGATCTCGTAGCGCGTGATGACGGGTCCGGGGTAGGCGGCAAGGACCTTCACCTCGACACCGAAGTCCATCAACTTCTTCTCGATCAGCCGGGAGGTGAATTCCAGCGTCTCGGTGCTGATGGTCGCGACCGTCTTCTCCGGTTCGTCCAGCAGCTTCAGCGGCGGCAGCGGCGAGTCAGGCAGGTTCTCGAACAGCGGCACCTGCTTTTCGCGCTCCACGCGGGGCGATTTCGGGATGGCCGGGGCAGCGGGCTCGATGCGGATCGGCGCGTGCTCGACGACCAGTTTTTTCTTGGTCACTTCGACCGTTTCCTCGCGCTCGACCGCGGCGGCCGCGCCGGCGCGGCGGTCCTGCCACTCGCTGAAGCGCGCACCGGTCCAGCTCCAGAAGATTTCCAGTCCGCGACCCACGCGTTCGATCACGGCCAGCCAGGACATGCCGCTGAACAACGACCAGCCGATCGCCATCAGCGTCAGCAGGAGCAGCGTACCGCCGGTGAAGCCGGCCGCGGAGGTCACGGCCCGCGCCATTGCGTCGCCCAGGATGCCGCCGGGCGCCTGTGGCAGCACCGCCTTCAGGCTGTGCAGGCGCTGCGCCTCGAGACCGCTGCTGGCGACAAGGAGCACACCAAAACCGATCGCCGCCGCGATGATCGAGCGCCGGTCCATCTCGGGCGTCGCCTCGATGCGCCGGAACGACCACAGGACACCGGCCAGGCACAGCGCCACCCACCACCAGGCCGAGAGTCCGAACACGTGCAGCAGCACGTCGGCCAGCCACGCGCCGACGCGCCCGCCGGCATTGATGACCTGCTCGGTCGCCACGCTGTGCGACCAGCCAGGATCGGCCCGCTGGAAGGTGTAGAGCACCAGCGCCAGATAGATCGCCAGCGCGAGCAGCGCCAGCCACCACGACTCGCGGAGGAGGGATTTGAGCTTGGGCGGAAGCGGGTTGGGCGCTCCCGGCCGCGCAGTCCGGTCAGTGAAGAGCATAGGCAGGGTCTTGGTCGGCTGGAATTATAGCCGCTAGCACTCCACGCCGTGCAATCAAGGGTTTAGCGTAATCTCGCTAGGCGATACTTGAGGTTTCGGCAAAACCGGCCCTGACAACGCGAAACCCCGCACAAGGCGGGGTTTCGGGACTCAAAAACGGGATTTTAGGGTTTATTTGACTACGCACTCTCCGGCCTGCCCGCCGCCGCGCAGCGCCGGGCCTACGCCCAGCATGAACGGCAGGTCGGTCAGGTTGAGGCCCGGGTCGCCCTGGAGGATCTGCAGCTTGCCATCCAGCCCCTTGGCGAACTGGCCTTCGCCGATCGTCACGATGTCGTTGCCGCTCTGCATGATGTAACTGCCGGTGTACGTCGTGTGGTACAGGGCGCGATCGATGTTGCCGCTCGTGCTCGTCGTGCCGTCGCAACCGCTCGTGCATTCGAGCGTGTCGCCGGAGGAGCCGCGGATGCCGATAGTGGCCGTCTGGGTGCCGATCTTGTAGGCATCCTGGTTGCCGCGCTTGCCCACCAGCCCCGTCACCGTCCGCAAGCCGCCCTTCAGAAGGCGGAAGAACGCGTTGTCGCCCTGAGGCTGGTCCTGCACAAACTGGTAGTTCTCGATTTTCATCTGCGTGTTGGGACGCATGGTCATCGAGCTGCCGTCGGTGAAATTGATCTGCGCGTAGCTGTCGCGCTGGGTCGAGAGCGTATCGCCGGGCAGCACGTCCGACTTCTGCGACAGGATGCGCATGCTGCCGTCGGGCCGCTGCACGGACAGGGTGCCCGACAGGTGTTGCACCTGGCCCGCTCCGCCGGCAGCAGGCGCAGCGGTGGCGGGCGCGGGCGCTTGCGCGGACGCGGCGCCAGCCGCCAAAGTCAAAGCCGCAGCCAGCGCGCTGGCCACGCCCTTCATCCGGAAACCGTTTCGTTCGTTCGTCGCATTCATGGCGTTTATCCCCGAGCTTTTAACCAACCGGCCCAAGCCGGCTTCACCTACACACACCCTAACTTACCCCTGCCCCCGTGCACGCACAAGTGAATTTGTCCGCAAAATCAGTGTCTTCCGTGATCGATGACACGGTCAACACTGCCGTTTATCGACAGATGCCCGGTGCCTTCTTGTCGTCCTGCTGCTGGTCATCCTCAGGCAGGATACCCAGATCCACCGCGCGCTGGCGTTCGCCGTTGATGAAGTTGATCGCCGCCAGGACCTCCCCTGACAGCCCCGCCGAACCGTAGCTGATCAGCAGCGAACTGCCGAGGATGGCGGGCGCGCCACCGGCGAAGAAGCCCGTGGAAGTCAGATCGTCCCAGACCACGTTCTCCACGCCGTTCACGAAGTAGCCGCCTCCGGCCCGCAGCGGGAAAAGCACCCTGATCGTCGTCGGCAGATCGGCCTCGATCTTTGCCGTGCCCGCGTTGGCGGTCAGGTTGATGGCGCCGCCCACGGTGAGATCGACATCGGGGCTGCCGTAGATCCGCGCATTCCCGCCCGCCATGCCGCCCGTCACGTTGATGTTGTTGCCGATGATGCCGGTGAAGTTGCCACCGGTGGATCTGAAGTCTGCGGTGCCGCCGGTGGAAACCACATTCAGGTTCGACGCCAGCACCGACACCGTACCGCCACTCACGGTGACGTTGGTGACGTTGAGATCGCCGGCCACCACGTTCAAGGCCCCCGCCACCGTGGTGTTGCCGCCGCTGAAATTCACGGCAGCACCACTGAAACCGGCATCGAACCCGCTGTTGTAACCGCTGACGTTGAGAATACCGGCAGCCGCGAAAATAGCGTCAGCATCGGTCGCCAAGGTGCCGCTGACATTCATGTTGCCGGTGGACTGGATCTGGTAGCTGCCACCGCCACTGTTGTCGAAGCTTGCCCCGCCCCCACCCACGGTGAACGTCGCGGCACTGCTGAGTACATTGATGCCGCCAGCCCCGGTGTTGGTCGCAGTAAAACCGGCACCGCTGGAAGTCGTCCGCAGCGGATCCGAAGCCGTCCCGATGCCATTGACCGCGACGAGCGCCGTCGATCCGCCCACGTTGAGGGGGCCGGACAGACTCCAGGTATTGAGCGCCCCCGCCGTATCGACGGCCAGGTTGCCGCCGATGTTGATGTCCCCCAGGAGCAGATCGGAGAGCGTGGTGACGCTCGCGTTGCCGGGGGTGTTGGCACCGAACAGCGTGATCATGTTGCCAGGGTCCGTCAGCGTGACGTTACCGGTGCCCGACATGCTGATGCCGCCGGTCACGGTCGCGCCGGGATCCTGGGTTAGCGTGGTGCCGTAGAGGTTGGGGTAGGCGCTGGGGGATATCGGCCCCTTGATGATGATGGGCGTATCGCCGGTCTGGCCGATGATGAGGCCCCCGCCGCTGCCGCCGATCGCGGTCATATTGTTGAGTTCGGCATCCGATAGTTCGAGTGCGCTGCCGCCCCCGCCGGACGAGCCGAGCCAGATCTCGCGGCCGCTGGTGACGACGCTCGCCGTCACGAAGCCGGAACTGCTCCGCACCGGCCCGAAAATGTCCATGTTGTCGGCATACAGGTAAACATCGCGGCCACCACCGGAAGTGACCGAACCCTCGCCGCCATCAATGGTGATGGTGCCGCCGCTCAGCTTCGAGCGCAGCGTGATGGCGCCGTTCGGATTCGCGGTGGGCGCGAAGACGTTGATGTTCCCGCTTTCCGCGATGATGAAAATACCGCCACCGCTGGCGCTGTTCGTGACCGGGAAATTGTCGATGTTGATGTCGCCGTTGACGACCGCCAGGGCGACGTCGCCGCTGCTGCTGTTGTGCGCCTCGACATCGGGCGCTTCGGTGTCGATCCTGACCGGATTGGACTCGTCGCCGATGCCGTTGACGGCGGTGAGCTTGATCAACTGGCCCCAATTGGCGACCAGCACCCCTTCGCCGCCGTCGATGCGGTTGGCATTGAGGAATATCCCGCTGCTCGATCCGGAATTCGGACCCCCTTGCGTGTAGATGGTGGCGTTCAGGAACAGTGAACCGCCGGTCGTAATGTTGACGCTGCCATCGCCGCCGCTGAAGCTGTCCTCGCCGCCATAGGCGTAGAAAGAACCCGCATTCAGGGCTACGCCGTCCGCACCGGCGTTGAGGGTAATACGCCCCGCGCCGCCGATCGAGTCACCTCCGCCCGAGTAGCCCCCGTAAGCCCCGAGAGTGGAGCCGAAGCTGATGCCGCCGCTAGTGGACAATGCGATCAGCGCGTTGCCGCCATTTCCGCCGGAGGTCCCTTCGCCGCCGTCGCCGTCGCCGCCGCCACCGCCATAGGCATATAGCCCGGCGCTGGCGATCGTTATCCCGCCCGAGCCGGCCGTCAGTTGCACCTGCGCGTTACCGCCATGGCCGCCGTTGCCGCTGAACCCTTCGCCGCCGTCGCCGGCGCCGGCAGTAACCTCGGCATTGGTGATCGTGATCCCACCCGAGCCGGTCGCAATCAGTTCCACCTTCGCGTTACCGCCATTGCCGCCACTGCCGCTGAACCCTTCGCCGCCGTCGCCGGTGAGGGCATTCACCACGGCATTGTCGATCGTGATGCCACCCGAGCCCGCCGTCATTTGCACGAGCGCGTTGCCGGCGTGACCGCCCCCTTCGCTGCCATCCCCTCCGTCACCGCCGTTAGCCTCCACGTAGGCGGAATTGATCACGCTGATCGCGCCGGTACCCGTCGCGGTCAGTATCACTTCGGCCGCACCTCCGTTACCGTTGTAATTGCTGTCCCCTGCAATGGCCAGGATGCTGGCGTTGTCCACGGTGATCGAGCCGCTGCCGCTCGCGGTGATCGCGACGCTGGCCGCACCTCCGCTCCCGTAGTAGCTGTCTCCCCCGCGCGCGTATACGGCAGCCCCTTCTCCGCCGTCCCCGTAGATCGAGACGCCGCCACTGCCGCCGTTCATGGTGATGGAAGCTGCCCCGCCGGCGCCATCGTAGGCATTGCCCCCCGAGGCTTCCACGTAAGAATAGTTCGAGGAAATGCCGCCCGTTCCGGAAGTCATGGCGACGGTCGCCGCACCGCCGTTGTAGTAATCGCTGTACCCGCCCACTGCCGCAATTGAAGTGCTGTCGAGGATGATCGACGAACTGCCGGTGCTGGTGATGGTGATAACCGCCGCGCCGCCAGTGCCGAAATAGCCGTCGCCGCCCTGACCACCGTAGGCGCCAAGGCTGGTACTGGAAATCGCGATGTCGCCCGAGCCCGCTGTCAGCGTCACGGTTGCGTTGCCGCCATTGCCGCCGCTGGACCCTTCGCCGCCGTCCCCGGCGCCGGCAGTAACGCCGGCATTGGTGATCGTGATCCCGCCCGAGCCGGTCGCAGTCAGTTGCACCTGCGCGTTGCCGCCATTGCCGCCACTGCCGCTGAACCCTTCGCCGCCGTCGCCGGTGGCGGCAATAACCACGGCATTGTCGATCGTGATCCCCCCCGAACCTGCCGTCAGTTGCACGAGCGCGTTGCCGGCGTGACCGCCCCCTTCGCTGCCATCCCCTCCCTCGCCGCCGTTAGCCTCCACGTAGGCGGAATTGATCACGTTGATCGCACCGGAACCCGTCGTGGTCAGCAGCACTTGGGCCGCGCCGCCGTTACCGTTGTAATTGCTGTCCCCTGCAATCGCCAGGATGCTGGCGTTGTCCACGGTGATCGAGCCGCTGCCGCTCGCGGTGATCGCGACGCTGGCCGCACCCCCGTCACCTTCGTAGTAGCTGTCTCCCCCACGCGCATATACGGCGGCCGCCCCTTCTGCGCCGTCCCCGTAGATCGAAACGCCGCCACTCCCACCGTTCATGGTGAGAGAAGCTGCCCCGCCCGCGCCATAGTAGGAATAGCCTCCAGAGGCTTCCACGGAAGAATAGTTCGAGGCAATGCCGCCTGTTCCCGAAGTCATCGCTACGGTCGCCGCACCACCGTTGTAGTAATCACTGCCCCCGCCCCATGCCTTGATCGAAGTGCTATCGAGCATGATGGACGAACTGCCGGTGCTGGTAATGGTGACGCTTGCCGCGCCACCGTCACCGTAATAGCCATAACCGCCTTCCGCCTGCACCGTACCGTAGCCTTCACCGCCTTCGCCCTGGATCGCAACGCCGCCGCTGCCGCCGCTGATGGTGACGGTCGCAGCGCCGCCGGTGTCATTCGAGGCCGCAAACGCCAGTACTTTGCCCCCGGCGTAGGCATTGATGTCCACCCCACCCGCGCCCGTCAGCGTAATGGTGGCGCTCCCTCCGGTCCCACCTTCCCCGCCGTCGTAAGCGTACGCCACCACGGGTTGATGCACGTGCAGGGCCCCGCTGGTGGTGGCGATGTTGATCGTCGCGTGCCCGCCTTCGCCGCCGTCCACGCGGACACCATCCACCCCGCCGATGTAGTCGACGGTCAGTTCCTGCGCATTGGTGAAGGCGAACGATCCCCTGGCGTAACCCGCCAGCACGTCGACGCGGTTGGCCGCCGGCATGTTCACGGTGCCGTAGGGCGCTTCGACCGCCAGCTGGCTCACCGTGATCGGGGCGCCCCCGCTCTGCGTGATACTGCCGTTGCCGGCATACAGGTGGACTTCCGCGACATTCCCGGAATCAAAGCTGAGCGCACCGGCAAGATGAATGCCATAGGTGCGCAGGTAATCGCCGATGAACAGCTCTCCGCCGTCCGTCTTGAACTTGTCGGCATCCGCCTGGGTGATGCTCAGCCCGGAGCCGGTGCCGCCGAGGGTGATGTCGCTGTTGTTCCACGGCCAGATCGCGATGTACTGGCCGCGGATCTGGTTCGCGCCGGCAAGGCTCAGCTTGTCGGCCTGCAGCGTCACGCCGTTCAGGCTGTAGACCGTGGCGCCGCCGCCGACCACGATGCCGCCGCTGCCGGCGCTCTCCAATCGGATCAATCCGTTGCCACTCGTGAGATCGGCGTTGACCGTCAGCGTGGCCGACGCATCGGGGGCGGGGCCAACCCCTGCGGTCAGGTTGATGGCGCCGTCAGTGGTGGTGATCGCGCTGTTGACGGTGATGTGGCGGCCGGCTTCGGCGGTGAAACTTTGCCCCGAGGTGGTGAAGGCCAGTCCGCCGCTAAGCCCCGGGTCGATGGTGATGTCCCGGTTGGCCTGCAGGATGACGTTGCCGCTGAGCGCCTCGAGCGCAGCCTCGCCGAAAACGAAGTTCGCGCCCTCGCCACCATCTGCGAAATTGATTACACCTGGCGGAGGACCCAGCAACTCCTCATCGTCAGCACCAGTGCCCTGAACGATGGTGATGGTATCCGGGTCGAACAGGATCGTGCCGACCGCGCCATTCGCAGCCCCGACGTCGACCCGGCCGTTGAAGTCGAGCAGCCGCTTGCCGGAGATCTCCACGAAACCGCCATCGCCGGAATTGGCACCACCGCGCGCGGAAATGCTGCCGTAGAAACGGGTGATGTCGTCGGCCCAGACGATGACCTTGCCGCCGTCGCCGGAGGCCAGTGCGTCTGCCTTGATCACCGCACCGTCGGCGACAAAGGTGCGGAAGGCGTTCTGCACCTCTGGGTTTTGGCCCTGGAAATCCCCGCCGACCAGCACGCTGCCGCCACCGGTCTGCCCCGAGGCGTCTATGCTCGCGGTGCCGGCGAGTCCGACCAGATTGCCGAGCACCTGCACGCTACCGCCGGCACCGGCGCTGCCGGTGGCCTCGATGGCCCCCGCCACAATGGTGGTATCGCCCGAGTGTACGGTGATGCTGCCGCCCGTGGGCCCGCTCGCCGACAGCACACTGCCTGCTTCCAGCGTGGTATTGACCGTGGCCTTGAGGATGATCTGGCCGTTTTCGCCGACGACGGCGCTGTCCGCGCGGATCACGCCGCTGTTCCTGACGAGGCCCGCGTAGATGCCGATGCGGCCGCTGTCGGCGATGATCTGGCCCATGTTCAGGGCCTGGTGTTCCGGCGCGGAGACTTCCACCCGCAGTTCGGAAATACCGGGACTCACGAGTTCGACGCTCTTGCCAGCCGCCAGGATCACGTCGCCGTTGGGGGCGTTGATGATCCCGCTGTTGACGACCTGCGGCGCCACCAGATAGACCTTGCCGCCGCGCGGCGTCGTGATGGTACCTTCGTTGACCAGGCTGCCGGCGCCCGGTGTCTGCGTGAAACGCATCCGCCCGGCGAGGAAATCCTCGTTGGAGAGATTGAGCGTGGAAGCGACCAGCCCCGCCACGTTGACCTGGGACCCCGCACCGAACACGATGCCGTTGGGGTTGATGAGGAACACCCTGCCGTTCGATTGCAGGGTGCCGAGAATCTGGGAGGGATTGCCGCCGGTGACGCGGTTCAGTACCGCGCTCGCGGCCGACTGCTGGAGGAAGCGGGTCACCTCGTTCTGGCCGATGGAGAAGGCCTGCCAGTTGAGGATGGCGCCCGGGGAATTGGTGATGCTGAGGGTATTGCCTGAGACGCTGGCAGTGGCCGAGCCACTGGCCACGCTCATGCCGGTAGGGTTGGCCAGAACCGTGCTGGCCGCAAAACAGGAAGCTACGGCGGCGGCAATGGCGCTGCGGCGGGGAAACCCTGCCGGAACGCGGGGAGAGTAGGCGCTTGGCCGGACAGTTGCCAAGGCGACCGCAGTTTCATGTTTCATATGGCATCTTCCGCGTGCAAATTCATATATTTCAATACCTTACCCGATTCCCCTCCGCTCCGGTGTGACAAAATGCACAGTGCTTCTTGGGGAGCACCTTGCGTCTGGCGTGCACAGCCTAGTTGATCGAGGCGCGTTTCGACATAGCCTCTTTGTCCAGTAGGAAAACCTTGCGCTTTTCCGCCCGGATATAACCCCTTTCCTGCAGGTCCTTGACGACCCGGCTGACCATTTCCCGCGAGGCGCCGATCATGCGGGCAATCTCCTGCTTGGCCGGGGCATGCGCCACGATGAGTTCGCCGTCGACCATTTCCGCGGACTCCAGCAGCAGGCGGGCCACCCGGCCGTAAACGTCGATCAGGGCGAGGCTTTCGATCTTGCGGTCGGCATCGCGCAGCCGCTTGTTGAGATTGCGGATGACCAGCATGGTGAATTCGAAGTTCTCGCGCAGGCAGGCGAGGAAACCCGACTTCGACAGCCGCATCATCTGGCAGGCTTCCATCGTCTCGACGCTGGCCGAGCGCGGCTGGTCGTCGAACAGCCCCATCTCCCCGAAGAAATCCTTGGGACCGAGGACCGACAGGATCACCTCGCGGCCCTGGTCGTCGGGAATCAGCACCTTCACCCGGCCCGACAGGATGATGTACAGCGCATCGGTTTCCTCGCCCGCGCGCAGGATGAAGGTGCCGCGCGGGAAGCTGCGCTGCTGCAGCGCCGGCTGCAGGACACGGAACTGTTCGTCGCTCAGGGACGCGAACAGCGGGACGGATCTGAGTAGCTGCGGATTGAGCAAGGCCCCCCCTCGGGTTTCTGGTCTTTCTCGGAGCTGCTAGTACTAGCATATCCCGGATGGGCCCGCTACTGGCTGCGCGCTAGTTGCACAGCTTTTTGCCCGCGTTCTGCTGGTCGAAAAATGCCTTCGCCGTGGCGTAGGAGTCGATCCGCGCCTGCTGGGACGAGTTGAGCGCCACCAGGAGCGGCGACTGCAGGGACCCGAGATTCAGCGGCGGCGCCCCGGAGAGCACCAGCGCGTCGCCCAAGCCGGTGTTAAGCACGAACTGCACCGAGCCCCCCGAAACGGTGACCGGATAGTTCTTCCCGTCGACGCGCAGCAACTGCGGGCTGAGGAACTGGAACAGGCCGGATCCCGCATCGCCGGTAAGTGTCAGGGTGCCGCCGCCGAGCATGATCTTGATCTCTCCACCATAGAAAAGGGCGGCGTTCGAACGCGCCTCGGTACCGCCGGTTTCCGTGCCGGCGGTCAGGTTGATGTTGCCGTCGCTTTTCACCTTTAGCAGGGAACCCACTTGTGAAGTGCTCGATTCCGTTCCCGCTAGGGCCAGCGCACTGGCGCTCGCACCGACGATCGTCGAGTTCCCGCCCGTCATGTTGATCGTACCGGTTACATCGAGCGTCATGGCGGCCCCGGGCGACCAGATCGCGTCGGCGTTGGCCTGGGCCAGGGTAC
This sequence comes from Burkholderiales bacterium, assembly GCA_050741255.1. GTDB lineage: Bacteria > Pseudomonadota > Gammaproteobacteria > Burkholderiales > SG8-41 > CAZXNF01. Next base: position 3,174 of record JBOIEQ010000052.1, on the reverse strand, counting down.
CGCCCGCGCTGGTATCGGCAGAGGCGGTGCCGCCGTTCATCGTGAGCGTGCCGCCGATGGTGGCATTGATGGAGGATGAACTCACCTGCGCCTCCGCGCCTGCCCGGGCAGCCTTGCCGCTGGCCGCATTGGCACTCGAATTGCCGCCCTGCATGGTCCAGTTGCCGGCGACCGTGAACGCACCGTCCCCCGTGATGACTGCGGACGCGTCCGCCGCAAATCCACTGCCACTGTTGACGCCATTGGCAGCGGTGGCGGTTCCCCCCGTCATCAGCACATTCCCCAGAATGTTCATCGAGACGCCGTCGATCTTCGCCAATGCCGTCGACTGCGCGGCATCGTTCGCGCCGTTGCCCGTGATATCGGCGGAGCCACCCGTCATCGTCAGGTTGCCGGCCAGCATCAAACTCCCGCTCCCCGCCCGCAGAATGGCGTCAGAGTGATGATTGATACCCGCATTCACGCTATTGGAACCGCCCAGCAGGGTGAGATTGTTGACGCGCTGCAAAGCAGTGCCGACAGCCACTTGCCCACCACTGACAATAGCCGCGCTGTCGGACGCGGCGGTACTGGTACCGGCCTGGATCAGCACGTCATCGGTCATATTCAGGGCGATGCTGCCACCCGCGATCAATTGCTGACCGGTCATCGTCTGGTTGGCGCTCCCGAGGTCGCCGCCGAGGATCGTCAAATCCTTGCCGGAGATGGCGATGTCGCCGCCGGTCTTGACGATGTGGTTGCCCCGCATCAGCACGCTGCCGTCGTTGCCCCAGGCGGTCGGGTCCGTAATGATCGCGCCGCCGTTGATCGACGCCGACTGGTTGGCCTGGATCGTGAACACACTGTTGCCGAGGAAAATCGAGTTGTTCAGCTCGACGTCGTCCGCCGCGATGAACTTGAGATTGTGGTTGAAGGGCGTGACCGCATTGCCGATCGTGTTTCCGGCAGCTGCCGGCGTGTAGAAAATATCGCGCCCGGCGACGAAGGTGATGGACCCGCCCGGCAGGCCGCCGTTGATATCCGCGTTCGAGAGTTCCGACGCGAGGCTGATGAAGATGTCCTGACTTGCTTCGATCCGCAGGTTGCGCGCCTGCAGGGAGTTCGTGGCGAACGTGACGTCCCCGGGCGTGAAGAAGGTGAAGTCGTTGACCGTGCCGACCCCCGACACGTTGGTGCCGCCCGAGTCCGAGTAGAAAATTGGGCCATCCGCGTACAACGGCTGGGCGGAGACCTTGATCATCGGCGCATGGGCGAAGGGCTCCGCGCCCGTCGGGCATCCGTCGATCGCGCAGGCGAACAGATAAATGGAGTTGGAACTGTTGGTGGTCGGCGCCTGGTCGAGCCGGATCGCCGCCCCGCCCTGGTTCGCGCCGCCGAGACCGCGCAGGGTCACGACCGTCAGGTCGTTGCCGATTACCGTGCCGCTCGCGTTCTGGACGACGCCATCGATGATGGTGTTGGTGCCCGTAGTCGACGAAACGAGAAGGATGTTTCCGCCGCCGGCGTTCACCGTGGCGTTCAGGGTGATCAGACCGTTGTCATCGGCGACGCCTTCGGTTGCCGGGTTGGTGATCGCCAGAGCGTTCAGCCCCGGACCCGTGCCCGCGATCATCTCGATGGCGCCGTTGCCCGAGCTGACACCGCTCAGGATTGTGAGGTTGTCCGCTGAATGAAGCTTGATCGAGCCGCCGCCGGAGGTGATGCCCGTGCCGCCGACGTTCAGGTCGCCGCCCGCGCCGATGTCGTTCGCGGTAATGACGACTGCTCCACTCGCCGATACCCCGTTCAGGTTCAGATTGCCGTCGTTGATGATGCCCACACCGCCACCGGCCGTGGCCGTGAGCTGGGTCGTGGGCGTGGTGCTCGTCGTGTGCAGCGGGTTGGCCGCAGTGCCGATATTGCCGCCCGCGGTGAGCGAAATCAGGCTTGCGGTCTTGACCATGCCGGTGCCGCTGTCGGTGATCGAACCCGACGTCGTGTTCAGCTGGATGGGGTTGGGCGACTGCAGGAGGGCGTTGATCGCAATGTCGCCGCTCCCGTTGCGCAGCAGAACGGTGCTGCCAACGCCTGCTCCCAGATTGGCGGGGCCATCCACCGTAATCGCACCCGTATGCGCGGCAGTGCCGACCTGCAAGATGCCCGTGGTCGAGATGGTGTTCAGTTCCGCCTGGGAAAGGCCGAGTCCCGCGAGTCCCCCACCGAGCGTAATGCCCTGCCCCGCCGTCGCGCTGGTGAGTGTGACATTGCCGCTGCCGCCGATGACAGTGCCGGTCAGCGCCATGTTGTCCGCCGTCAGATTGACGGCGGATGCCGTGAGGTTGTTGCTGATCGATCCGCTGTTGGTCAACAGGCCGCCCGCGCCCGTGGTCAGCGTGACGCCGCCAGCACCGCGCAGCAAGCCCGCGCCCGTGTTGCTGATGTTGTTCCCGGCCGTGGCCGTCAGGGTAGCGCCGGTCGTCATCGAAGCGGTGTTGCTGAAATCCCGCCCGGCACTGATCGTAACGGCACCGGTCGTGCTGCCGACAGCCGCATTGGTCAGGACATCGCTCGCCGCCCCGGTACTGGTCAGGTTCACCGTGCCGCTGCCGCCGGCGGTGACGGTGTTGCCGATGGTCAGCGTCGCGCCCGTCGCGGTCAGTCCGATGTTGCCATTCGCGGCCGTGGCGATGGCGCCAGACGTGCTGAGCGCGCCGGTATTGCCGACGGTCACGTTGCCGCCGCCCGCTTGGCTGATACCGGAAACATTGAGCGCACCGGCATTGACCAGCTGGACGTTGCCCGAGGTGATGTTGGTGGCGTTGAAGACGCCAACAGTGTGGCCGAAGTCAAGAACGGTCCCGCCTACCGAAGAAGTCACCAGCGAGGCGGCCGAAATGGCAGCGGAATCGGAAATCGCGCCGCCCGCAGTGACGGTAAACAGGCCCGCCAGGGTGGAAGCACCGATATCGATCGCGTTGATATCGACCAGCGTCGCGTTGTTGCCGCTGACGATACTGACCGTGCCGCCGAAGTTGTTGGCGGCATTGTTCAGCGTGATGCTGTTGGCTGCGCCAGCCGTGAAGCTCGACGTGCCGGTCACCGTCAGGGCGCCCGCCTGCGTGATCGCGCCCGCGCCGCCCGTCGTCGCCACCAAATTGCCGCCCACCGTGGCCGCGCCGTTGAACGCCAGCACGC
>JBOIEQ010000051.1:0-26716 GCA_050741255.1 Burkholderiales bacterium | reverse complement strand
GTCTACGACACCCTGTTTGCGACCGACGCCAAGTTCCAGGTCAAGCCGCAGATGGTGGACAAGTACGAGCTCAGCAAGGACAAGCTGACCTACACGTTCACGCTGCGCGACGGCCTCAAGTTCCACGATGGCGCGCCGGTCAAGTCGGCCGATTGCATCGCGTCGCTGGAGCGCTGGGCGAAGCGCGATGCGCTGGGCCAGAAACTGGCGGAAAACACCGAGTCGTGGACCGCGGTCAACGACAAGACCTTCCGCCTGAAGCTCAAGAAGCCGTTCGCGCTGACGCTGGAAGCGCTGGCGAAACCGTCCTCGAACGTGCCCTTCATCATGCCGGAGCGCATTGCGAAGACGGATCCGTTCAAGAACATCGAGGACCCGACCGGTTCCGGCCCCTTCAAGATGGTCAAGGAAGAATGGGTGCCGGGCAGCAAGGTGGTCTACGTCAAGAACACCGATTACGTGCCGCGCAAGGAAGCGCCGTCGTGGGCGTCCGGCGGCAAGGTCGTCAAGGTCGACCGCGTCGAATGGATTTACATTCCGGATTCGGCGACGGCTGCCGCCGCGCTGTCCGCGGGCGAGGCCGACTGGTGGGAACAACTGCCGCCGGACCTGATCCCGCTGCTGCGCAAGAACAAGGACATCAAGGTCGAGAACATCGACCCGCTCGGCTCGATGGGCCTGATCCGCTTCAACCATATCCAGCCGCCGTTCAACAACGTCAAGATGCGCCAGGCGCTGCTCTACGTCGTGAACCAGCAGGATTACCTGCTGGGCATCGCGGGCGATGCGAAAAACGGCCGCACCTGCTACTCGTACTTCGTTTGCGGTACGCCACTGTCGTCCGAGGTCGGTGCGGAGCCCCTCAAGGGCAAGCGTGATTTCGACAAGGCGAAAAAGCTGATCGCCGAATCCGGTTACAAGGGCGAGAAAGTCGTGATTATCTCCGCGACCGACCAGCCGATCGTGCATTCGCAGTCGCTGCTGACCACCGAGCTTCTGCGCAAGCTCGGCGTCAACGTCGAGCTGCAGGCCGGCGACTGGGGCACCCTGATCACGCGCCGCACGTCCAAGGAGCCGGTCGACAAGGGCGGCTGGTCGATCTTCCACACCTGGCTGGTCGGGCCCGACCTCACCTCCCCGGCGGTGAACTTCGCCATCCGCGGTTCGGGGGAGAAGGGCTGGTTCGGCTGGGCGACCGATGCGCAGGTCGAAGGCCTGCGCGAAACTTGGTTTGGGACGACGGACGCGGCGAGCTCGAAAAAAGCCGCGGACGCCGTGCAGAAGCAGGCCTTCGAGTTCGTGCCCTACGTGCCGACCGCGCAGTTCATCCTGCCGACGGCCTATCGCACCAACCTGTCGGGCCTGATCGTCGCGCCGGTCGCCTTCCTGTGGAACGTGGAGAAAAAATAGCCGCGTTCCCACGGTTGGATTGGTGTTTGCCTATGTAGTCCGGCGATTGTTCGCGACCCTCGTCGTCATGACGGTGGTCGCGTTCGTCGTCTTTTCCCTGCTCTACCTCACGCCCGGCGATCCGGCCGCGGTCATCGCCGGCGACATCGCCACCGACGAGGACATCCGGCGCATCCGCGCGACGCTGGGGCTCGACCAGCCCTTCCTGGTCCGCTTTGGCACCTGGGTGTGGGCGCTGCTGCACGGCGACCTCGGCACCTCGATCTTCACGAACCTGCCGGTGACGCGGCTGATCGGGCAGCGCATCGAGCCTACGGTGGCGCTGACGCTGTGCACGCTCATTGTCGCGGTGGCGATCGCCGTGCCGCTGGGCGTGATCGCCGCGGCGCGTGCCGGCAGCTGGACCGACCGCGCGATCATGGCGTTCTCGGTGCTTGGCTTCTCGGTGCCGGTCTTCGTGCTGGCCTATATCCTGATCCTCACCTTTTCGACGGGTCTCGGCTGGCTGCCGGTGCAGGGCTACCGCAATTTCTCCGATGGCATCTGGCAGTGGCTGCGGCACCTGATCCTGCCCAGCGCAGCACTCGGCACGGTCTACATCGCGCTGATCGCGCGCATCACGCGCGCGACCATGCTCGACGTGCTGGCGCAGGACTACGTGCGCACCGCACAGGCCAAGGGGCTGGCACCACGTCAGGTGCTGGTCGGCCATGCCCTGAAGAACGCGGCGGTGCCGATCATGACAGTCGTCGGCATCGGCATCGCGCTCCTCATCAGCGGCGCCATCGTCACGGAGACCGTGTTCGCGATCCCCGGCATCGGGCGGCTGACCGTCGATGCGATCCTGCGCCGCGACTACCCGATCATCCAGGGCGTCATCCTGCTGTTCTCGGGTGTTTACGTGCTGATCAACCTGGCGGTGGACCTGAGCTACATGTTCTTCGATCCGCGGATCCGCTACTGACATGAGCGCCGCAACGATTGCCGCGCCGGTTTCGGTGTCGCCCACGTGGCGGCGCTTCAAGGATGCGTTCCGGCGCCATCCGACCGCGATCGCCGGCGGCGTCGTGCTCGTCGCGATGGTGCTGATGGCCGTGTTCGCGCCCTGGCTGGGGACCGTGGATCCGCAGGCGCTGGCCCCGGTCGACCGGCTGAAGCACCCGTCCGCCGAACACTGGTTCGGCACCGACATGCTGGGCCGCGATGTCTACAGCCGCGTGGTGTATGGCGCGCGCGTATCGCTGCTGGTCGGCCTGGCGGTCGCCTTGCTGGCGACGCTGCTGGGGCTCGCCATCGGGCTCGTCACCGGCTACCTGCGCTGGGTCGATGCGATCATGATGCGTATCATGGACGGGCTGATGTCGATCCCGTCGGTGCTGCTGGCGATCGCCCTGATGGCGCTCACCAAGGCCAGCGTGGGCAACGTGATCATGGCGATCACGCTGGCGGAAGTCCCGCGCGTGGTACGGCTGGTGCGCAGCCTGGTGCTCTCGCTGCGCGAACAGCCGTACGTGGAGGCGGCCGTCGCAGCCGGCACCCGTCTGCCGCTGATCCTGTGGCGGCACATTCTGCCGAACACGGTGGCGCCGCTGCTGGTGCAGGCGACCTACGTCTGCGCCTCCGCGATGATCACCGAGGCGATCCTGTCCTTCATCGGCGCCGGCACGCCGCCCAACATCCCTAGCTGGGGCAACATCATGGCCGAAGCGCGAAGCCTGTTCCAGATCGCGGGCTATCTCATCCTGTTCCCCGGCATCTTCCTGTCGCTCACGGTGCTGGCGGTGAATTTGCTGGGCGACGGCATGCGCGACGCACTCGATCCGCGGCTGGCACGGCGGATGTGAGGGGGCGACTGCAATGAACGCACCCGTGTCAACGCCGCTGCTCGAAGTCGAGGATCTGCAGACGCACTTCTTCACGCGCGACGGCATCGTGCGGGCGGTGGACGGCGTGTCCTTCACGGTGAACGCGGGCGAAACACTGGCGGTGGTCGGGGAGTCGGGCTGCGGCAAGAGCGTGACCTCGCTCACCATCCTGCGGCTGATCGCCTCGCCGCCGGGCCGGGTGGTGGGCGGCAGCATCCGCTTCGAGGGCCGCGAGTTGCTGGCGCTGCCGGAATCCGCGATGCGGAAGATCCGCGGCAACGAGATCTCGATGATCTTCCAGGAGCCGATGACTTCCCTGAACCCGGTGCTGACGATCGGGCGCCAGATCGGCGAGGCGCTGGTGCTGCACCGCGGCCTGGGCAAGGCGGAAGCGGCGGCGCGCGCCGTGGAAATGCTGCAGCTGGTGAAGATTCCCGAAGCCGAGCGGCGCGTCACCGAATACCCTCATCAGCTCTCCGGCGGCATGCGCCAGCGGGTGATGATCGCCATGGCGCTCGCCTGCAATCCACGGCTGCTGATCGCCGACGAGCCGACCACCGCGCTCGACGTCACGATCCAGGCGCAGATCCTCGATCTCATGCGCGAACTCAAGGCCAAGACCGGCGCCGCGATCGTGCTGATCACGCATGACCTCGGCGTGGTGGCCGAAATGGCGCAGCGCGTGGTGGTGATGTATGCCGGGCGCAAGGTGGAGGAGGCGCCCGTCGGTGCGCTCTTCGCGCATCCGCGCCATCCTTATACGCAGGGGCTGTTGCAATCGATCCCGCGCCTCGGCGTCGCGCAGCAGGGCGGCGCGCGGCCGCGGCTCGCGGAGATTCCGGGCACGGTACCGTCGCTGAAGGAGGCAATTCCCGGCTGCCTGTTCGCGCCGCGCTGCGCGCATGCCACCGAACGTTGCCACCGCGAGTATCCGCCGCTGGAGACCAAGGCGCCGGGGCATACGGTGGCGTGCTGGGAGGCGGACCGGTTGTGAACGCGCCCGCGAACGTCCTGCTGGAAGTCAGCGGCCTCAAGAAGCACTACCCGGTGCGCCAGGGCCTGTTCGGCCGCGTGACCGGCCGCGTGCATGCGGTGGACGGCATCTCGTTCTGGATCGCCGAGGGCGAGACGCTGGGCCTCGTCGGCGAATCCGGCTGCGGCAAGTCCACCGCCGGCAAGACCCTCCTGCGGCTGGTCGATCCGACCGCGGGCGAGATCCGCTGGCGCGGCCGCCGCATCGACGGCCTGTCGCCCGCGCAGATGCGGCCGTTCCGCCGCGAGCTACAGGTGGTGTTCCAGGACCCGTACGCTTCGCTCAATCCGCGCATGCGCGCCGCCGACATCGTGGGCGAACCCATCCGCAATTTTGAAACCGCATCGGCCGGTGAAATTCGCGAACGCGTGGCGGGACTGTTCGACAAGGTCGGCCTGCGGCCCGACCAGATGATCAAGTATCCCTACGAGTTCTCCGGCGGCCAGCGCCAGCGCCTGGGCATCGCGCGCGCGCTGGCGCTCAAGCCGCGCCTCATCGTGTGCGACGAACCGGTCTCGGCGCTCGACGTTTCGGTGCAGGCGCAGGTCATCAACCTGCTGATGGACCTGCAGCAGGAGATGGGACTGTCCTATCTGTTCGTCGCCCACGATCTGGGCGTGGTCGAACACATCAGCCACCGCGTGGCGGTGATGTACCTGGGGCAGATCGTCGAACTCGCGCCGACGCGCCAACTGTTCGCGCGCCCGCAGCATCCGTACACCGAGGCGCTCTTGTCCGCGGTGCCGGTGCCCGACCCGCAGGCGCAGCGCCATCGCATCATCCTCGCGGGCGATGTGCCGAGCCCGATCCATCCGCCGTCCGGCTGCCGCTTCCACACGCGCTGCCCGTACGTGATGGAGCGCTGCCGTACCGAAACGCCCGCGATCCGCGAAACGGAACCCGGGCACCTCGTGGCCTGCCACCTGCGCGAAGGCGCGCCGGCGGGCTGAGCCTCCGCAAAAGCCGGCGGCCCGTGGTGTAAGCTTGCCACTTCTTTTTTTTGAACAGCCGGAGATGATCATGGAATTTCCCGATTCGCTCGCCGCGGAAGCGCGCAAGGTCATTGAGCGCACCGAAGAACTGCTGCTGTCGACGGCGGGTGCCGTCGGCGAGCGCGTGGATGACACCCGCGCGGGTCTCGCCGCGCGCCTGCGCCGCGTGAAATCCGAACTCGCCGACCTGGAATACGCGGCGCGGCGCAAGGGCAAGCGCGCCGCACGCGCGGTCGACAGCTACGCGCACGACAACCCCTGGCAGGTGGCGGGCATCGCCGCGCTGGTCGCGGCCGCGGTGGCGCTGCTCGTGCTGTCGCAGCGCGACGACTGAGTCCCCGTCTGATGCGCGCGCCGGACGCCGTTCAGCTCACGCGCGAACTGCTGGGCTTCAATACGATCAACCCGCCGGGCGCGGAAGAGGCCTGCGCGCGCCATCTGGGCGAGCTTCTCGCGGACGCGGGTTTCCAAGTCGAGTACGCGGCCTTCGCTCCCGGCCGCGTCAGCGTCGTTGCCCGCATCGGCGGGAACGATCGCAAACTGCCGCTGGGTTTCACCGGGCACATCGACACGGTGCCGCTCGGCTCCACGACCTGGAAGCAGGATGCGTTCGGCGCCAGCCAGGAGGGCGGCCGGCTCTACGGGCGCGGTTCGACGGACATGAAAAGCGGCGTGGCCGCCTTCGTGGTGGCTGTGTTGGCGCGCAAGGAGCAACTCGCCCGCGGACCCGGGGCGACGCTCGCGATCACCGCGGATGAGGAATGCGGTTGCGGCGGCGCCGCGCACCTGGTCGACCGCGGCCTGCTGGGACCGGTGGGCGCGCTGGTGGTGGGCGAGCCGACCGCGAACTATCCGCTGATCGGTCACAAGGGCGCGCTGTGGCTGAAGGCGGTCGCGCGAGGCGTGACGGCGCACGGCTCGATGCCCGAGCGCGGCGACAACGCGATCCACAAGGCCGCCGAGGCGGTGGCGAAACTCGCGCGCTTCGATTTCGGCGTGGCGGCGCACCCGCTGATGGGCGGGCCGACGCTGAACGTCGGCACCATCGAAGGCGGCATGAACATCAACTCGGTGCCGGACCGTGCCGTCATCGGCATCGACATGCGGACCATCCCCGGGCAGGATCATGCCGCGGTGCGCACCGAACTCGCGCGACTCCTGGGGCCGGCGTTCTCGTTCGAGACGCTGATCGATGTCGGTCCGGTCAGCACCGACGCGGCCGATCCCTGGGTGCAGCGCGTCTACGACACCATGACCCCGCTGCTCGGCGCGCGGCCCGCGCCGCGCACCGTCACCTATTTCACGGACGCCGCCGTGCTGAAGCGGACCTGGCAGGACGTGCCCGTCGTCGTGCTGGGGCCCGGCGAACCGCAACTCGCGCACCAGACCGACGAGTATTGCCTGGTGGAACGCGTCGGACAGGCGACCGAGGCCTATACGCGCCTGATCGACGACTGGTGCGACTCGTGAACGGCCTGAATCTGTTGTCGGCGACCGAGGCGGCGCGCCAGCTCGCCGACCGCAAGATCACCGCGGTGCAGTTGCTCGAGGCCTGTCTCGAGCGCATCGCCGCACGCGAGGCGGTCGTCGGCGCCTGGATGCATCTCGATGTCGCGGCGGCGCGGGCGCGGGCAAAGGCACTGGACGCCGGTCCCGTGCAGGGGCTGCTGCACGGCCTGCCCCTCGGCGTGAAGGACCTGATGGACACGGCCGATCTTCCCGCGGGCTATGGTTCCCCGATCTACGCGGATCATCGGCCCGCGTGGGATGCCGCCGCAGTGGCGTTCGCGCGCGCGGCCGGTGCGGTGATCGTCGGCAAGACCGTGACCACCGAGTTCGCGACTTTCTTTCCCGGCAAGACCGCGAATCCGCACCATCCGGGACATACCCCGGGCGGGTCGTCTTCCGGTTCGGCGGCCGCGGTGGCGGATTTCATGGTGCCGTTCGCCTTCGGCACGCAGACCGCGGGTTCCATCATCCGGCCGGCGGCGTTCTGCGGGGTGGTCGGCTATAAACCGAGCTTCGGCACGGTGAGCCGCGTCGGGGTGAAGGCCTTGTGCGACACGCTCGATACGGTGGGCGCGCTCGCGCGCACGGTCGCGGACGCGGCGCTGCTCGTGGCGGCCACCAGCGGCAGGCGCGATCTGCTGCTCGAGCGCCCGCTGGACCATGCGCCGCGCGTGGGCCTGTGCCGCACTTACGAATGGAAGCACGTGCAGCCCGCGACCGAGGCCGCCTTCGAGCACGCCAGGACGCAGCTCGGGCAGGCCGGCGTCACGCTGAAGGACGTCGACCTGCCGCCGCAGTTCGCGGGGTTGGTGCAGGCACAGACCGACATCATGGGTTATGAACTGGCACAGTCGCTCGCCTACGAGCGCCTCACACACCAGGCGCAGCTGTCACCGCGGCTGCAGCAGATGCTCGCCGACGGCCTGGCGGTGACGCACGAACGCTATACCGCGGCAATCGCGCTCGCGCGCGGTTGCCGACGCGCTGTGCCGCAGGTATTCACCGATGTGGATGTGCTGCTCGCGCCCAGCGCGGCGGGCGAGGCGCCGGCGGGGCTGGCGGCGACCGGCGATCCGCTGTTCAACCGCATCTGGACGCTGCTCCACACCCCGTGCGTGCATCTGCCGTTCACCACCGGGCCGCAGGGATTGCCGGTGGGCTTGCAGGTGATCGGGAATATCGGCGCGGATCGCGAAACGCTGGCGGCCGCCGACTGGCTGCTCGCGCGCTTGCGCGGGTAAGACGCCGGGCGGTCGTCAGGCCGCGGCGGTGGTGTGTACCACCAGCGGAATCAGCATCTCGTCCGCCGTCAGTCCCGCGTGCACGCCGATCATCGGGTGCCGCTTTTCCTCCGGCAACCAGTCCTTGATCGTCCAGTCCGCGCGCATCACGAGGGCGTAGTCGCCCACGCGGTCGGCCAGCCGCGGATGCACGGGGCCGGGCCCGAACCACCCGGAGGCCAGCAACGCGTCGCGCGCGATCAGTTCGGTGGCGTGTCCCAGTTCGGTTTCCACATAAGCGCGGAAGTCCGCGTCCGCGCCGTCCTTCAGGTAACAGTAGGCGACGCGGCGCTCGCCGCACAGCGGCCGGGCCAGCAGCGCGGTGAGCCGCGGATGCGCGTCGAGATCGATCAGGCGTTCCGGCGGGCCGTCGATGAAGCCGTGATCGGCGGTCAACACCACCGTCGTGTCGGTGTCGGCGATCCGCTCGAGAAAAGTCTCCCACGCGGCGTCGAGCGCGGTGAATTCGCGCGCGACTTCGGCGCTGCCGACGCCGTGCGCGTGCGCGAGACCGTCGAACTCCGGGTAATACGCATAGATCAGCGTGGGCACGGACGTCTCGTGCACGGCGCGGGCCACGGCGGGGAAGAAATCCGCCGGCGCCGCGTATGGCCGCTTGACCGCCCGCCCGCAATGCCGCGTGTTGAACACGGTGTCGATGATGGCCTGGGGCGACACCACGACCGCGGGCCGCGCGATGCGGTCGAAAAAAGACGCGCACGGAAACAGCGCTGCGGGATCGGTGGGCAGCAGTGCACCCCCGTCACGGGCCCGCTGCGGCAGGACGGCGGTGACGGCGCCGGTTTCGGCCAGCCACAGATGCCAGCCGGTGAGGCCGTGCTCGGCGGGGGCGCGCCCGGTCAGGGTCGTCGTGATCGCGCTGGCGGTGGTGGAGGGGAAGACGGAGGTGAGTGCACCGCGCAGGTGGCGCGCGAGCGCGCTGTCCGGCGTGCGGGTGGTGAGGTAACGGTAACCGAGGCCGTCCAGGATCACGAGTACCAGGTTGTGCACGCCGGCGAGCGACGCCGGCGGCAGCTGTGCTGCGACCGGCGCGGTTGGTGCGCCGCCGCAGGCCGCCTCCAGGCTGGCCATCAGATTGAGCAGCCCGCCGCCCGTGTAGTCGGGAAGCACGCGGGTGGCGTCGAGCGGGCGGGCGCTATCCATGCGGCATCCTACGCGAAGGCCGTTTTTTCGTGACCGGTGTCACGGCCCGGCCGCCAAGGGCGGGCTTGCGAGGCTGGCCCGCAGTTTGCTGTGTCTGGCCTCAGGCAGCACGGCGGGGGGGCTTGACCCCTCGCCGAATGCGGCTATGGGATAATTCGCGGCCTTTAAACAACCGCGGGAAGACGGGCAGTCACCATGGGACGGGAAATGAAGCGGGCAGCGGTGCTGTTCGCGGACATCTGCGGCAGCACCAAGCTCTACCAGACGCTGGGCGACGCCAACGCGCGCACGGTGGTCGAGGCGTGCCTGACGCTGATGCGTTCGGTGGTGGACCGCTACAAGGGGCGCGTGGTCAAGTCGATGGGCGACGAGATCATGTGCGTGTTCGACACCGCCGACAACGGCCTGCTGGCGGCGAGCGACATGCAGTCGCTCGTCAACGAACGGCGGCCCGGACGCCAGCCGGTCAAGATCCACTGCGGCCTGCATTACGGCACGGTGCTGCTGGAGGAGCACGATGTCTTCGGCGACACCGTCAACGTCGCGGCCTACCTGACGGCGGTGGCGGCCGAGGAGCAGATCCTCACGACCGAGGTGACCGAGGCGCAGCTCTCAGACGGGCTGAAGGCCTGCGTGCGGCCGGTGTTCCGTTCCGTGCTGAAGGGCAACACCGAGGAATCGACGGTGTTCCAGGTGCTCTGGCGCAAGGACAACACCAACCTCACCGACGTCAACCTGAGCCTGCAGCGGGTGATTCCGGGTGACACCGGCAGCCTGGTGCTGCGCCACGGCGAAGAGTCGGTCCGCATCGACCAGAAAAAGCCGGAAGTGCTGGTCGGCCGCGGCCGGGAGTGCGATCTGGTCGTGCCCGACAAGTTTTCCTCGCGCCAGCACCTGACCGTGCGGCTGCTGCGCACGCATTTCTACCTGATCGACCATTCCATCAACGGCACCTTCGTCACCCGCGAAACGGGCGAGGAGGTGCACGTGCTGCGCGGCGAACTGCTGCTCGACGGTTCCGGCATCATCGTGCTGGGCCACACGCTGGGCGACCAGCCGCCGGACGTCATCCACTACGCGCGCGACCGGCGGTCGATGTACCGCGTTGAGTAACGCAAGGAGCCGGGCCGTGGCGGTGCTTCAGCGTTCCGCCGCCAGTTGCTTCACGACGTCCACGCCGGTGCGCGACTTGTCGCGGTTCTCCGGCGTTTCCTTGCCGAGCGGCGTCTCCGCCACGAAGGCGTACAGCGCGGATGCCCCCTCCAGCATTTTGGGCGTGAGGCCCGCGGCGGCGAAGGTCGCGGCGATTTCGTTCATCTCCGGCACCCAGCGGTAGGCCTTCGGCGGCATGACCGGCAGCCCGTTCATCACGAAGTCGTGGATGTCCTTGCGGCTGGCCTTGACCTCCGCCATCAGCGGTTCGGCCACGCCCAGTCGCTCGGCGGCCATGAAAAGCTGGAGACCCAAGCCAAGGATGCCCTTGGTCACCGCGCCGTAGCACATCTTCACGGCGGAGGCGTCGCCGATGCGTTCGCTGACGACGCGCACCGAGATGGCGTCGGTGCCCAGCGCTTCCAGCGCACTGGCGCCCGGGCCGGACACGTAGAGCCGGATTTTGCCGGCGTTGCGCGGCGGCGGCCCGATGATGCCGCCGTCCATGACGCGGCCGCCCGCCGCGGCGAGGATCTTCTCGATCTGGCGCACGGTATCGGGCGACACCGCGTTGCCTTCCAGCAGCACGGGATGCTTGCCGGTCTTCTGCATGGCGGCGGCGAGTTCGCGCGCGAATCCAACGGCGGAGCCGGGGTTCATGACGGAGATCACCAGGTCGCATTGCTGCGTCAGTGCTTCGAGCGTGCCGACGTCGGTCAGTCCCGCCGCGCGGGCGAGGCCCTGGGTGCGCGCGCTGCGCGCGCCGAGCGCGGTCAGCACGTTGAACCCCTTCGCCTTCAACTGGCCGGCGATCGCCTGTCCCATGTCACCGGGGCTCATCAAGCCGATAGTGCGCAATTCCATGTCGTGCCTCTTCGTCGTGTCGGGTCGGGGGAAACGGCGATTCTATAGAATGCGCGCATGAGTTTCTGGTGGCTGGTCCTGCTCACCGTGATGAATCACGTGAGCTTCAAGGGCGTGAAGGTGCTGGTCACGCTCGATGCGCTGCATCTGGGTGCGCAGCCGTTTGCCGTCGGCCTGCTGTTCGCGGCGTTTTCCCTGCTGCCGGCCGGGCTGGCCGTGTTCGCCGGACGCGTCTCCGACCGCTACGGTCCGCGCGGCCCGATGCTCCTGGGTTCCGGCGGACTCGCCGCGGGACTGCTCCTGTGCTTTCTGCTCCCTGGCTTGGTCACCCTGTATGTCGCAGTGCTGGTGATCGGCGGCTGTTACATCTTCTACACGGTGGCCGGCCAGCATCTCGTCGGTGCGTGGGGCGACGCCGCCAGCCGCACCCGCCACTTCAGCTACTACGCCATGGGCAACAGCCTGACCGCGCTGATCGGCCCCCCGCTCGCAGGCATCTCGATCGATACCGTCGGTTACACCTATACCTACCTCGTGCTGGCCGCGCTGCCGCTGTTTCCGGTGGCGTTCCTGTTCTATGCCGGCCGGCGGCTGCCGCGGCCGAAGGTAGCGCCGGTGGCGGGCCCGCGGCCGCATTCCCTGGAGTTGCTGACCCGTCCTGCGCTCGTGCGCGCCCTGGTGGTGAGCGGCATCATCGAGACCGGCATGGAGCTGTTCAATTTCTACATGCCGCTCTACGGCCACTCGATCGGCCTGTCGGCCACGCGCATCGGCGTCGTGATTGGCGCGTTCGGCGGCGCGATGCTGCTGTCGCGGGCGCTGCTGCCTTACTGGACGCGGCGCGCGGGCGAGGAGAGGGTACTCGCCGTTACGCTGATGCTGGGGGCGGTCACGCTGCTGGGCTTTCCCTTCGTGCGCGAGTTCGGCGTGCTCATCGCCCTGTCGATTGCGTTCGGCCTGGGCCTCGGCTGCTGCACGCCGCTCGCAATGATGCTGACCTACAGCCGCGCGCCGGAGGGCCGCACCGGCGAGGCGATGGGGCTGCGGCAGACCTTCAACAAGCTCACTGAAATTTTCGTGCCGGTGGTGTTCGGCAGCATCGGCTCGGCCTTCGGGCTGGGGCCCGCGTTTTATCTGACGGCTGCGCTACTCGGAGGGGGTGCCTTCATGATGCGCGGCGAGGCGCGGTCCGCGGCCGCGCGTTAACCCGTGCCGTGGCGGTGGCGTCGCCGTCGCCGCCACCAGAGGAAAGCGGCGACGGCCGTGACCGGTGCTCCCCACGCGGCGAGTGCAAGCAGCACGACCGGCGCCAGCGCGAGGAAGCGGTCGCGCTGGTAGTCCGCCTCGATGTCATCGGCGCGTTCCGGCTGGCGCGCGCGCACGCGCTCCATGAGCTGGCCGTCGGTCAACAGCCAGGCGGCAAAATAGGTCCAGTTCCTGGCGGAGCCGGCGTACAGGGGGTCGCTTTCCCACAGTTGGGTTTCCTGAATCAGGCGCGTTTTCGCCGCGCGATTGGCGGTCTCCACGTACGGGAGTGTCTGCCAGGCGACCAGCGCAGCCCAGGCGGCGGCCGCGGCGAGCCCGGCGAGGGCGGTCCATGAGCGCGGCGGCGGGGGCATGCGGCAGTGGTGATGGGTGAGTGCGCCGGTCGCTCAGCCGGCGCCGCGTCCGCGCAGCGTGAACGCGAGCAGCGTCACGATGACCGTCAGCAGCGCGAGCGCGGACAGCGCGAGCGAGCCGTGGATGCCGACTACGCTGCCGAGCATGCCGACCGTGACGCCCGCGAAGGTGCGCAGGCCGAGCGCGGACATCGTGTAGAGCCCGATCACGCGCCCGCGGATGGCGGGTGGCGCGTGCAGCTGCACCAGCGTCTGCGCCATGGCATTGAACGCCAGCCCCATGAAGCCCGCGACGAAGAGCAGCGCCAGCGCGAGCCAGTACACCGTGCAGACCGCGAAACCGCCGATGGCGAGACACCACAGCATCGCGAGGATGAACGCCGTGCGCGGGCGGGCCTGCAGCATGCTGCGGCTTTCCAGCACGAGGCCGGCGATGAGCGCCCCGGCGGCGTCCGCCGCCAGCAGGGCGGAGTAGGACAGGTCGGCGTCCCCGTGTCCGAGATCGTGCGCGAACCCCGGCATCTGCGCCTGATAGGCGTTGCCGATGAACAGTGACGCGCAACCCGCCAGTGCAATCATCGACACCACGGGCCGGTTGCCGGCGATCGCGCGCAGGCTGTCGAGGAGGTCGCGAGTGCCGCGGATGGCGGGCGTTGGCGCTGCTGTCGTGGGGGTCGTGCGAAAGCGCGGACCGTAGGGCGCTTTCCACAGCCAGAGCAGGAGCGGCAGGTAGATCAGCGCGTTGAACAGGAGTCCCCAGGCGGGACCGAGCAGCAGCAGGAGGCCGCCACCCACCGCGGGGCCCAGCAGCAGGCCGAGCCAGCGCGCCGTGGCGTTCAAGCGCACGGCGCTCTGCAGGTGTTCGCGGCCGACGATATCGTGGAGCAGCAACTGGCTCGCCGGCGTCCACAGCATGCCGGCGCAGCCATGCACGACGAGCAGCAGCACGGCGTGCCACATTTCCAGCGTGTCGGTCATGAACAGCGCGCCCCAGGCGACCGAGACCGCCATGAAGAGGCCCATGCCGATCTGGATGATGCGGCGCGGATCGTAGCGGTCCGCGAGCGCGCCCGACCACACGGCGAACAGCAGAAAAGGCAGCCAGTGCGCGATCACCGCGAACCCGGCCAGCGCCGGCGACTGGAATTTCTGGAACAGGATCCAGTAGCTGATCACGTGCTCGATCGAATCGGCCATCATGGCGATGGCCGAGGTGAAGAAGTAGACGCGGAAGCCCGGGTGCCGGAGCGCGGCGAAGGCGCGCGGGGCGGCCGCGGCGGCGCTCACTGCGCGGACTCCGCGGGCGGCGGCGCGGCGCGCGGGGGCAGGACGAGGCGGGGCTTTCCGGCCGGCTTGGGTGCCGGCGGCGGGGGACGGTACAGCGCGTAGAACTGCTGCACGAGTTTCACGTATTCCTGCGTCTCGGGATAGGGCGGCACGCGGTTGCCGTACTGCTCCACGGCGCCTTCGCCGGCGTTGTACGCGGCGAGCGCCAGCGTCAGGTCGTTGGAGAAGCGGGCCAGCAGGTCGCGCAGGTAGCGGGTGCCGATGCGCAGGTTGGTCGCCGGGTCGGCCAGTTTCTGTTCCAGCGTGCGCTGGCGGTCGGCAGCGAGCCCGTAGCGGGCGCCAGTGGCGGGGATCACCTGCATCAGTCCGATCGCGCCCTTCGGCGAGATGGCCGTGGGCTCGAAGCCCGACTCCACGGCGATGATGGCCCTGACCAGTGCCGGATCGAGGGCGTGCGCTTTGGCGTGTTCGTCGATCAGCGGGGCGTAGCGCCGCAGATTGGGATGCTCGGCCACCCGCCGGTAGAGCCGCGTGTTCTG
The DNA here is from genome assembly GCA_050741255.1 of Burkholderiales bacterium. Taxonomy (GTDB): domain Bacteria; phylum Pseudomonadota; class Gammaproteobacteria; order Burkholderiales; family SG8-41; genus CAZXNF01. The sequence goes on along the minus strand of JBOIEQ010000051.1, from coordinate 12,002 downwards.
CAGCGCTTCATCGGGGCCCGACGGTGCCGGCGGCGGCGCGTCGAGACTGCTGCGGCCCTTGAAGAACAGCGTGTAGCGTTCGTCGCGTTGTTCGGTGGCGAAGTGGGTGACGCCCTTTTCATCGACGTAACCCCACAGGTCCGCGCGGGCGGACGGGCTCACGCCGCACGCGGCCGCCAGCGCGAGCAGACCGGCGGTGCGCGGCACCCGGCCCACCGGCGTCAGCCCTTGATCGGCGCGAGGCGTCGCATGGCGTCGGTGAACAGGTCGCCGTCCGTGCCGTAGACGATCATCTGCACGCCGCGCGCGGCCACCCGCTGTCCGTAATCGATCTCCAGGCGGTTGCCGATCGTCGTCATCACGACTTTGCCGTGCTGGCGCGCGCGCGCGACCACGCTGTCGAGCGCGGCGCTCATGGCCGGTTCGTCGAAGCTCGCGCCGGGCACGCCGAGCGAGATCGAGAGGTCGGTGGGACCGATGAAGAACACATCGAGGCCGGGCATCGCCGCCAGCGCCTCGAAGTCCTCGATGCTGGCGGCGTCCTCGAGCAGCGGAATCGCCATCACCTCGCGGTTCGCGCGCGCGGCGTAGGCGCTCCAGTCGCCGCGCGTGTAGCCGGCCGCCCGCACCATCGGGCAGGCGCCGCGGTCGCCCTCGGGCGCGTAGCGCATGGCGCGCAGCAGCGCCGCGCAGTTGTCGCGGTTGGCGTGCGGCAGCGCGAGCCCGGCCGCGCCGAGGTTCAGCAGTTTCTTGACGAGCGCCGCATCGACTTCCGGAATGCGTACGAAGGGCGTGACGCCTGCCGCGTCGGCGGCGCGGATCACGTGCGCGGCGGTGTCGAGGTCGAGCGCGCTGTGCTCCATGTCGATCACCACGAAATCGACGCCGGCGGCGGCCATCATCTCGACCAGCATCGGACTGCCGGAGAACAGGATCATGCCGGAGACGGTATTGCCGGCGGCGAGTCGCTGCCGCAGGGAGACTGCGTTTTGCATGGGGAAAGCCGGTAGGTGGGAGCGCGGGAAGTTAGCGTGCGGCCCGCCGCGCGGTCAAGCCGCCGGCGACGTGCGCGGTGCGTGTACGCGTGATGAGTGCTTGCCGGGGCGGGACTTCGGCGTTACTTTATGCCCATGCGCAAGGATCAATGGCCGTTCTCTTCCCTGCATGCGAAATCCGGGCCGCGCGGCAGCGGCGGGTGGCGGCTTCTGCTGCTGATGCTGTTCTGCGGGGTGGTGCTGCCAGCGTCCGCGGCGGACGCCGAACCGGAACGCGTGATGCCCGTGCCGGTCAAGTTCCTGAGCCGTGATGGCCGCACCGAACTCACCGGTTACCTGTTCAGGCCGCCGCCGCCGGGCCGCGTGCGCGGTTTCTTCGAGCCATTCATGGCGAACCAGCAGGCCGGCAAGTCGGAGCCGGGCAAGTGGCCTGGGGTCGTGATGCTGCACGGCCGGGGCGGACCGTATTCGTCCGCGGCCAAGGGACGCTACGACGAGACGACGCTCTCGCAACGCCATCTCATGTGGGGCCGGTTCTGGGCCGAGCGCGGCTACATCGCGCTCCTGGTGGACAGCTTCGGCCCGCGCGGCTACCCGCAGGGCTTTCCGATCCATTCCTACCGGGACCGGCCGCAGGAGGTGGACGAGCAGACGGTGCGTCCGCTGGACGCCTACGGGGCCTACGATTACCTGCGCAACCGGCCGGACATCGTCGTCAAGCGCATCGGCGTACAGGGCTGGTCGAACGGGGGCATGACGGTGCTGGCCGCGCTGGATCTCGAGCGCAACGCGGATATCTTCAGCTCCCAGTCCGGCGGTTTTCACGCCGCCATCGCGATGTATCCGGGCTGCGCGGCGCAGGCCAAGTCCTACTACCGGCCGTATGCGCCGCTCCTGCTGATGATCGCCGGCGCGGACGAGGAGGTGTCGCCGGCCGTGTGCGAGCGCTTCGGCAACGAGGTCAGCGATCGCACGCGCAACATGACCTTCGTCAAGTTCGACGGCGCGGCGCATGCGTTCGACGACCCGGGCGACGCGCGCCAGACCGTGCCCGCCAACAAGACGGCGACCGACGCGGCCAAGGAGCGCGCCGAGGCCTACTTCAAGAACTGGCTGCAACGTTGAATGTCAAGTACGGGTCCGCGCTGCTGGTCTGCGCGTGGCTGGCGGTCGGATTCACGACGGCCGCGCCCGCCGCGGGGGCTGCGCCACCCGCGGGCGCCGCCGGCGCGGCGATTGCTTCGGCTCACCCGTTGGCCACCCGCGCGGGCGAACAGACGCTCGCCGCCGGCGGCAACGCCTTCGACGCCGCCGTGACGGTCGCGGCGGTGCTCGCGGTGGTGGAGCCGTATTCCTCGGGCCTGGGCGGCGGCGGCTTCTGGTTGTTGCACCGCGCGGCCGATGCGCGCGACGTGTTCGTGGACGGCCGCGAGACCGCGCCGGCCGGTGTGCGGCGCGGGGACTACCTCCGGGCGGATGGCACCGCGGTGCCGGGTGCAACGACCGAGGGCGGCACGGCGGTGGCCATTCCCGGCGTGCCGGCCGCACTGGTGCATGTTGCAGCGGGCTACGGCCGCCTGCCGCTCGCGCAGGCGCTGGCCCCGGCGGTGGCGCTGGCGCGCGAAGGCTTCGCGGTGGATGTCCGTTACGCGCGGATCGCCCGTCTGCGGGAACGCGCGTTGCGCGAGGGCACGGGTACCGGGGTGTTTCTGGACGGCGGCCGCGCGCCGCAGCCCGGCTACGTTCTGCGCCAGCCCGCGCTGGCGGCGACACTGGAGCGCCTCGGTCGCGACGGGCGCGACAGTTTCTACCGCGGCGCGGTGGCGGAGGCGCTGGTGGCGGCCGTCAATCGCGCCGGCGGGCGCTGGTCGTTGCAGGATCTCGCCGGTTACAAAGTCATCGAGCGCGCGCCGGTCGTGATCGACTACCGCGGCGCGCGCATCGTCACCGCGCCGCCACCGTCCGCCGGCGGCGTCGCTCTGGTGCAGGCCCTGCGCATGCTGGAAGTGTTCACGCTCGGCGACCCGCGTGAACCGGAAACGGCGCATCTCGTGGCGGAGGCGCTGCGGCGCGCGTTCCGCGACCGTGCGCTCTATCTGGGCGACCCGGACCAGACGCCGCTGCCGCTGGCGGCCTTGATCAGCACGCCCTACACCTACGCCCTCGCGCGGGGCATCGACCGCCGTCAGGCCACGCCGAGCGAGCAATTGCTCGAGGCGGGCGCGCCCCGTCCCGTGAGCGGTGGCAGCGGCAACACGACGCATTTTTCGATCGTGGACGGCGCCGGCAATCGCGTCGCCGCCACGCTGACGATCAACCTGCTGTTCGGCGCCGGGATCGTCGCGGGCGATACCGGTGTGCTGCTGAACAACGAGATGGACGATTTTTCGCTGGCAGCGGACCTGCCCAACGCGTTCCGGCTCATCGGCGGCGAGGCCAACGCGATCGCACCGGGGCGCCGCCCGCTGTCGAGCATGATGCCGACCTTCGTGGAGGACGCGCGCGGCGTGCTCGTCCTCGGCGCGCCGGGCGGCTCGCGCATCGTGAGCCAGGTGCTGCTCGCGGTGCTGGACTACCTGCGCGCGCGCGAGGTCGATCCCGCGCGCATCGTCGCGGCGCCGCGCTACCACCACCAGTTCCGGCCGGACGTCATCGAGATCGAGCCCGGGGGGTTCGACGCTGCGTGGCGCGCCGCGCTGACCGACAAGGGACACCGCCTGCAGGCGGCCAACCGGCGCTGGGGCAACCTGCAGGTGGTGTTTGCGCCCAAGGACGGCGCGCCCATCGCGGCGAATGATCCCCGGGGGACCGACATTGCATGGTACTGAACAGGACGTCTCGACCCGGAACCGGCCGTTGGCACGGCGCCGCGATCCACACCGCCGCCAACGATCCCCGTGGCACCGACATCGCATGGTACTGAACCGGTTGGCGCGGCGCGGGAACGCCTTCGCGCCGAGGAGTATCATCCCGCCCCCATGAAGACCACCTTCCTGGATTTCGAGCAACCGGTCGCGGAACTCGAGCAGAAGATCGAGGAGTTGCGCTTCGTGCAGGACGATTCGGCGCTGGACATCTCCGCCGAGATCGCGCGCCTGCAGAAGAAGAGCCAGGCGCTGACCAAGGATATCTACGCCAAGCTCACGTCGTGGCAGGTCGCGCAGGTCGCGCGCCATCCGCAGCGGCCCTACGCGCTGGATTACCTGCAGGGCGTGTTCACCGATTTCGAGGAACTGCACGGCGACCGCGCGTTCGGCGACGACGCCGCCATCGTCGGCGGCCTCGCGCGCTTCAACGGCCAGACCGTGATGGCGATCGGCCACCAGAAGGGCCGCGACACCAAGGAAAAGATCCACCGTAATTTCGGCATGCCCAGGCCCGAGGGCTATCGCAAGGCGATGCGCCTGATGAAGCTCGCGGAGAAGTTCGGTGTGCCGGTGTTCACGTTCATCGACACCCCGGGCGCCTATCCGGGCGTCGGCGCGGAAGAACGCGGCCAGTCCGAGGCGATCGGGCGCAATCTTTATGTGATGGCGGAACTGCGCGTGCCGATCATCTGCACGGTGATCGGCGAGGGCGGCTCCGGCGGGGCGCTGGCGATCGCGGTCGGCGACGCCCTGTTGATGTTGCAGTACGGGACCTATTCGGTGATCTCGCCGGAAGGCTGTGCGTCGATCCTGTGGAAGAGCGCGGAACACGCCTCGACCGCCGCCGAAGCACTGGGCATCACGGCGACCCGCCTGAAGGCGCTGGGCCTGGTGGACAAGGTGATCCCGGAACCGCTGGGCGGCGCGCACCGCGACCCCGAGGCCATGATCCAGACACTGAAGAAAGCGTTGCAGGACACCTGGCGCACGCTCGCCGGCAAGTCGGTCGACGAACTGCTCGGCAAACGTTTCGAGCGGCTGATGAGCTATGGCAAGTACAAGGAAGCCGAAGACAAGTAAGCCGGGTTTGCGCCCCGGCGCCGCGGTCGCCGCCGTTGTAGCCAGCTGTCTCGGTGAGCACGTGCGCCCGGGCGAGCGCGTGGTCCTTGCGTTGTCCGGCGGCATGGACTCGATGGTCCTGCTGGATCTCCTCGCGCGCGCCGCCTCCCGCCGTCGCTTCACCTTGCGTGCGCTGCACGTCAACCATCAATTGAGTCCGCAGGCGTCGCGCTGGGCCGCGTTCTGCCGCGCGCAATGCCGCGCGCGTCAGGTTCCGCTCACGGTCGTGCGCGTGCGCGTGCCCCGGCGTGACAGCGTGGAAGGCCAGGCCCGCACGTTGCGGCTGGCCGCCTTCGCGCGGCAGAAGGCGGACTGGATCGTCACCGCCCATCATGCCGACGATCAGGCGGAGACCGTGCTCTACCGGTTGTTGCGGGGCGCGGGCACGCACGGTCTGGCCGCCATGCCGGTCGTGCGTCCGCTGACCGCCGGCGGCTCGGGCCCGCAACTGCTGCGGCCGCTGCTCGCGCTGCCGCGGGCCACGCTGGCGGGTTATGCGAAAGCCCGCCGCCTCGATTGGGTGGAGGACGAGAGCAATGCGGATACCCGCTACGACCGCAACTTTTTGCGCGCGCGCGTGCTGCCGCTGATCGAGGAACGGTTTCCGCAGGCGCGGCGCACGCTCGCGCGCGCCGCGGGACTGGCGGCGACCAGTGCCGCCCTGAACGCGAGCCTGGCACGGACGGACGCGGGCCGCCTGCGCGACGGCGCGCTGGCGGTGAAGACCTTGCAGGCGCTGCCGCCCGTACGGGCCGCCAACGTGCTGCGCTGGTACATCGCCGAACGCGGCGCCGCGCCGCCGCCGGCGCCGCGGCTGGCGGAAGCGCTGCGTCAACTGACGACCGCGCGCGCGGATGCCCGCGTGGACGTCACCTGGGGCGAGGTCGCGCTCCGACGCTACCGGGATGCCGTGCATGTGGTCAGCCTCAGACCGGTCGCCCGGGACCTGCGCGTCCGTTGGCAGGGCGAGCGGCGTCTGCCACTGCCGGCGCTGGGCGGCACGCTCACGATGATCCCGTCCCGCGGCAAGGGTTTGTGTGCGACGCGCCTGCGCGGACGGCGGGTGGAGGTTCGCCTGCGGCAGGGCGGCGAGCGCTTGCGGCCCGCGGCCGGCCGGTCCGCCCGCAGCCTGAAGAATCTGCTGCAGGAGGCGGGTATTCCGCCGTGGGCCCGGGAGGTCTGGCCCTTGCTGTATGTGGACGGTGAACTTGCCGCGGCGCCGGGGGTCTTGACGGACGCCGCCTGGCAGGCGCGCCCGGGGGAGTCGGGACTGCTGCCCGGATGGGTATTTCCGGGCACGGACTTCTTGGCATAAGCCCTTGTTTTTTATTGGATAGGCTTTAAATAACGAGTCGCTCGTGGTATCCTCGTCGGTTAGTAAAAACCCGAAACCTTCAAAAGGTTCAACCGCTTCTGAGCGTTGCTTAATGATTCAAAGCAGGAAAGCAGCGAGGCAGGCATTGAACGCGCGTCTCCCGCGCAGGTTTCCCAACTTGGTTGTCTTAAACAATGACTATTGAACGCACTTTGTCGATCATCAAGCCCGATGCCGTGGCCAACAATGTGATCGGTCAGATCTACACCCGTTTCGAACAGGCCGGACTGAAGGTCGTGGCCGCGCGCATGATGCACATGTCGCGGCAGGAGGCCGAAGGTTTCTACGCCGTGCACAAGAGCCGGCCCTTCTTCGGCGAACTGGTGGACTTCATGCTGTCCGGGCCGGTGATGGTGCAGGTGCTGGAAGGCGAGAACGCCATCCAGAAGAACCGCGACCTGATGGGCGCAACCGATCCCAAGAAGGCGGCGAAGGGCACGATCCGTGCCGATTTCGCCAAGAGTATCGATGCCAACGCGGTGCACGGCTCCGACGGGCCGGACACCGCACGCAACGAAATCGCCTACTTTTTTCCGAGCGCGGAGATTTTCTCGCGCTAGGGGCGGCCGCAGGCTGCGACCATGAAAACCAATCTCCTCGATCTCGATCCGCCGCAGTTCGCCGCGTTCGTCGCCGGACTGGGGGAGAAGCCGTATCGCGGGCGCCAGCTGAAACGCTGGATCCATCATGCGGGCGCCGCCGGTTTCGACGCCATGACCGACATGGCGAAGGTCTTCCGCGACAAACTCGGCGAGACCGCTGAAATCGCCCCGCCGCGGGTGCTGTCCGACTCGGTCGCCGCCGACGGCACCCGCAAGTGGCTGTTCGACGTCGGCACCGGCAATGCCATCGAGACGGTATTCATTCCCGAGACCCAGCGCGGCACGCTGTGCGTGTCCTCGCAGGCGGGCTGCGCGCTGGAATGCGCGTTCTGTTCGACGGGGCGCCAGGGCTTCAATCGCAACCTGGGCGTCGGCGAGATCATCGGCCAGTTGTGGACGGCCAACCGTCTGCTCGGGCGGGGTACGACCACGGAGCGGCCGATCAGCAACGTCGTCATGATGGGCATGGGCGAGCCGCTGGCGAACTTCGACGCGGTCGTCGCGGCGCTGCAACTGATGCTGGACGATGATGCGTACGGCCTGTCGCGCCGCCGCGTGACGCTGTCCACCTCGGGGCTCGTGCCGCAGATGGACCGGCTGGGCGACACCTGTCCGGTCGCGCTGGCCGTTTCCCTGCACGCCCCCAACGATGCGTTGCGCGACCGCCTGGTACCGATCAACCGCAAGTGGCCGCTGAAGGACCTGATGGCGGCCTGCGTGCGCTATATCGAAAAAGCGCCGCGCGATTTCGTGACCTTCGAGTACGTCATGCTGAACGACGTGAACGACACGCCGGCCCACGCGCACGAACTGGTGAAGCTCGTTGCGGAGGTGCCGTGCAAACTGAACCTCATCCCGTTCAATGCCTTCCCGCGCTCGGGATTCGAGCGTTCGTCGCCGACGGCGATCGCGCGCTTCCGCGAAATCGTCACGGCCGCCGGCATCACCACCACCATCCGCAGGACGCGCGGGGACGACATCGATGCGGCGTGCGGGCAACTGGCGGGCCGTGTGCAGAACCGGCGTACGCCGCGGCCGGCGACGGCCGTCCGCCTGGCGGGAGTGTCGGCGTGAGCGTCCTGCGCCGTCTGGTCGCGTGCGCCGCCATCGGCGCAGTCATCGCCGGCTGCTCGCAGAACCCCGCCCAACCTGCGGCGAATCCGGCAACGCCAACGCCGCCCGCGCCGCGTGAGACCACCCGCGCCGAAGCCAAGCGCTTCGCCGAGATCGACGCGGAAAAGAAGGTGGAACGCTCGCGCATCCATACCGAGCTGGCCGGCGGCTATCTCGAGCGCGGCAACCTGGCGGTGGCGCTGCAGGAGGCCAACGAGGCGCTCAAGGGCAACCCCGAGTACGCCCCCGCGTACGGCGTGCTCGGACTGATCTACATGCAGTTGCGTGACGAGGAGAAGGCGGAGGCGAGTTTTCGCCGCGGGCTGAAGGTTGCGCCCGACGATCCGGACCTCAACAACAACTACGGCTTCTATCTGTGCACCCGCAAGCGCGAGAAAGAGGGCATTGAACGCTTTCTCATTGCGGTCAAGAATCCGCTCTACAAGACGCCGGACCGCGCCTGGACGAACGCGGGCCGCTGCTCGCTGCAGCGCAACGACACGGCGGCCGCGGAGGATTTTTTCAAGACCGCGTTGCGCCTGAATCCGGTGCAACTCGAGTCGCTCTACAACCTCGGCACCATCAACTACAACCGCGGCAACCTGGTCGAAGCCAAGACCTACGTCACCCAGCTCGTGCGCGTGATGACACCGCCCAACGCCGAGGCGCTGTGGCTGGGGCTGCGCGTCGAACGCAAGCTGGGCGACCGCAATGCCGAGGCGAGCTACGCGGCGCAACTGCGCCGCAGTTACCCGGAGGCCCGCGAGACCCTGCTCATGCAGGCCGGGCGGTACGAGTGAGCATCGAGGCGGCACCGGTGGCCGCAGCCGATCCGGCGGGACTTGCCGGTGCGGGCGCGCGCCTGCGCGCGGCGCGCGAGGCGCAGGGACTGGCCGCGGTCGATGTTGCCCGCCATCTGCGGCTGTCCCCGCACCAGATCGAAGCGCTCGAGACGGACGACCACGGCAAGCTGCCGGGGCCGGTTTTCGTGCGCGGTTTCCTGCGCAACTACGCCCGCCTGGTCAAGCTGGATCCGGACACGGTGGTGGTCGCGCCGCCGTCGCTGGCGCCCCTGCCGCAGGTCGCCCCCGACGTGCCGCCCGCCCTCGGCGCACCGTTCTCGGGTGCGCGGGACTTCACCTGGCTGCGCTACGCGGCGATTGCGCTGGCGCTGACAGTCCCGTTCGGGATCTATCTTGCCCTCGACGACGGCCCTGATACGGCACCAATGGCGGTGGTCGCTCCGCTGACGCCATCGCCATTGCCGCCGGACGTGGCCAAGGACGTGCCGCAGGCGCCGGCGGTCGCGGAACCTGCGTCGGCGCTGGCGCCGGCGGCCATGGCGGAAGACGGCGTGAAAGCCGCATCCACCGCGGAGGTGCCCTTGGCGATGAAGCGCAAGCCGGGGGATCACGTGATCCGCCTGTTGTTCGAGCGCGAATCCTGGGTCGAACTGCGCGATGCCGAAGGGCGCAAGTTGTATTCGCAGCTCAATACGGCGGGCACCACGCAGACGATCAGCGGCACGCCGCCGCTCTCGCTCATCATCGGCAATGCGGCCGGCGTGCGGATGACGGTCAACGACCGGCCGTACGATCTCGCGCCGTATGTGAAAGTCGACGTCGCGCGGCTGACGCTGGAGTGATGGCCATGGCGTCCCGCCTGAACCTGCCCGTCTACGGGCCGGCTGCGCGCCGGGCGTCCCGCCGCACGCTGATCGGCAGCATCGCGGTGGGTGGCAGCGCCCCCATCGTCGTGCAGTCGATGACCAACACCGACACCGCCGACATCGCCTCCACGGTCACGCAGGTCGCCGCGCTCGCGCGCGCCGGGTCCGAGCTGGTGCGCGTCACGGTCAACACGGCGGAGGCCGCGGCCGCGGTGCCCCACATTCGCGACCGGCTCGCCGCGAAGGGCGTGGACGTGCCGCTGGTCGGCGATTTCCATTTCAACGGCCACCGACTGCTCACGCAGCACCCGGCCTGTGCGGAGGCGCTCGCCAAGCTGCGCATCAACCCGGGCAACGTGGGGCGCGGCGCCAAGCGCGACGAACAGTTCGCCACCATGATCGAGTTTGCCTGCCGGCATGCGAAGCCGGTGCGCATCGGCGTCAACTGGGGCAGCCTGGACCCGGCGCTGCTGGCGCGGCTGATGGACGACAACGCCCGCCAGCCGCAGCCGGAGGAGGCCGCCGTCATCACCCGCCGCGCGCTGGTCGCGTCCGCGCTGGAGAGCGCGGCACAGGCCGAGGCGCTGGGACTGCCGGGCGAGCGCATCGTGCTGTCGTGCAAGGTGAGCGGCGTGCAGGACCTGATCGCGGTTTACCGCGATCTCGCCGCGCGCTGCGACTACCCGCTGCACCTCGGGCTGACGGAAGCGGGCATGGGTTCCAAGGGGATCGTCGCCTCGGCGGCGGCGATGGCGGTGCTGCTGCAGGAGGGCATCGGCGATACCATCCGCGTGTCGCTGACGCCGGAACCGAACGGCGACCGCACCCGCGAAGTGGTGGTGGCGCAGGAACTCCTGCAGACGATGGGCTTGCGCTCGTTCACGCCGATGGTGATCGCCTGCCCGGGCTGCGGACGCACCACCAGCACTTTCTTCCAGGAACTGGCCGACCGTATCCAGCGCTACCTGCGCGCGCAGATGCCGGTGTGGCGCGAACGCCATCCGGGGGTGGAGAACATGCACGTTGCGGTGATGGGCTGCGTGGTCAACGGCCCCGGCGAGAGCAAGCATGCCAACGTCGGCATCAGCCTGCCGGGCTCCGGCGAAACCCCGGTGGCGCCGGTGTTCGTCGACGGCGTGAAAACGGTGACGCTGAAGGGCGAGCGCATCGCCGAGGAGTTCGAGGCCATCGTCGAACGTTACGTGCAGGATACGTACGGTGCGCAAGCGCGCACCGCGCCGTCGGCGGCAGAACCCGTCCAGTGACCGCAGCGGGGCGTCCGGCCTCCGCCAGTGAAAACCCCATGGTGAATCCCCTGCAAGCCGTACGCGGCATGAACGACGTGCTGCCCGCGGAGTCCCCGCACTGGGAGCGGCTCGAGGACGCCGTGCGCGCGGTGTTCCGTCAGTACGGCTACCGCAATCTGCGCACGCCGCTGGTCGAGCCGACGCCGCTGTTCGCGCGCGCGATCGGCGAGGTAACGGACATCGTCGAGAAGGAGATGTACACCTTCACCGACCTCAACGGCGACAGCCTCACGCTGCGGCCGGAGGCGACGGCGGGCGTGGTGCGCGCCGTGATCCAGCACAACCTGCTCTACAACGGCCCATTGCGGGTGTGGACGGCGGGGCCGATGTTCCGCCACGAACGGCCGCAGAAGGGGCGCACGCGCCAGTTTCACCAGTTCGATGCGGAGGCGCTGGGCTTTCCCGGGCCGGACGTCGATGCCGAGCAACTCATCATGCTGGCGCGGCTGTGGCGCACGCTCGGACTCCAGGGCATTGCGCTGCAGATCAACTCGATCGGTGACGCGTCGGAGCGCCAGGCGTACCGGGGCATGCTGATCGGGTATTTCGAGCGGCACGCGGGCGCGCTCGACGCGGATGCGGCCCGCCGCCTGCACGCCAATCCGCTGCGCATCCTCGACAGCAAGAATCCCGCGATGGCCGGGGTGATCGCCGGCGCGCCGAAGCTGATCGATACCCTGGGCGATGCGTCGCGGGCGCATTTCGAGGCGCTGCAGGAACTGCTGCGCGAGGCGGCAGTCCCATACACGGTCAACCCGCGGCTGGTGCGCGGGCTCGATTACTACAACCGGACGGTCTTCGAGTGGGTCACCGATCGCCTCGGCGCCCAGGGCACGGTCTGCGCCGGCGGCCGCTACGACGGCCTGATCGAGCAGCTCGGCGGCAAGCCCGCGCCGGCCGTCGGCTTCGCGCTCGGGGTCGAGCGGGTCGTCCTGCTGCTGGAACAGGCCGGGGC
>JBOIEQ010000050.1:0-26773 GCA_050741255.1 Burkholderiales bacterium | reverse complement strand
GTCGAGCGCCATGCCGCCCTCCTCGGCGCCGGCGGTGCCGGCGACCGCGAGCACGGCGCAGGCAGCGGCGCGCACGACAGCGGCCAGAATCGGTTTCACCATGTCACGCGCTCCGGTACAGGCTTGGTCTTGTCCATTCTGGAATACCACGGCATCAACGCGAAGAACGCGAAATACAGTAGCGTGAAGATCTGCGACAAGCGCGTGCCGAGTCCCGTCACCGGCTGCGTGCCGTAGTAACCGAGCACCAGGAAACTCACGAGGAAGATCGCCAGCGCGGTTTTGTACAGGACGCCCTTGTAGCGGATCGACTTCACCGGGCTCTGGTCGAGCCACGGCAGGAGCGCGAAGGCGAGCACGCCGCCGCCCATCAGCAACACGCCCCACACCTTGGCCTTGATCACGAAAAACGCGGCGGCCACGACCACCGCGCCGATCACGCCCACGAGCTTCACGGTCTGCTGCTTCGCGGTGAACCAGATCAAGGCGCCCAGCGCCAGCGTGCCGGCGGCCAGCACCATGGTGAACTCTTCCGTCGTCGCCCGCAGGATGGAGTAATAGGGCGTGAAGTACCACACCGGCGCGATATGCGAGGGAGTCTTCAGCGGGTCGGCCTGGATGAAGTTGTTGTATTCGAGGAAGTAGCCGCCCATCTCCGGCATGAAGAAGGTCACGACCGCGAAGAAGAACAGGAAGAACACCGCACCCATCGCGTCCTTGACCGTGTAATACGGATGGAAGGGTATGCCGTCCAGCGGGCGGCCCGCGGCGTCCTTCTTCGCCTTGATCTCGACGCCGTCCGGATTGTTGGAGCCGACCTCGTGCAGCGCAATGATGTGCGCGGCCACCAGACCCACCAGCAGCAGCGGCAGCGCGATCACGTGCAGCGCGAAAAAGCGGTTCAGTGTCGCGTCGCCGACCACGAAGTCGCCGCGCACCCAGGTCGAGAGCGTGGGCCCGATCAGCGGCAGCGCGTCGAACAGGTTGATGATCACCTGCGCGCCCCAGAACGACATCTGCCCCCACGGCAGCAGGTAGCCGAAGAAGGCCTCCGCCATCAGGCACAGGAAGATCGCCATGCCGATCAGCCACACCAGCTCGCGCGGCTTGCGATAGGAACCGTAAAGCATGCCGCGCAGCATGTGCAGGTAGACCACGATGAAGAAGGCGGATGCCCCCGTGGAATGCATGTAGCGGATGATCGACCCGCCCCACACCTCGCGCATGATGTATTCGACCGAGGCGAAGGCTTCCGTCGCCGACGGCTTGTAATGCATGGTGAGGAAGATGCCGGTCACGATCTGGTTCACCAGCACCAGCATCGCGAGGCCGCCGAAGTAGTACCAGAAGTTGAAGTTCTTCGGCGCGTAGTACTCGGCGAGGTGGTCCTTCCACAGCGCCATCAGCGGGAAGCGCTGGTCGACCCAGGTCAGCGCGGCGCTCGCCGGTGCGTTGAGCGGGCCTGCGCAGGTGACGGTGACGGGTTGCTTGTCGGCGGCAGCCATCGCGCTACGCTTTCTCGTCCGCGCCGATCAGGAGGCGCGTTTCGGTCAGGAATTGATACGGCGGCACCTCGAGGTTGTCCGGCGCCGGCTTGTTCCTGAACACCCGGCCCGCCAGGTCGAACAGCGAACCGTGGCACGGGCAGTAGAAACCGCCCTGCCAGTTCGGGTCGAAGGGCTCCGGAACGGCGGCGAGCCGGTCCACGGGCGAGCAGCCGAGGTGCGTGCAGATACCCACCAGCACCAGGTACTCGGGCTTGATCGAGCGGAATTCGTTCTGGGCGTACGACGGCTGCTGGTCCGTGTTCTTGCTGTTCGGATCGGCCACCTTGTCGTTGTCTTTCTTCACCGCCGCCAGCATCTCGGGCGTACGGTGCAGGATCCACACCGGCTTGCCGCGCCATTCGACGGTCATCTGCTCGCCGGGCTTCAACTGGGAGATGTCCGCTTCCACCGGTGCGCCGGCGGCGAGCACCGCCTTCGAAGGCCACATGCTGGTCACGAAGGGCACCGCCGCTGCACCTGCGGCGACGCCACCGGCCACCGACGTCACCAGGGTCAGCATCTTGCGCCGGCCGGGGTTGGGTTGATTATCGTCTGTCATGAATCGTCCCTGAATGATCGAAGTGCGGAGTATTGAGGGGAAAGAATGCGGGGAACTGGAAGGAAAAATCGGGCCGTTGCGCGCGAAAAACGCGAGTTTACAGAAAAGCCGCGGAAAACTTAAGCCCCCATGCCAAAAAAACCCGCCGAATCAGCAGCTTCGACGGCATTTTAGGTCACGCCGGGGTCACACCGGGTTGTCGATATCGACGTTTTCGTGCGCCAATCCGAAGCGCGCGGCGAGATGCGTCCCCAGCGCCGCGATGCCGTAGCGCTCGGTCGCATGGTGGCCCGCCGCGATAAAACCGATGCCCGCTTCGCGCGCGAAATGCACGGTCTGCTCCGACGCTTCCCCGGTGAGGAAGACGTCGGCGCCGGTCGCCGCCGCCTGCTCGATCATGCCCTGCGCGGCGCCGGTGCACCACGCGACCCGCTTCACCACGCGGTCCGGATCACCGATCGTCAGCGGCGTGCGCGCGAGGCGCTCGCCCACCTGCGCCGCAAACGCGGCGAGCCTCACGGGCTGCGCGGGGGCGCCCACCACGCCGATATCCTGCTCGCCGAAGCGGCCTTCCGGTCGCAGCGCGAGCCGCAGGGCCAGTTGCGCGTTGTTGCCGACCTCGGCATGTGCGTCGAGCGGCAGGTGATAACCGAACAGGTTCACGCCGTGCGCGAGCAACGCCGCCGCACGGGCACGGCGCATGCCCACGAGACGCGGATCCTCGCCGCGCCAGAACCAGCCGTGATGCACGAGCACGGCGTCTGCCTTTAACGCGACCGCGCGCTCGATCAGGGCCAGCGAGGCGGTGACACCGGTCACGATCCGCGCCACGGTGGCGCGTCCTTCCACCTGCAATCCGTTTGGGCAATAATCGCGGAACCGCGCCACGTCGAGGTACGCGGCCAGGTAGGTTTCGAGTTCGCTGCATGTAACGTTCACTGGTTCACTGTCACGCTGCCGTTCGTGGCCATGGCGCCTCCGGCCGCGATTCTAACGCCCCCTCTCCCAGCCCCTTCCCGCCCCCCCGCCGATGCGCCGCTTCTGGCTCGTCTTTTCGCAGGCCGTGACGATCGCCCTCGCGATCCTCTTCGTGGTCAACACCCTGCGGCCCGATCTGCTGCCCGGCGGCGCGGGTCCCCTGCGCGCGGACGTGGTGCCGGTGCGCGAAGCGGCGGCCACCGGTGACGCGGTCCGCGGCCCCTCGTTCGCCGATGCCGCGCAGCGCGCCATGCCGGCGGTGGTCAACATCTTCACCGCCAAGGAGGTCAAACGGCAGCGCCATCCGTTCATGGACGACCCGGTGTTCCGCTACTTCTTCGGCACCGAGGAGGCGCAGACCCAGCGCGTGCCTAGCCTGGGGTCGGGCGTGATCGTCAGCACCAAGGGTTACATCATCACCAATTACCACGTCATCAATGGCGCGACCGAAATCGATGTCGCGCTGCCCGACGGGCGCAAGGCACGCGCGCAGGTCGTCGGCAACGACCCCGAGACGGACCTCGCCATACTGAAGCTGGACCTTCCCGACCTGCCGACGATCGCGTTCGGCGATTCCCGCGCCCTTCGCGTCGGCGACGTGGTGCTCGCGATCGGCAATCCCCTGGGCGTGGGCCAGACCGTGACCTACGGCATCGTCAGCGCGCTGGGACGGCATCCTCGCATCAATGTCTACGAGGATTTCATCCAGACGGACGCGGCCATCAACCCCGGCAATTCGGGCGGCGCACTCGTCGATGCCGCCGGCAACCTGGTCGGCATCAACAACGCCATCTTCACGCAGTCGGGTGGCAACCAGGGCATCGGCTTCGCGATCCCCGCCGCCACCGCGCGCGACGTGCTGGAACAGATCGTCGAGAAAGGCAGCGTCACCCGCGGCTGGGTCGGCATCGGCTTGCAGGACCTGACGCCTGAACTCGCGCGCTCGCTCAACCTGGGCACGGTGCGCGGCGTGCTCATCACTGAAGTCGTCGGCGGCGCGCCGGCGGACAAGGCCGGCGTGCGGCCTGGCGACGTGCTGGTCTCCGTCAACGACCGCCCGATCGCGAGTCAGTCCACTGCGCTGAATACCATTTCCGCGCTCAAGCCCGGCGATGCCGCCACGCTGAACCTCCAGCGCGGCACGACGCCACTCGCCCTCAAGGTGACGGCGGCATCGCGGCCCAAGCCGCGTTCGTAGCGGCGTACCGCGTCAACCGCCCTCGCTGTCGGTCGCCGGCGCCGCTTCCCGCTCGCCGCGCGGGGTCACCATTCGCGCGCACAGCAGCCCGACTTCGTACAGCACGCACATCGGGATCGCGAGCAGCAGCATCGACAATACGTCTGGCGGGGTCACCACCGCTGACACGATGAATGCGCCGAGGATGAAATAGCGCCGGATTTCCACCAGCTTGGCGTGCGTGACCACGCCCATGCGCGTGAGTATGACGACCGCCACCGGGATCTCGAACGTCAGACCGAAGGCGACGAACATGGTCATCACGAAACTGAGGTACGCCTCGATGTCCGGCGCCGGCGTGATGCTCTTGGGCGCGAACTCGTTGATGAAGTGGAACACCGTACCGAACACGAAGTAATAGCAGAACGCCACGCCCATCAGGAACAGCAGCGAACTCGCCACCACCAGCGGCAGCGCGAGCCGTCTCTCATGCGCATACAGGCCGGGGGCGACGAACGCCCACGCCTGGAACAGCACGTAGGGCAGCGCAACCAGGAACGCCACCATCGCGGTCACCTTGACCGGCACCAGAAACGGCGTCACCACGCCGGTGGCGATCATCTTCGTGCCTTCGGGCAGGGCTTGCATGAGTGGCGCCGCCAGAAAATCGTAGATGGCGCCGGCGCCGGGCCACAGCATCAACGCGATCAACACCACGAAAATGGCGATCAGCGCGCGCAGCAGCCGGTCGCGCAGCTCCACGAGATGGGAAATGAAAGTGTCCTGATCGGTCATGCGGAAAGGACGGTCAGTGACGGTGCCGGCAGGGGCACGCGTCGCTCAGGCCTGGCGCTCGGCCGCGGCAGGAGCCCCTTGCGGAGACGGGGCGGCAGTAGGCATGGCCGGCGACTCGCCCTTAGCCTCATCGATTGCAGCGCTCACCGATTGCTGCGTGCCCTTGATATCGTTCTCGACGGACGCCAGTTCCTGCGACACCGACGTCTGGATGGTCCGGGCGGAATCCTCGACGCTCGCCTGCAGTTTCTTCAGCTCGTCGAGCTCCATCTCGCGCTGGATGTCGGATTTGACGTCGTTCACATAACGCTGCATCCGGCCGAGCATGACGCCGAGCGTGCGCGCGACCTTGGGCAACCGTTCCGGACCGATGACGAGCAGGGCCACGACGGCGAGAACGAGCAACTCCGAGAAACCGATGTCGAACATGGATGCGGGTGAGGGGTAAGGAAGGAGGGATAAGGGGGAATCCGGAGCTTGAGGCCTTTACCCCTTGCCCCTCACGCCTCACCCCTCACGACGAGGTTGTGACGCAGTCACGACTTCGTCGTTTCCTTCTTCACTTCGCCCTCGATGACCTGGCCCGTACCCGTGACCTCGGGTTTGCTTTCGCCGTCCGACTTCATGCCGTCCTTGAAGCCTTTCATGGCCTTGCCGAGGTCGCTGCCGATATTGCCGAGTTTCTTCGTGCCGAAGATCAGGATCACGACGACCAGAACGATCAACCAGTGCCAGATGCTGAAGGAGCCCATGGCTGCCTCCTTTAGGATTGCAACAGAATCAGTACCTTACCACACCGGTTCGACGGCAAACCCCGGCTCAGGAAGGACGCGAGGCTTTCTCCTCGACCCCTGAGATGCCTTCCCGTCGCTGCAGTTCCGCCAGCACGTCCGACGCCGCGAGGCCGTGGCGGGCGAGCAGCACCAGGGTGTGGAACCAGAGGTCGGCGATCTCGCGCACCAGGTGCAGCCGGTCGCCGTCCTTCGCGGCCAGCAGCGTTTCCGCGGCCTCTTCGGCCACCTTTTTCAGGATCGCGTCGTCGCCCTTGGCGAACAACGCCGCCACGTAGGACTGCGCGGGGTCCGCTTTCGCACGCGCGGCGATCGTCGCGGACAGCCGGTTGAGGATTTCTGCGTCCATTATCGGTAGATCTCCGTCGGGTCTTTCAGCACGGGCTCCACCGTTTTCCAGCGCTCGTTCTCCAGTACCTGGAAAAAACAGCGCTCGCGCCCGGTGTGACAGGCGATGCCGCCGACCTGTTCGATCTCGAGCAGGAGGGCATCGTTATCGCAGTCCAGCCGGATCGCACGCACTTTCTGGACATGCCCGGATTCCTCGCCCTTGCGCCACAGCTTCCGGCGGGAGCGCGACCAGTAATGCGCCTCGCCGGTCGCGGCCGTTTGTGCGAGCGCCTCGCGGTTCATCCACGCCAGGGTCAACACGCGGCCGGAAGCCGCGTCCTGGGCAATCGCCGCCACCAGGCCATCGGCCGACCACTTCACCTCATCCAGCCACGCGTCACTCATACATCAAGCCTACCGCACCTCGATGCCGCGCGCCGCCATGAGTTTTTTGGCCTCCGCCACGGTGTGCTCGCCGTAGTGAAAAATGCTGGCGGCCAGCACCGCGTCGGCCTGTCCGGCGAGCACGCCCTCGGCCAGGTGCTCGAGCGTCCCGACACCGCCGCTGGCGACGATCGGAATGTCGAGCGCGTCGGAAAAGGCGCGGGTGAGTTCCAGATCGAAGCCCAGCCGGGTGCCATCGCGGTCCATGCTGGTCAACAGGATCTCGCCGGCGCCGGCGGCCTGCATCCGCCGCCCCCACTCGATCGCATCCAGCCCGGTCGCCTTGCGCCCGCCGTGGGTAAAGACCTCCCAGCGCACCGGATCCGTGCCCGGTACGCGTTTCGCGTCGATGGCCACCACGATGCACTGCGAGCCGACCCAGCCCGAGGCTTCCTTGACTAGCGAGGGGTCCTGCACGGCGGCCGTATTGATGCTGACCTTGTCCGCGCCGGCATTCAGCAGTCGCCGGACGTCGGCCACCGACCGCACGCCGCCACCGACCGTCAGCGGGATGAACACCTGCTCGGCCACCGCCTCGACCACCGGGATGATGGTCTCGCGCGCGTCGCTGGAGGCCGTGATGTCGAGAAAGGTCAGTTCGTCGGCGCCCTGTTCGTCGTAGCGGCGCGCGACTTCGACCGGGTCGCCGGCGTCGCGCAGGCCCATGAAGTTGATGCCTTTCACCACCCGTCCGGCAGTGACATCAAGGCAGGGGATGACGCGCTTGGCGAGGGCCATTGGAAGTGAGGGGTGAGGGGTGAGGAGTGAGGGAACCGGCGACAGCGTTCGCCTTGCATTTACCCCTTACCCCTCACTCCTCACCCCTTGCCGCTCTTGGACAGCTTGTCCGCGAGCTTTTGGGCGGCCGCGAAATCGAGCGTGCCCTCGTAAATCGCGCGGCCGGTGATGGCGGCGGTGATGCCTTCGGCCTCGACCTTGCACAGCGCCTTCACGTCGTCGAGATTGGTGAGGCCGCCGCTGGCAATCACCGGCACGGAGAGGTGCCGGGCCAGCGCAACCGTGGCTTCGATGTTGACGCCGTTCAGCATGCCGTCGCGCCCGATGTCGGTGTAGATCACGGCTTCCACGCCGTAGTCCTCGAATTTCTTCGCGAGATCCACCACGTCGTGCCCGGTCAACTTCGACCAGCCGTCCACCGCCACCTTGCCGCCCTTGGCATCGAGCGACACCATGACGTGGCCGGTGAAGGCGGTGCAGGCTTCCTGCAGGAATCCCGGCGTCTTGACCGCCGCGGTGCCGATGATGACGGTGGCGATGCCGCTGTCCACGTAGCGTTCGATGGTGTCCAGATCGCGGATGCCGCCGCCGAGCTGCACCGGGATGCGGCCGTCCACCGCTTTCAGGATGGCCTTGATCGCCGGTTCGTTCTTGGGTTTGCCGGCCGCCGCACCGTTCAGGTCGACGACATGCAAGCGCCGGGCACCCTGTTCGACCCAGCGCACGGCCATGGCGGCCGGATCCTCGGAAAACACGGTGGCATCGGCCATCTCGCCCTGCTTGAGGCGGACGCACTTGCCGTCTTTCAGGTCTATGGCGGGGATGATCAACATCGGACGACGTCGGGATCAGGCGAACCGGACGGAGCGAGCGGCGGGGGGCGTGCGGTGGAGTGCGGAGGGTTGCTGGATAAATGCAAAATGATCATAGCACAGGCGGTCGCCCGCAAAGCGTTCCCTTGCATCGGCCTCACGCCGGCGTCCAGCCCGCGAAGTTGGTCAGCAGCCGCAAGCCGGCGGCCTGGCTTTTCTCGGGGTGAAATTGCACCGCGAAGAGGCCGCCGCGTGCCACCGCGCACGTGAAATCGAACGGATAGGCGCTCACCCCCGCGACCACGTCGTGGCCTGCACCGTCCGCGGGCTGTGCGTAGTAACTGTGCACAAAATAGAAGCGCTCGCCGTCGGGGATACCCGCCCACAACGGGTGCGGCCGAACCTGTCGCACCCGGTTCCAGCCCATGTGCGGCACCTTCAGCCGGATGCCGGCGGCATCGACCATCTCCGCACGCGGGAAGCGCAGCACGCGGCCGGGCAGCACGCCGAGTCCCGGGGTGTCGCCTTCCTCGCTGCGTTCGAACAGCATCTGCAGCCCGAGACACAGCCCGAGCCAGGGTTTATGGCGCGCGGCGTCGATCACCGCGGCCCGCAGCCCGCGCGCATCGAGCGCTTTCATGCAGTCCGGCATCGCGCCCTGGCCGGGCACCACCACCCGCTCCGCGGCCGCGATCGCGCCAGGATCGTTCGTGACCACGACCCGGTGTCCGGGCGCCACGCGTTCGAGTGCCTTGGCAACCGAGCGCAGATTGCCCATTCCGTAATCGACGACTGCGATGTCCGCCATGCGAGACCCAGGAAACCGGAATTCGCGAACGGGAAAACTCCCATCCGCGATCGACTAGTTCCTCAGAGGGCTCCCTTGGTCGATGGCAGCTGGCCGGCCGTGCGCGGATCAGGCTCGACCGCCATGCGCAGCGCGCGGCCGAAGGCCTTGAACGCGGTCTCGGCCTGGTGATGCGCGTTGTCGCCGCGCAGGTTGTCCACGTGCAGTGTGACCATCGCGTGGTTGACGAAGCCCTGGAAGAATTCATGCACGAGATCGACGTCGAACTCGCCGATGCGCGCCCGCGTGAAGGCGATGTGGAATTCGATGCCCGGCCGTCCGGAACAATCGACCACCACGCGCGACAGCGCCTCGTCGAGCGGCACGTAGGCGTGGCCATAGCGGCGGATGCCCCTCTTGTCGCCCAGCGCTTTAGTAAACGCTTGGCCCAATGTGATGCCGACGTCCTCCACCGTGTGGTGCGCGTCGATGTGCAGATCGCCCTTGGCCGTGATGTCGAGATCGAAGGCGCCGTGGCGTCCGATCTGGTCGAGCATGTGGTCGAGGAAGGGCACGCCGGTCGCGATCTGAGTGCGGCCGGTGCCGTCGAGATCGAGGCTGACCGCGATCTGCGTTTCGTTGGTGTTGCGTTCGACTTTGGCGGTTCGGGCCACGGCTAGGTTCCGCGAGGTTAGCTCAGCGTCTGGCGCAGGGCGCCGGTGAATGCGTCGTTTTCCTGCGGCGTGCCGACGGTCACCCGCAGGCAGTCCGCCAGCAGCGGATGCGAACCGTCGAGGTTCTTGATCAGCACGCGCCGCGTCTTCAATCCTTCGAATACCTGCTTCGCCCCCGGCACACGGAACAGGATGAAATTGGCGTCGCTCGGGAATGCGGTCACGCCCGGCATTGCCGCGAGCGACGCGGCCAGCCGCGCGCGCTCGGCGACGAGCGCCTGCGCCTGCGCCGCGAGCGCCGCCGCCTGCGAGAGTACTTTTTCCGCCACCAGTTGCGTCAGCACATTCACATTATACGGAAGCCGTACTTTTTCCAGTTCCTGCGTCCATTCGGCGCGGCCGGCGAGCAAGCCCAGCCGCAAGCCTGCCAGCCCGAGTTTCGACAGCGTCCGCATGATCAGCAGGTGCGGATGGGCGGCCAGTTGCGGCAGGAACGAGCGCGACGCGAACGCCGTGTACGCCTCGTCCACCACCACCAGCCCCGGCGCCGCCGCCACGATGCGCTCGAGCGCAGCCGCATCGAACAGATTGCCGGTCGGATTATTCGGGTAGGCGAGGAAGGTCAGCGCGGGCCGGTCCCGGGCCATGGCCGCCAGCACCGTCTCGGTGTCGAGGCTGAAGTCGGGCTTCAGCGGCACGCCGGTGTAGCGCAGGCCGCAGAAGGTCGCGATCATCCTGAACATCACGAACGACGGTTCGACGCCGAGGATGGTCGCGCCGGGCTTGGCCACGGCGAGCGCCAGCATCTGGATCAGTTCGTCGGAGCCGTTGCCCAGCACGATCTCCATGCCGGCGGGGATTCCCATCGCTTCGCGCAGCCGCGCCTTCAGCGCGGGCGAGCGCGGGTCCGGATAGCGGTTGACCGGCGCGCCGGCGACCAGCGCGGCGACCTCGGCGGCCAGCGCGGGCGGCAGCGGGTACGGGTTCTCCATCGCGTCGAGCTTGACCATGCCCGTGGCGTCTTGCACGTGATAGGCCGCCAGCGCTCGGATGTCGTCGCGGATGATGTCTTTGGGAGCGTTGGACATGATTAGTGTGCCGCCAGGCAAGCGCAAAACGAACTGAATAAAAACTGACGCCCTGGCGGCTATTTCATCCTGAGTTCAGCCGCCTGCGCGTGCGCCGCCAGGCCCTCGCCGCGCGCGAGTTCGGCGGCCACCGCGCCCAGCGTGCGCGCGCCGGCCGGCGAGACCTCGATCACGCTCGAGCGCTTCTGAAAATCGTAGACGCCCAGCGGCGAGGAGAAACGCGCGGTGCGCGAGGTGGGCAGCACGTGATTGGGACCCGCGCAGTAATCGCCCAGCGCTTCGGACGTGTAACGGCCGAGGAAGATCGCGCCGGCGTGCTTCAGCTTCGGCAGCCAGTCGCGGGCATTTGCCACCGACAGTTCGAGGTGCTCCGGGGCAATGCGATTGGCCAGCGCGCAGGCCTCGTCGAGATCGCGCGTTTCGATCAGCGCGCCGCGCGCGGCGAGCGACGCTTCGATCACGGCGCGGCGCGGCATCGTCGGCAGCAGTTTCGCGATGCTGCGCTCCACCTTCGCGATGAACGCCGCATCCGGGCAGAGCAGGATCGCCTGCGCGATCTCGTCGTGCTCCGCCTGCGAAAACAGGTCCATCGCGATCCAGTCGGGATCGGTGCCGCCGTCGCACAGAACGAGGATCTCGGACGGACCCGCCACCATGTCGATGCCGACCACGCCGAACACGCGGCGCTTGGCGGCGGCAACGTAGGCATTGCCCGGCCCCACGATCTTGTCGACCGCGGGGACGGTTTCGGTGCCGTAGGCGAGCGCGCCCACCGCCTGCGCGCCGCCGATCGTGAACACGCGGTCCACGCCGGCCATTGCGGCCGCGGCCATGACGAGCTGATTCTGCTCGCCCCCGGGCGTCGGCACCACCATGATCACTTCACCAACGCCGGCCACGCGCGCGGGCAACGCGTTCATCAGCACCGAGGACGGATAGGCCGCCTTACCGCCGGGCACGTAAATGCCGACGCGGTCGAGCGGCGTGACCTGCTGGCCGAGGCGCGTGCCATCGGCCTCGGTGTAATCCCAGGAGCCGCTTTTCTGGCGCTCGTGGTACGCGCGGACGCGGTCTGCCGCCGTCCGCAATGCGGCGCGTGCGTCCTTGCCCAGCCCGTCGAGCGCGCGGGTGAGCGCCTCGCGCGTGAGTTCGAGGTCGCGCAGGCTCTTCGCCTCGACCCGGTCGAAGCGCCGCGTGTACTCCAGAACCGCCGCGTCGCCGCGCACCCTGACGTCCGCGAGAATGTCCGCGACCGTGGCATCGACCCCCGGGTCCTGCGCGGACTCGAAGGCGAGCAAGGTCCCGAGCGCAGCGTCGAAACCCGCGTCGCGGGTGGACAGGCGCCGCAGTTTCATCACGCCGCCCGCGCGAGCGCGCGTTCGAACGCGGTGAGCAGCGGCTGGATCGCGGCGCGCTTCAACTTATAGGCCGCCTGGTTGACCACCAGCCGCGCGCTCACCGGCAGGATCTCCTCGACCGCCTGCAGATTGTTCGCGCGCAGCGTGCCGCCGGTGGATACCAGGTCCACGATCGCATCGGCCAAGCCCGTCAATGGCGCGAGTTCCATCGAACCGTAAAGCTTGATGAGATCGACGTGCACGCCCTTGGCCGCGAAGTGCTCGCGTGCGATCTTTACGTATTTGGTGGCCACCCGCAGCCGCGCGCCCTGCTGTACCGCCGCGCGGTAATCGAAGCCCTTGCGCACCGCGACCATCATGCGGCAGCGCGCGATGCCGAGGTCCAGCGGCTGGTAGAGACCCGCGCCGCCGTGTTCGATCATCACGTCGCCGCCGGCGATGCCGAGGTCGGCCGCGCCGTACTGCACGTAGGTCGGCACATCGGACGCCCGCACGATGATCAGCCGCACGTGGGCGCGGTTGGTGGGGATGATGAGCTTGCGGGAGTGTTCGGGATCCTCGGACGCGCGAATGCCGGCGGCCGCCAGCAGCGGCACCGTTTCCTCGAATATGCGGCCCTTGGACAGGGCAATGCTGATCGGCGTCATGGGAACCTGCGAGAAAACACCACGGAAACCCCGGGAAAACGGGATTTTACCGTGCTTCCGCGGATCCCCCGCGCCGAAGAATACGAGCGCCGGCTATTCCACTTTCGCGCCCGACACTTTCACGAGTTTGCCCCACTTGTCGTATTCGCTGCGGATGAACGCCGCGAGTTCGTCGGGTGTGCTGGTCGTGATGTTGAAGCCCTGCGCCGCGATCTTGTCCCGGGTGGCGGGCTCGCGCAGGATCTTGTTGATCTCCCCGTTCAGCCTGGCGACGATGTCCCTGGGAATATTCGCGGGTCCGACGATTGCGACCCAGTTGCCGAGATCGAACCCCGGGAAACCGGCCTCGATCATGGTGACGGTATCGGGCAGCACGGGATCGCGCTTGGCGCTCGTCACCGCGATCGCCTTCATCTTGCCGGCCTTCACGAAGGGCACCAGTTCCGGCATGTTGTTGAACAGCAGCTCGATGTTGCCGGCCATCAGGTCCACGCCCGCCGGTCCGCCGCCCTTGTACGGCACGTGGGCGAGGTCCTTCGCCCCGTAGCCGCGCAGCATTTCGGCGGCCAGATGCCCCGGCGTGCCGACCCCGGACGAGCCGTACGCGAGCTTGCGCGTTTTGGTCAGCGCGATCAGCTCCTTCGGCCCCTTCGCCGGCACCACGGGATGCGCCGCCAGCAGCAGCGGGATCTCGGCCACCTTGATGATGGGCGTGTAATCCTTCAGCACGTCGTACGACAGCTTGGGGTACAGCGTCGCATTGATCGTGTGCGTCGCGCTGATGTTGCCGATGGTGTAGCCGTCGGGCGCCGCGCGCGCGATCGCCTCCGCGCCGATGTTGGCGCCACCGCCGGGCCGGTTGTCGATGATGACCGTCTGTCCCATCAGTTCGGTCATGCGCGCGCCGATGATGCGCGCGAGGATATCGTTGGAGCCGCCGGGCGGGAAAGCGATGATGTAGCGGATGGGCTTGGCGGGGTAATTCTGGGCGATCGCCGGTGCGGCGACGGCAAACAACGACAGGACCGCAGCAGCGGACCGGACCGGGTACTTCGGCATGACTTCCTCCTCGCGGATTATTGTTGGTATTCGGGGTACAGCTTTTCGACCAGCGCCAGCCCCGCGATCCAGTCGCGG
Source organism: Burkholderiales bacterium (assembly GCA_050741255.1). Taxonomy (GTDB): domain Bacteria; phylum Pseudomonadota; class Gammaproteobacteria; order Burkholderiales; family SG8-41; genus CAZXNF01. The sequence continues at coordinate 12,911 of JBOIEQ010000050.1, read as the reverse complement.
CTGTTGGCGTCGTATTGCCCGTAACGGCCGAACTCCTTCGCGCGGGCCTCGCACAGCGCGCGCGACGGCGTGATCAACTCCGTCCCGCCGGCCAAGGCCCCGATCTGCGCGCGGCAGGCGAGTTCCAGGAAGTGGTTCTGGATGTACACCTCGGGCACGGTCTTGCCGGTGACGACCGCGCCGTGGTTGTGCAGGATCATCAGCCACTTGTCGCCCATCCCCTTCGCCAGCCGCGCGGAGCCTTCCTTGCTCGCGTCGTCGCCGTCGTAGGGGTAGTAGGCGATCTGTTCGTGGAAACGCATCGCCTGCTGCGTCAGCATGAGCAGGCCGTGCTTCTGCGCGGACACCGCCAGGTTGGCGGGGGAATGCGTGTGCAGCACCGCGTTGAGGTCCGGCCGCGCGCGCAGGATCGCGCCATGGATGTTGAACGCCGACGGCGCGGCCCGGTGCTCCGAGGCCATGACCTGGTTGCCGTCGAGGTCGTATTTGACGAGATTGGAGGCCGTGACCTGCTCCATGAACACGGTCGCCGGCTTGACGAGGAAATGCGACGGGTTGTCGGGCAGCCGCACCGAGAGGTGGTTGTAGGTCAGATCGACGAACACGAAATGCGCGACCAGCCGGTGCGCGGCCGCCAGGGTGCAGCGCAGCGCCCATTCCGCCTCGCTCACCTGCTCGCGCACGCTCGATATCTTGCCCATGCTCACCTCCTATCCGCCGCGCCGCGTAGAGAACATGGCGGTGGACGTACTCAGCGGACGCGCTGAATGCGCGCGCCGAGTTTCGACAGTTTTTGTTCGATGTGTTCGTAGCCGCGGTCGAGATGATAAACCCGCTCGACCACCGTCTCGCCGTGCGCGGCCAGCCCGGCGATCACCAGCGACGCCGAGGCGCGCAGGTCGGTCGCCATCACGGTGGCGCCTTCGAGTCGCGGCACGCCTTTCACCACGGCGGTATTGCCCTCCACCGTGATGTCGGCGCCCAGCCGTTTCAGTTCCTGCACGTGCATGAAGCGGTTTTCGAAGATCGTCTCGGTCACGATGCCGGTGCCCTCCGCCACGGCGTCGAGCGCCATGAACTGCGCCTGCATGTCGGTCGGAAACGCCGGGTGCGGCGCGGTGCGCACGGTGACGGCTTGCGGGCGGGTTTTCTGCTGCAGGGAAATCCAGTCGGCACCGGTCGCAACCGTGGCTCCCGCCTCGCGCAGCTTTTCCAGCACCGCATCCAGCGTATCGGGCCGTGCGCCGGTGAGTTTGACGTCACCACCGGTCGCGGCAGCCGCCACCAGAAAGGTGCCCGTCTCGATCCGGTCGGGCATCACGCGATGGCGCGCGCCCTTCAGGGTGGTCACGCCCTCGATCGTGATCTTGTCGGTGCCCGCCCCGCTGACTTTCGCGCCCATCGCGTTCAGACACGCCGCGAGATCGGGAATCTCGGGTTCGCGCGCGGCATTCTCCAGCACCGTGGTGCCGTCCGCGAGCGCGGCCGCCATCATCAGGTTCTCGGTGCCGGTGACGGTGACAATGTCCATCACGATGCGCGCGCCGCGCAGGCGTTCCGCGCGGGCGATCAGGTCGCCGTGCTCGACGGTGATGGTCGCGCCCATCGCCTCCAGCCCCTTGACGTGCTGGTCCACCGGCCGCAGGCCGATCGCGCAGCCGCCGGGCAGTGACACGCGGGCCTCGCCGAACCGGGCGACGAGCGGTCCCAACGTGAGGATGGAGGCACGCATGGTCTTGACCAGATCATAGGGCGCGGTCCGGTTGGCGATGTCCGCGGCGGACAGGCGCACGGTCGTGCCATCCCGCGCGACGGCAACGCCCATCTGGCCCAGCAGCTTGAGCATCGTCGCCACGTCATGCAGGGCCGGCACGTTGTCGATGACGAGTTCGTCTGCGGCGAGCAGTGTCGCGCACAGGATCGGCAGCGCCGCGTTCTTGGCGCCGGAGACGGCGACCTCGCCGGCGAGCGGCACGCCGCCGCGAATGACCAGTTTGTCCATCGAGAAGTCCCTGACCCGCTGTCAGCCCTTGGCGCGCTTCTCCGCCCACTGCGCGGGCGTCAGCGTCTGCATGGAGAGGGCGTGGATTTCCTCGCGCATGCGGCCGCCGAGCGCGCCGTACACGAGCTGGTGCTGCTGCACGCGGCTCTTGCCGGCGAAGGCTTCGCTGACGATGACCGCCTCGAAATGATGGCCGTCGCCGCTGACTTCCACATGCTCGCAGACGAGGCCCTGCGCGATCGATGCCTTGATGCTGTCGGGATTGACCATGGAGAACTCCTAGTGCCGCAGTTTATAGCCGATGGCGAGCAGCCACAGCGTGAGCGCCGACAGCACGGTGAAGAAACCGCCGACCACGGCAAGGGACACCCAGGGCGACACGTCGTGCACGCCGAAGAAGCCGTAGCGGAAGCCGTCGATCATGTAGAAGATCGGATTGAAGTGCGTGGCCACCTGCCACGCGGGCGGCAGGCTGTGCACCGAATAGAACACGCCGGACAGGAAGGTCAGCGGCAGGATGATGAAGTTCTGGAACACCGCCAGTTCGTCGACCTTGCTCGAGCACAGCCCGGCGACGATGCCGAGCACACCCATCACCGCACTGCCGCCGAGTGCGAAGACGAGCACCCACAGCGGATGCTCCACGCGCACGTCGACGAACCACACCGTGAACAGGAACACCCCCGCGCCGACGACCAGCCCGCGGGCGATCGCGGCCAGCAGGTAGGCGGCGAAGAACTCGCGGTGCGATAACGGCGGCAGCAGCACGAACACGATGCTGCCCTGCATCTTGGACTGCATGAGCGACGAGGAGGAGTTGGCGAACGCGTTCTGCAGCACCGCCATCATCGCGAGGCCCGGCACCAGAAACGCCGTATAGGGCACGCCGGGGTACGGCTCGACCACGCCGCGCAGGGCGTGCGAGAACACCAGCAGATAGAGCAGCGCGGTCAGCATCGGCGCCAGCACCGTCTGCACGCTCACCTTCCAGAAGCGCAGCCACTCCTTGCGGAACAGCGTCCAGAAGCCGGCCAGCGGGTGAATATCGATCACCTGCGCGTTCATGCCGCCGCCCGCCGGTCATCGCCGGCCGTGCCGCCCTGCCGCATGATCCGTACGAAGACTTCCTCGAGATCGGGCTGCAGCACTTCCAGTTCCTGCACGGCCGCGCCCGCGGCGCGCAGCGCTTTCAGCACGCCCTCGACTTCCGCGTACTCGGCGAGCTGCAGGCGGAAACTGTCGCCGTCGCGGCTCGACGGCAGGTGCGCCAGCGCGGGCGGCAGCCGGTTTTCCGCAAGTTTCACGCGCACCGCGCAGCCGGGGATGTGTTTCAGCAGATTCGCCGTCGTGTCGAGGGCGACCAGCCGTCCGCCTTTCAGCATCGCGATCCGGCAGCACAGCGCTTCGGCTTCTTCCAGGTAATGCGTGGTCAGCACGATGGTGTGGCCGTCGGCATTCAGCCGCCGGATGAACTGCCACAGCTGCTGCCGCAACTCGACGTCGACCCCGGCGGTGGGCTCGTCCAGCACGATCACCGGCGGCTTGTGCACCAGGGCCTGGCCGATCAGCACGCGGCGCTTCATGCCGCCGGAGAGGCTGCGCATGTTGGCGTTCGCCTTGCCGGTCAGGTCGAGGTGATGCATGACCTCGTCGATCCACGCGTCATTGCGGGTCAGGCCGAAATAACCCGACTGGAACTGCAGCGACTCGCGGACGGTAAAGAAGGGATCGAACACCAGTTCCTGCGGCACCACGCCGAGCGCGCGCCGCGCCGCCCGGTAGTCCGTGACCACGTCGTGACCCATGACCGCGGCGTGTCCGCCGGTCGCCCGCACGAGACCGGCGAGGATGGAAATCAGGGTGGTCTTGCCCGCGCCGTTGGGGCCGAGGAGGCCGAAGAATTCCCCGGGCGCGACGCTGAACGACACGCCGTCCAGCGCGCGCACCCCTGGCGGCGCGCCGTAGTGCTTGGCGAGCCCCGACAGCGCGAGGGCGGGCGTCACCGCGACGCTCGTGGCCACGGGAAGCGCAGGGTGACCGTGTCAGCCGCCGACCAGGTCGGCGGCGCCGTACAGCGCGGCGAGGCTGGCGAGGCTGGCGGGCGGATGCGCGATGGCGAGCGGCGCGCCGCCGGCGGCGCGCATGAATTCAACAATCAGGCTGACGGCCGCGGAATCGACCTCGGTCGCGCCGGCGAAATCGAGCGAGCGCGTCGACGGACCGCCGGCGAGCAGGGTTCGTCCCTGCGCGGCCAAGCCACCGGCCGTTTCCATCGTGACGGGGCCGCTCACCCGAAGCACTTCCCCTTCACGCACGATTGCGGCGACCACGGAGATGCTCAGCTTTGCGTGCCGCGCGTCTTGTTCAGGTCGGCGAGCGCCTTGATCAGGCCGTCGACCCCGTTTTTCTGGATCTGCGTGTTGAACTGGCTGCGCCAGTTCTCGAGCAGGCTCACGTTCTCGATCGCCACGTCGTACACCTTCCAGCCGCCCGCCTGTTTTTCCATCCGCAGGTCCATGCTGATGGGGGGGCCGCCGCCGTCCTGGTTGATCGCCGAACGCACCGTGACGCGGGTGTCCCCCGGCGCGAGCTTCACCGGTTTGTAGTCGACCGTCTGGTTCTTGTAGGTCGACAGCGCGGTGGAGTAGGTGCGCACGAGGAGGGTGCGGAACTCGGCCGTCACGGCCTTGCGCTGGTCGGCCGAGGCCTCGCGCCAGTTGCGTCCCATCGCGAGCTGCGTCATCTGCGCGAAATCGAAATACGGCAGGATCTTGGTCTCGACCAGGTCAGTGAGTTTTTTCTGGTTGCCCGCCGCGATGTCCTTGTCGGTGCGCAGCGCCTTCATCACGTCTTCGGTGACCGAACGGGCCAGTGTGTCCGGCGGCGCGTCGGCGGCGGGCGCCTGCGCCAGCGCCGGCGCGGCGGTCAGCGCGAGCGCGGCCCCGCCCAGCAGGGCCGCGACCCAGGTCCGGCGATTGAACGAAACGGTGGTATCAAGCGGGCTGGCCATCGTGCTTCATCTCCTGCGTTTAGGACGTCGGTTGCGACTGAACACCATTTTACTTTTTCGGGTCTTCCTGCGCCTTGCTGTACAGAAACTGGCTGATCAGCTTTTCCAGCACCACCGCCGATTGCGTCAGCTTGATGGCATCACCCTCGACGAGGTTTTTGTCGTCACCGCCGGCTTCCAGCCCTACATACTGCTCGCCGAGCAAGCCGGAGGTCAGGATGGCCGCGGACGTATCCTTCGGGAAGTTATAACGCTTGTCGATGGAAAGCGTCACACGGGCGGTGAACTTCTGGTCGTCGAACGCGACCCCCGTCACCCGGCCGACCACCACCCCGGCGCTCTTCACTGGCCCGCGCACCTTGAGTCCGCCGATGTTCTCGAAATTGGCGGTCACGTTGTAGTTGGTGGCGCCGAAGCTGAAGCTGGCGAGGTTGCCCACCTGCAGGGCGAGGGCGAGGATCGCCGCGAGCCCCAGCAGCACGAACAGGCCGACCACCAGGTCGAGTGTTTTTCTTTCCATTACCAGCCTCCGGCACCCAGCATGAACGAGGTCAACACAAAATCCAGCGCCAGCACCGCCAGCGACGACACCACCACCGTGCGGGTGGTGGCGCGCGATACGCCTTCCGCGGTCGGCTGCGCGTCGTAGCCTTCGAACAGCGCGATCAGCGTCACCGCGATCCCGAACACGAAGCTCTTGAACACGCCGTTCAGCACGTCGTCGAACACGTCCACGCTCGAACGCATCTGCGCCCAGAACGCGCCCTCGTCGATGCCGATCAGCACGACACCGACGAAGTAGCCGCCGTAGACGCCGACGATGCTGAAGATCGCGGCCAGAAGCGGCATGGAGATCACGCCCGCCCAGAACCGCGGCGCGATGACCCGCGCGTACGGGTTCACCGCCATCATCTCCATCGCCGACAGCTGCTCGGTCGCCTTCATCAGGCCGATCTCGGCGGTCAGCGCGGTGCCGGCGCGGCCGGCGAACAGCAGCGCCGTCACCACCGGTCCGAGTTCGCGAACCAGCGACAGCGCGACCAGCACGCCGAGCGCCTGCTCGGAGCCGTAACGCTGCAGCGTATTGTAGCCTTGCAGGCCGAGCACGAAGCCGACGAACAGGCCCGACACGGCGATGATCACCAGCGAGTAATTACCAAGAAAATTGACCTGCTTGACGATCAGCCGGAAGCGCCGGAAGCCGGTGCCCGAATGGCGCAGCGTCGCCCCGAAAAAGCGCGCGCCGACGCCCAGCCGCAGCACGCTGTCGACGGCCCAGGCGCCGACGTTCGATACCCCCTGTACCAGTGCGTTGGCCATGGGTCAGGCCCGTCCGCCCCGGGCGCCCACACCCAGGTCGGCCTCCAGCGCCGCCGCCGGATAATGGAAAGGCACCGGCCCGTCCATCTCGCCGTGCACGAACTGGTGCACGAAGGGCACCACGCTCGCGCGGATCTCGTCCGGCGTGCCCTGCGCCTCGATGCGCCCTTTCGACACGAAATAGACGTAGTCCACCATGTTGAGCGAGGCGTGCACGTCGTGGGTGACGACGATGGAGGTCGCGCCCAGCGCATCATTCAGGCGGCGGATCAGGTTGGCGATCACGCCCAGCGAAATCGGGTCGAGACCGGTGAAGGGCTCGTCGTACATGATCAGCATCGGATCGAGCGCGATGGCGCGCGCGATGGCGACCCGCCGCGCCATGCCGCCGGAGACCTCCCCCGGCATCAGGTCGCGGGCGCCGCGCAGGCCCACCGCCTGCAATTTCATCAGCACCAGGTCGCGGATCATCGATTCCGGCAGATCCGTATGTTCGCGCAGCGGAAAGGCCACGTTGTCGAACACCGAGAGGTCGGTAAACAGGGCGCCGAACTGGAACAGCATGCCCATGCGCCGGCGCAGGCGGTAGAGCGCCGCGTCGCCCAGGCCCGCGACGCTTTCGCCGGCAACCTTGAGGCTACCGCGGGTGGCCTTGATCTGGCCGCCGATCAGGCGCAGCAGCGTCGTCTTGCCGGAACCCGAACCGCCCATGATCGCCACCACCTTGCCGCGGGGAACGGTGAGCGTGATCCCGTCGAGGATGGTCCGCTTGCCGTAGGAGAAGGCCAGATCGGCGACCTCGACCAGCGGCGCGGGGTGCGCCTGCCCCGCGGGGGGTGCGGCAGCACGGGCGGGCTCGTTGGGGAGGACAGTCACGAAGGGAGGGTCTCGAAACAGGCGCAAAAGCGAAGCGGCGCATTTTAATGGACTGCCTGCGGGGACGCCACCGAGCCTCGCACGCGGCACGCGGCTTCAAACAAGCCCTGCGGTTGCGCCTTGTGGACGCACGGCGCTTCGGCTAGCGTAAGCGCGTGCCGGCTTCCGCAAACTCACCCACCCAGCCCATGCCCCCGCCCGCGCTGCGTTTCGCGGGCGTCGGCAAGCGTTACGGACGGTCCGTCGCCCTGGACGACCTGACGCTGGAGGTCCGCCATGGCGAGTGCTTCGGGCTGGTCGGCGTCAACGGCGCGGGCAAAACGACCCTCATCAAGTGCCTGCTCGATTTCTGCGACATGGACGCGGGCAGCATCGACATCTACGGCGTCCCGCACCGCGAAGAGCGCGCGCGCGCCGCGCTCGCCTTCCTGCCGGAACGCTTCAATCCGCCGTACTACCTGACGGGGCGCGACTTCATCGCCTTCGTGCTGTCCCTGCAGGGCACGCCGTACGTGCCGGCGGCGGTGCACGCCCGGCTGGCCGCGCTCGACCTCGATCCGGCCGCGCTCGCGCGGCCGGTGCGCACTTATTCCAAGGGCATGACCCAGAAGCTGGGGCTGGCCGCCTGCCTCGCCGCCCGCAAGGACCTGTACGTGCTCGATGAACCGACCTCGGGCCTCGACCCGCGCGCGCGCGCGCGCCTCAAGGCCGAGTTGCAGCGCCTGCGCGCCGAGGGGCACACCGTGTTCTTCACCTCACACGCACTGGCCGACGTGGCCGAGATGTGCGACCGCATGGCGCTCGTGCATGCGGGCCGGCTGCGCTTCGCGGGCACGCCCGCCGAACTCGCGACGCGCTACGGCGCAGCCGACCTCGAGCGGGCGTTTCTGGCCTGCGTGGATGAAGCCGAAGCGGTCGGGGCGAGCATTCCGGCATAGTGGCCGCGCGATGCGTCTGGCACAATCCGGTCTTGGAGAGTGAGGGAACCGCAATGCCGGAGGGCGCTGACAAAAAGCCCCAGTTGCTGATCGTCGACGACGATCCGCTGATCACCGATACGCTGAACTTCGTGCTCGGGCGCGACTATGAAGTGTTCGTCGCGGCGTCGCGCAACCAGGTGAAAAGCCTGCTCACGCAGCGCGAGGAAACGCCCCAGCTCGCGCTGATCGACCTCGGCCTGCCGCCCACGCCGCACCGCCCCGACGAGGGCTTCAAGCTGATCGGCGAGTTGATCGCCGCCTCGCCCGCGATCAAGATCCTGGTGCTGTCCGGCCAGAACGACGAGGCGAATGCCCGTCATGCCCGGACGCTGGGCGCCATCGAATTCATCGCCAAGCCGTGCGAACCGGAGCGCATCCGGGAGTTTCTCGCCCGCGCGCTGGAGATCCGCAACGCCGAAGTCGGCGCCGCCGCCGAAATCGGCTTTGTCGGCAAGAGCCTGCCGATCGAGAAGCTGCGCCAGCAGATCGCCCAGTACGCGCCTTCCCCCTTCCCGGTGCTGACCGAGGGCGAATCGGGCACCGGCAAGGAGTTGATCGCCGCCGCGCTGCACAAGGCCAGCCCGCGGGCGTCCAAGCCCTTCCTGGCGCTGAACTGCGCGGCGATCTCGCCCAATCTCGTCGAGCCCACGCTGTTCGGCTACAGCAAGGGCTCGTTCACCGGCGCGGTCACGGCCCGCTCGGGCTACTTCGAGGACGCGCGCGACGGCACGCTGTTCCTCGACGAAATCGGCGAACTGCCGCTGGAACTGCAGGCCAAACTCCTGCGCGTGCTGGAGAACGGCGAATTCCAGCGCGTGGGCGAGACGCAAAGCCGCGTGTCCAACGCGCGCGTGATCGCCGCCACCAACCGCGACCTGCGCGCGGAAGTGCGCGCTGGGCGCTTCCGCGCCGACCTCTACCACCGCCTGTCCGTGTTCACCATCGCGGTGCCCTCGCTGCGCGATCTCGGCGAGGACAAGCAGCAGTTGCTCGAGCACTTCCGGGATTTCTATGCGAAGCAGGCCAAAGCCAAGCCGTTCACGCTCGACCCGCGCGCGGAAGTGCTGTGGCTCGAGTACGGCTTCCCGGGAAATGTCCGCGAACTGCGCAACATCGTCATCCGGCTCATCACCAAGTACGCCGGGCGTACCGTGACGGCCGAGCAACTGCAGGGGGAACTCGACCTGGAAAGCCTCGTGCCGGAAGGGGCTGCGCTGCCGTTCGCGGCGGACTTCGAGACCGCCCTGGAGGCCGCCAAGCAGCACCTGCGCGGCCAGGCGGGTTTCAATCTCGACGACACGCTGCAGCAGTGGGAACGCGCCTACGTCGAAGCGGCGATGGCGCTGACCCAGGGCAACCTGTCGCAGGCGGCGAAACTGCTGGGCATCCACCGCACCACGCTCTACAGTCGCATGCAGAATTACCAGAACCAGGGAGGCGCCGCTGCGCCCCGCTGAATCGCGCGCGCCGGTGGCGCGCCCCAACGGCCGGCACCGGCCGCACCACGGCTGACCGCTCATGTATTACGCCCATTTCGGCCTGCGCGAGCCGCCGTTCAAGATCACCCCCAACACCGATTTCTTCTTCGGCGGCGGCAACCGCGGCCCCATCCTCGAGGCGCTCGTCTACGCCCTGTCGCAGGGCGAGGGCGTCATCAAGGTCACGGGCGAAGTCGGCAGCGGCAAGACCATGCTGTGCAGCATGCTGCAGGCGCGCCTGGGCGCACGCGAGGAAACGGTCTATCTCGCCAATCCCAGTGTCGGCCCGGACGAGATCCTGCGCGCGATCGCCTTCGAACTCGGACTGAAACCGGTGCGCGAGGCGGGCCGGCTCGAAGTCATCAAGCTGATCCATGATTACCTGCTCGACCGCTACGCGCAGGGCAAGCAGGTGGTGATCTTCGTCGAGGAATCGCAGAGCATGCCGATCGCGACGCTCGAGGAAATGCGGCTGCTCTCCAACCTGGAAACCAAGAACCACAAGCTGCTGCAGATCGTGCTGTTCGGCCAGCCGGAGTTGGACGACAACCTGCGCAAGACCGAAATCCGCCAGTTGCGCGAACGCATCACCCACAGTTTCACCCTCTCCCCGCTGGCCGACGCCGAGGTGCAGGACTACCTGCAGTTCCGCCTGCGCGCGGCGGGCTACCGCGGGCCCGATCTGTTCGGCCCGGCCGTGGTGGGCACCATCGCGAAAGCCTCGCGCGGCCTGACCCGCCGCGTGAATCTGATCGCCGACAAGGCGCTGCTGGCCGCCTTCGCCGAGAACACGCACACGATCAAGCCGAAGCACGTGCGCGCGGCGATCCGCGACAGCGAATTCGCGGCCGATGCCCAGCGCGCACTGCGGCCGGTCTGGTTTGCCCCGGCGCTGTTCATACTGCTGGGCGCGGCGGTCGGCATCGCCGCGTACGCCTGGCATGTTGCGAATACGCCACAAGGGGTTACGACGGCCACAACCCCGCCCCTGGAAAGCCCGCCGGCACCCCTCCCGGCAACTGCCGCCGGGCCAGTCTCGGCTGAGACTCCGACCAAGGCAGGCGCCGAGCCCGCCCCCTTGCCGGCACCAGCGCCGGAGGCTGCAGCCCCAGTGAAAAAAGAAGTAGAAAGCAAGGAAAAACAACTAGTTACTGAAGGTCCTGCTGCGGTGAAGAGCGCACCGGATCTGAAAGCGAGCGCTAACTTAAAACCCAAGCCTCGCGGCAGCGACGGGCTCGACGCCCGCTTCGCGGCCACCGAGACCTGGCTAAAAGATACGGCGGGCAGCACCTACACGATCCAGCTCCTGGGAACCGAGGACCGTGAGCAGCTAAAGCAACACCTCAACGTTCTCTCCAAATATATTGAAATGAATGAAGTTTTTATATACCGTACAGTTGCAAAACAGAAACCGTCGCTGACGGTGGTGTACGGGAGTTACAGCGATAAGCGGGCCGCGCAGGAAGCGCTGGCCGCGCTGCCGCCGCAGCTCAAGCCGTACCGCCCCCTGCTCCGTACGGTGAACGGCATACGCGCCGAAATCGCGGCCCTGCAGCCTTCCTGAGCGTCCCTCCCGGCGCCGGGGCCTGCGGTCCCCGCCGCGCCGGCGACGACGAAAGGAAGGTGGCCGTCATGAAGTCCGTATCCCTCGAGCGCACGCGCGTCGCGCCCCCCATGTCCCTGCACGCGATCGCGGCGCTGGCCGCGACCACGCTGCTGCTCGTGTCCGGCTGCTACCACCCCCTTCCCGACACCCCGTCCGCCGGCCACATTTCCGCGGCCAACACGAAAATCGAGCCCGAAGGCGTGCCCGCGCCGGCGCGCACCTCGAGTTTCGTGCCGCCGCCGAAACCCAGCGTCAAACCGCCCACCTTCAGCGTGGTCGTGAGCGACGTGCCGGTGAAGGACCTGCTGTTCGCCCTCGCGCGGGACAGCAAGCAGAACATCGACGTGCATCCCGGCATCCAGGGTCTGGTGACGCTGAACGTGATCAACGAGACGCTGCCGGCAATCCTCGAACGTGTTTCGAAGCAGGTCGAGATGCGCTACCGCATGGAAGGCAACACGATCGTCGTGTCGCCGGACCTCCCGTATTTCAAGGTCTACCGCGTGAATTACATCAACATGCAGCGCGACAGCACCAGCTCGATCGGCGCCTCCGGCCAGATCACCGGCCAGAGCGCCGCGGGCGGCTCGGGTGGATCGTCCGGCGGCTCCTCCGGCGGGGCCTCGGGCAGCGGCAACAATTCCTCGAGCGTCCTGGTCAAGACGACGGCCAACACCAATTTCTGGGAGCTGCTGCGCGAAAACATCCGCTCCATCCTCAACTCGACCCGCGCCCAGTCGCAAACGGCGGAGGCCAAGCAGGCCCAGGCCGAATCGGCCCGCACCCAGCGTGAAGAGCGCATCGCGCAGGCGGAGGCCGTGGCCCGCGCGGGTCCCGGCGCCACCCAGCTGTTCAACACGGTGTTCAGCAACCAGCCGCTGCCGCTCCAGGCGGGTGACCTGCGCGACAGCATCGTCGTCAATTCGATGGCGGGCACCGTCAACGTGTTCGCTTCCGAGAAGCAGCACCACCTGATCCAGCAGTTCCTCGACGGCATCGGCGCCTCGGTGCAGCGTCAGGTGCTGATCGAGGCGACCATCGCCGAGGTGCAGCTCTCCAACGAGTACCAGGCGGGTGTCGACTGGAGCCGGCTGGCCACCGATGTCGGCAACGGACTGAACTTCACGCAATCGCTGCTGGGCGCCGGCAACTTCGGGGCCGGCAGCATCGCCATCGGCTACACCAACCCGACCTCCCGCTTCGGCAACATCTCGGGCTCGATCCAGCTGCTCTCCCAGTTCGGCAACACCCGCGTGTTGTCCAGCCCCAAGCTGATGGCCCTGAACAACCAGACCTCGGTGCTGAAGGTCGTCGACAACTTTGTCTACTTCAACGTCGAAGCCCAGCAGGGCGCGGTCGTCGCGGGCGGCGTGGTGCAGCCGCCGGTGTTCAACACCACGCCGCAGACGGTGCCGGTGGGCGTCATCATGAGCGTGACGCCGCAGATCAACGAGGACGGGCGCGTCAGCCTGACCGTGCGGCCGACGATCACGCGCGTGGTCGACACCGTGCAGGATCCCAACCCCTCCCTGCGCGTCTGCACCACGACGGCCCTCGTCACCACCTGCACCACGATCCCCAACCTCGTGCCCGTGATCCAGGCCCGGGAGATGGAATCCGTGCTGCAGATCGGCAGCGG